>JAZLCK010000057.1:0-29165 GCA_045614165.1 Christensenellaceae bacterium | reverse complement strand
CAATTATACAAACTTAATTAAAATGCTTAATAAAGTTTTGCTTGATTTATAAAAGGAGAAATAAATGAAATTCGACATTAAAAAATTAACGCTAGATGAAAAAATCACGCTCTTAAACGGCGTTCCGGGGAACAAGACGTTTGATGCAAACGGCAAGGTTAAAGCCCTTCAAATGAACGACGGACCTAGTGGCCCAAGAAAAGCAAATTTACAATGGGAGATAACTCCTTCAACTGCAATGCCATCTTTTGTGACGCTTGCAAATTCTTGGGATACAAAACTTGCTTATCTTCAAGGCAACACCATTGCTGATGAGTGTATAGAACAAGGGATAGACGTATTGCTTGCACCGGGCGTGAATATTAAAAGAACGCCACTTAACGGCAGAAACTTCGAATATTTTTCAGAAGACCCAATTCTTGCCGGCCGTATGGGTAAAGCGTTTATCGAAGGCGTTCAAGCAAAGGGTATAGGCACAAGTTTAAAACACTATATTGCAAATAACAGAGAGTTTGATAGACTATCAGAGTCTTGCGATATCGACGAAAGAACGCTTAGAGAACTATATGCCGTTCCATTTGAAATTTCACTAGAAGCAAAACCTTGGACTATAATGTGTTCTTATAACTTTGTAAACGGCTGTGCTGTTGCAGAACACAAACCTTTAATGGACGATTTATTACGTAAAGCGTTAGGTTTTGATGGACTTATTGTTTCAGACTGGGCAGCAGTTCACAATTCTTGGAAATCTGTTAGGGCTAGTCTAGACCTTCGTATGCCATACGACGAAGGGCACGAAAACGAAATTAGATACGGTCTTGCAAAAGGCTACATTACCGAAGCGGATATCGACGTTTGTGTAGAACGTATACTTGAACTTATCGATAAAACCGAAAACGATAAAAAGAAAATCACTACCACCAAAGAAGAACGTACCGAAATTGCTATCAAAATTGCCGAAGAAGGTATCGTTCTACTTAAAAACGAAGATAATATTTTACCACTTACAAAAGGCGATATAATCGTAAATGGTTATTTTGCAAATATGCCTGAATATTCGGGCGGTGGCGCTGCAAGAGTTACGACAGAATATAAGATTCCTAACCTTGCAACCACGCTTTCAAAAGTACTTCCTGATGCAAACGTAAAATATAATGGGAACTTTGCTTATAGAAGTATCGACTGGAATCCAACCTACTATAAATACTTATACAAAGAATCTTATGGTAAAGACGTTGCTATTTTATGTGTCGGCAACGAAGATTTTTACGAAAGAGAAGGTGCAGATAGAACTAAAATTAGACTTGATAAGATAGAAGAAGATATGATTATCAATCTATCGAAAATCAACGAAAATCTAGTAGTAGTTATCTATTCAGGTAGCGTTATCGACGTAACGCCTTGGGAACATTGTGCAAAAGCAATCGTGTACGTTGGCTATGCTGGTCAAGGCGTGCACCACGCACTTGCAAACGTTCTTTCTGGTAAGGTTTGCCCAAGTGGTAAACTTACTGAAACTTGGCCACTAGACTTAAACGATACGTTCTGTGGTGACGAAACGGGTGACGGAACTGCCGTTTGGTATAACGACGGACTTATGGTTGGTTATCGTCATTTCGATAGATACGATATAGACGTTATGTACGAATTTGGCTACGGGTTATCTTATACCGACTTTGAATATAAAGATATCAGCGTTAAAAAGATTAGCGAACTTGATTACGAAGTTTCATACACCATTAAAAACGTTGGTGACGTTGACGCGAAAGAAGTTTCGCAACTTTATATACGCGACGTGCTTTCAATGGTAATTCGCCCTTATAAAGAACTTAAACACTTCTCTAAGGACTTTATTAAAGCCGGCGAAGAAAAGAGAATTACCTTTAAACTTTCTAAACGCGACTTTGCGTTCTTCGACGTGAACACCAAAGACTGGTACGTAGAAAACGGTCATTTTGAAATTTTAATTGGTGCATCTTCAAAGGATATCCGCCTAAAAGCAACCATCGAAATTTGCTTGCCAGAAGACGAACAATATAGTTCAGATATTAAAGCGTTCTGGTATATCAATCAGTCGTGATAATATTAAAATATAATAAAATTAAAAAAGCCCTAATTTTAGGGCTTTTTTTTCTATTGCAAAAGAGTAAATTATGTGGTACAATTATAGTAGAATATTATTTGGAGATACTTATGATAAAACACGTTGTATGCTTTAAGTTAAAAAAGGGCGAAGATATAGATAAAGCCGTAGAAATACTAAATTCTATGAACGGAAAAATTAGCGTTATAGAAAGCCTTTGCGCTCATAAAGACTTTCTTAAAAGCGAACGTTCTTACGATATTATTTTAGAAGTTGTGTTAAAGGACAAAACGGCGTTAGAAGACTACCAAAACGATAAATACCATTGCGAAGTTGTAAAAACGCATATGCATAAAGTTAGGGAAAGTTCTATTGCAGTAGACTACGAATTTTAGTATGTTAAAAGATATAAAAGTAGTATTTTTAGACGTGGACAACACGCTTTTGGATTTTAACGAAAACGCTAAACTCTGCCTAAAAATCACTTTCGAACAATTTAATCTCAAATATGAGCAAGGCTATTATAACGTTTTTAAGCGAATAAACGATAAACTTTGGCACGACGTTGAGAAAAAGATAATCACGCGCGAAGAACTACACCAAATTCGTTTTAATATAATATTTAACGAACTTAAAATAGACTTTGACGGCAAGGTTTTTGAAAAGCATTTTTTAGAAAACCTAAACTATTGCACCGTTTTTGTTGAAGGTGCTATGGATATAGTTGAATATCTTTCAAAAAAATATATCTTATGTTCAGCGTCTAACGCGCCATACGTTCAACAAATAGAAAGATTAAAAAACTCTGGTATAGATAAATATTTATCGCATAAATTTATTTCACAGGAACTTGGTGTTCCTAAACCAGACCCAAGGTTTTTTGAAAAGTGCTTAGAAAGACTTGAAATTAAAGACAAAACCAAAATGGTTATGATAGGTGATTCGCTTACGGCAGATATACTAGGCGGAAAGAATTTTGGAATAAAAACCATTTGGTTTAATTTTGAAAAATTATCCCCACCATATAAGGTAAACCCCGATTACACGGTAAATGCCTTACACGAAATAAAGAATTTATTGTAAAATGAGAAGAAACAAATCACTAGCAAGAAAAAACTTAATATCTTCTAAAATAAAAGAGGCGTTCACGTCGGTTTTTCCTATAACACTTATTGTTTTAGTGCTATCCGTTACGTTTGCGCCTATTGATAGTTCTACCTTTCTAGCGTTTGTAGTTGGTGCGTTTTTCGTCACCGTTGGCATAGGACTATTCACACTTGGGGCAGACGCTTCGATGACGCCTATCGGGAACTACGTTAGTAAAACCGTAATTAAAAGTAAAAGGTTATGGGTAATAATGCCCGTGTTCTTTATGCTTGGGCTATTTATCACTATTTCGGAACCAGATTTGCAACTACTATCAGGTCAACTTTCAGCAACTATTGAAAAATGGACTCTTTTGATAACCGTTGGCGTGGGCGTTGGCGTGTTTTTAGTAATCGGCTTTTTAAGAATAATCCTTAAAATAAGGTTTTCAATATTGCTAATCTTATTGTATATTGCCGTTTTCGTGCTTTCTTACTTTGTTCCATCATCGTTCGTGCCTATCGCGTTCGATTCGGGGGGCGTGACCACTGGGCCGATGACCGTTCCGTTTATTATCGCAATCGGTACGGGTGTTGCCGAAATGCGTACGGATAAAAATGCCGAACAAGACGGGTTTGGCTTAACTGCACTTTGCTCTATCGGGCCAATTATCGCAGTTATGATTTTAGGTATTATATTTAGGCCTGAAACTTTCACAAGCCCATCATACGGCGTTGCAGGTTTTACTAACTCCAAAGAAATGCTCGCGTTTTTTGCCACTTCTATCGTGCATTACGTTAAAGAAGTTGGTCTTTCATTGCTACCTATCGTTTTATTCTTTTTAATAAGTTTAATCTTCGGTTCAAGGCTAACAAAAGCCGAAATCGTTAAAATATTTACCGGCGTGTTATACGTGTTTATCGGGCTAGTTTTATTCTTACTAGGCGCAAACGGTGGTTTCTCATCAATCGGCTATATTCTAGGCAGTAGCCTAGCGTTAGTTGGAAACGGAGTTCTGGTAATTCCTATCGGTGTGTTGCTAGGCTTTTTCGTAGTTAGCGCTGAACCTGCCGTTCACGTTTTATGCGAACAAGTTTTTGAAGTGACCGATGGTGCTATCTCTAAAAAAGCGTTAAGAACTTCGCTTATGATAGCAGTTGGTATTTCAGTAGGACTTGCGCTTATGCGAATACTATTTAACGTAAACGTAATGTACTTTTTAATTCCCGGCTACGTTATCGCGCTAGTTTTATCTTTTATAACACCCGATATTTTCACGGCGGTCGCGTTCGATGCGGGCGGGGTTGCTAGTGGCGCAATGACGGCAGGGTTTACCGTTCCGTTCGCGCTTGGCGTATGCACGGCAATGAGTGGAGACGTTGCGCTATACGGCTACGGAGTGGTGGCAATGGTTGCAATGGTGCCACTACTAACAATTCAAATTTTCGGGTTAGTATTTAGAATTAAGAAAGCAAAAGCGCAAAAACAACTTGCCTATGCTACTGAAACAATGCCAAAAGAAAAAGAATCTATTATTGATTAGGTGATAATATGAAAGGACTAAAATTTGTAATTTTAATTACACATAGAGAACAAGAAGGGCAGTATATAGACTTTTTAAAAGAAAAAAACTGCACTTATATAACGTCGAAATTCTGTTTAGGAACAGCAACGGACGGGCTTCTTAATATGCTTTCACTTGAACGAACTGAAAAAGTAATGCTAATGGCACACGTAAGGGAGAGCGACCTAAAAGAAATTTGTTATGATTTAAACAACAAAACAGACCTAACGTATTCGGGCAACGGCATAGCGATATTTATGCCTACGGGTGCGATAGGTGGAGAAAGTGCAAAAAATTATCTTGTGGGCGAAAGTCCTATTGAGACGGAGGAAACCAACGTGGAAAAAGAAATTAAATATAGTTTAATAATAGCAATAGCCGATAAGGGCAATACGGATATAATAATGGATTCAGCAAGAAACGCTGGTGCAACGGGTGGCACGGTTTTAAAAGCCAAAGGCACGGGCACGGATAAAGCAAAATTCTTTGGCGTTAGCATTTCAGAAGAAAAAGAAATGGTTTATATCGTTGCTAAAAACGAACAAAGAGATGCTATAATGACTGCTATAATGGAAAATGCAGGCTATAACACAGAGGCACACGGCGTTGTGTTCTCACTTCCCGTAGAATCTGTTTTGGGCATAAAAGCGTTTGAAGATTAGTATGGAAAGAACTGGCAAAAACAGGGTAAAGGACATACTAGAAAAACAAAAAAGCGTTGCTTTTTCGCCCAACGGCGTTAGTATGTGGCCTTTTATAAAAAACCATAAAAACACCGTGGTTATAAAAAAGGTAGAGCGCGAAATAGAAATTTACGACGTTATATTTTACGAACTAGAAAACGGGCGAGAAGTATTGCACAGAGTAATCGGTAAACAAGGCGAAGATTTTATCGTGTGTGGCGATGGACTACTAGACGCCGAACTAGTAAAAAAAGATAGCGTTTTTGGGATAATGGATTGCTACTATAAACGCAAAAAATTTATCGGCGCTAGAAATCCAAAATACTTAAAAAGGGTTTCTAAATATTATGGTAATGCTAAAAAAAGGCGTAGAAGAATTAAATGTTATAAGTTTAGACTAAAAGTAAAAAACAAACTAAAACTCATATTTAAGACAAGGAAAGACAAAAATGTTTGATTTAATTTCGCTAGGAATTAGAGCAAAAACGGCTCAAAAAGAAATAGCAAGAATAGGTGAAGAAAAAATAAATTCAGCACTAAAACTATGTGCTGAATACCTTATTGATAGCAAAGAATTTCTAAAAGAAAAAAACCTTTTAGACGTAGAGAACGCCACTAAAAAAGGTATGGCCGAATCTTTTATCGATAGGCTAAAACTAACCGATGCTGTAATAAAAGGCATGGCAGACGGACTTGTTAAAATTGCTAACGCAAAATCTCCACTAGGGAATGTGGTTTATTCATACGAAAACGAATATCAAGACATAAAAATACAAAAGATAACCGTTCCTTTTGGCGTTGTTGGTATTATATACGAATCGCGCCCAAACGTAACGGCTGATGCTTTCGGGCTATGCTTTAAGTCTGGCAACGTGACGATGCTAAAAGGTGGTAGCGACTCTATAAATTCAAACACGGCAGTAGTTAGCGTTCTCAAAAAAGCCCTAAAAGATAGTGGGGTTACCGAAGATGCAATCTTGCTTATCGAAGACACTTCTAGAGAAACTACTAACGCCCTACTTAAACTTAATAAATACGTAGACCTTTTAATTCCAAGGGGTGGCAAGGCTCTTATCCAAAATGCCGTAAACAACGCCACAATTCCTATAATCGAAACGGGCACGGGTAATTGCCACGTTTATATAGATGAGTTTGCTAGCGTTGATAAATCGGTTAACGTAGTGTTTAACGCTAAAACTCAACGATATAGCGTGTGCAACGCGTGTGAATCGCTTGTAATTCATAAAAACGTGTTAAATGATATTTTGCCACTAATTGCTAATAAACTACTAGAAAAAAAAGTAGAAATTAGAGCAGATGAATTAAGTTATGAAGTTATAAAAGGCTATCCATACTTAAAAAGAGCCACCAACGAAGATTTTTACACCGAGTATTGTGATGCGATAATTTCGGTTAAAGTGGTTTCTAGTGTAGAACAAGCGATAGCGCATATCAATGAACACTCAACTGGGCACTCTGAGTGTATCGTTACCGAAAACGAGCAAAACGCTAATCTATTTATGGACTTAATCGACTCGTCGTCAGTTTACCATAACGCATCTACAAGATTTTCGGACGGAGAGATTTTCGGGCTTGGCGCAGAAGTGGGGATTTCCACTCAAAAACTTCACGCGCGTGGTCCAATGGGCACCGAAGCGCTTGTCACCACAAAATATAAAATCGTGGGCAACGGCTCTATAAGAAAATAACTTATTAAGCCGTAAAATTAGCCTAAATCAAGCAAATTTTTTGATTTTTAAGCCATAGAAAAATATTTTCTATGGCTTAATTTATACCAAAAAAACTACTCTAAAAAAATTTTCAAAAAATTGCCATAAAACTCTTGACAAAGGCTCATAATAGTTGTAAAATTTAGTCAAAGTTAGCACTTGGGCGTTAAGAGTGCTAACAAATCCAAAAACAAAGTGCTAGGGGAAAAAGAGTAATGAAACTCTCAGATAGAAAACGTAAAATCTTGCAGTACGTTGTAGATGATTATATTTCAACGGCATTACCTGTATCTAGTAAGAGTATAGCCGAAAAATATATGAAAGACATAAGTTCGGCAACTATACGTTCGGAACTTGCAGGGCTAGAAGAAATGGGATACTTAACGCAATTACACACTTCTAGTGGTAGAGTTCCATCGATAGAAGCGTATAAGTTATACGTTAACGAACTAATGGATAAGAGCAAACTTACTACTAAGGAAATTGCAACCATTAAAAACGCTTTCAAAAACCACGCTAACAACCTAGAAACCGTAGTGTCGTCTGCCGTAAAAGTAATAAGCGAATTAACGGGTTATACTTCTATCGCACACACTATGCACAGCGATAAAGAGAAAATTGTTAAATTAGACATTTTTAGGTATAAACCAACCCAAGCCTTACTTTTAATCGTCACCGAGAACGTTTTGATAAAAGATAAATACATCGAAATTCCCGAAAATATGAGCGACAATCAAATACTAGAAGCAAGTAGGTTGATTTCAAAAATCTTCACGGGCAGAGAGATAGGTGAAATATTAAAACTTGGTGCTGAAATTTCTAAGGAGTTCGACCTTTATCGTGAAATCTTCGATAACGTTATGAGCGCGATTGAAGAATATATCGAAAAAGATAAAAACAAAATACTTCTTGAAGGCGAAGGCAAGATTTTAGACCACTCTGATTACAATTCGGATTCCGAAAAGGTTAAAAACTTTTTATCGGTAGTGACAAGTAAAGAAAGGCTTGCCGACCTTTTGGCAAGTTCTAACGATAGTATAGAGATAAACATAAAAATAGGCGATTCAAACGGTAAAAAAATGCCCGAAGATTGTTCACTTGTAACGGCAACCTATTCGCATAGTGGCGTAGATATAGGAACTTACGGGGTTATAGGCCCACTTCGTATGGATTATCAAAAGGTAGTTTCCGTGCTAGAAGGCGTTGGCAAAATTTTAGAAGACATTATTAGTAAAAACAAGTAGGTGCAAAATGGAAGAAAACAACCAAAACGTAAAAACCGAAAATACTCAAACAACACAAACGACAAAAGAAAAACCAAAAACCAAAACTCAAATTCTCACGGCTGAAATAGATACTCTAAAAAAACAAGTCGAAGAATATAAAGATAAATGGATGCGATGCGTTGCAGAGTTCGATAACTACAAAAAGCGCAATGCAAAAATTTATACTGATGCTTTTAACGAAGGTAGGGTAGAAGTTCTATTAAAAATTCTTCCCATCGGCGACACGCTAGACTGGGCGCTTAAAATGGAACTTGATGAAAAAACGATGGAAGGACTTAAAGCCATAAAGAAAAAGTTTATGGACACGCTAGAATCCTTCGGCGTAGAAGAAATCGACCCAACCGGTAAGCCTTTCGACCCAAATATCGCAGAAGCAGTTATGCAAGCCGAAAAAGGTGAAGGCGAAGAAAGCGATATTTGTAAACAAGTATTCCAAAAAGGATACAAACTAAATTCAAAAATCATTAGATACGCTAGCGTTAGCGTGACTAAATAATAAGTGTTAAAAAATAAGGAGATATAAATATGAAAACAATAGGTATAGACTTAGGAACAACAAACTCTTGCGTAGCCGTTATGGAAAACGGCGAACCAATCGTTATAGCAAACGCTGAGGGTGCTAGAACAACCCCATCAGTTGTAGCGTTTCAAAAAGACGGAGAAAGACTTGTAGGTCAAGTAGCAAAACGTCAAGCAGTATCTAACCCAGATAGAACAATCGCGTCTATTAAAAGACATATGGGCTCAGACCACAGAGTAGAAATAGACGGAAAGGGTTATACCCCACAAGAAATTTCAGCAATGATTTTAACCAAACTTAAAAAAGATGCTGAAAGTTATTTAGGTGGCCCTGTGACTGACGCGGTAATCACTTGCCCAGCATACTTTACCGATAGCCAACGCCAAGCAACCAAAGACGCTGGTAAAATTGCAGGATTAAACGTTCTTCGTATTATAAACGAACCAACTGCTGCAGCACTTTCATACGGCCTTGATAAAGAAGGCAAAACTCAAAAAGCTATCATCTACGACCTAGGTGGTGGTACGTTCGACGTTTCTATTATGGAAATTGGCGACGGCGTGTTTGAAGTTTTAGCAACCAACGGAAACTGCAAGTTGGGTGGCGACGACTTCGATAAGAGAGTTATGGATTACCTTGTTGCTGAATTTAAGGCAAAAGAAGGTATCGACCTAACGGGCGACAAACTTGCTATGCAAAGACTTAAAGAAGCAGCAGAAAAGGCAAAAATCGAACTTTCGGGTATGACCAAAACCAACGTAAATCTTCCATTTATCACGGCAGATGCAACAGGTCCTAAACACCTAGACGTTGATATTACCAAACAAAAATTCGATTTATTAACGGCAGACCTTGTAGAAGCAACCGTTATTCCTATGAAAAAAGCAATGGAAGACGCAAAACTTTCTTATAGCGAAATCGATAAAGTTATTTTAGTTGGTGGTTCAACTAGAATTCCAGCCGTTATCGATAAAGTAAGAGAAGTGACCGGCAAAGAACCATTTAAGGGCATTAACCCAGACGAATGTGTTGCAATCGGTGCAGCAATTCAAGGTGGCGTTCTTTCAGGCGAAGTTAAAGACGTTTTACTTCTAGACGTAACCCCACTATCACTTGGTATCGAAACTCTTGGTGGCGTATGCACTAAACTTATCGAAAGAAACACCACTATCCCTGTAAAGAAATCACAAGTTTTCTCAACTGCAGCAGATAACCAAACCCAAGTAGATATTCATATTCTTCAAGGCGAAAGAGAATTTGCAGCAGACAACAAAACTCTTGGTAGATTTGCTCTTGCAGGTATCGCACCAGCGCCACGTGGAATACCACAAATCGAAGTCACCTTCGATATCGACGCTAACGGTATTGTTAAAGTTTCGGCAAAAGACCTTGGCACAGGCAAATCACAAGACATTACAATCACGGCATCTACAAACCTTTCAGAAGACGATATAAATAAAGCCGTAAACGATGCTAAAAAATACGAAGAAGAAGACAAAAAGCGTAAAGAAGCAGTAGATAACAAAAATAAACTAGATGGACTTATTTTCACTATCGAAAAAACCATCAAAGATTTAGGCGACAAGATTACTGCCGAAGATAAGGCTAAACTTGAAGAAGAAGTTAAACTTGCAAAAGTAGAACTTGAATCTAACGATAACGATAGAATAGTTAAAGCAAACGAAAAACTATCACAAGTATCGCAAGAAGTTTTCGCTAAAATCTATCAAGCAAACGCTGGTGCAAATCCAAATGGTGACAATAACGGAACCAACCCTAATAACGACGGAACTGAATTCCACTACGGCGACAACAAATAATAAATAAAAACACGAAAAACGCTAACTGAAAGGTAAAATAATGCCTTTCAGTTCGTTTCGTTAATAAAAGGGAAAAAAAATGAACTTGACTATGCTTGCGCCTATGCAAAACGTAATAACAGCACTAAAAGATAATATCGGCATATGGTACGTGCTTTTAATCAACTTAATCGGCGTTTTAGCGATAATAGTAAAAGTTTGTGAACTACAACTAAAAAAGAGAGATAACATATTAAAGTTTTACATAATAAACGGCGTGCTATGGGTATTGTATTTTTTATTAAATGCAGACCTAGTAAGCGCTATTACCTGTCTTTTGGGTGTAGTTCAAGGTTTGATTTTTATTAGACGTGGAAAATCTAAATGGGCAAGCAGTATATTGTGGCTATACTTATTTTTAGCAGTTCAAATTGCTAATTTTATAGTCTTTTATAGTTCTTGGCACGATATTTTCTCAACTCTTGCAGGCGTGTTCGCAGTTATTGGTTATTTTTCTATCAAAGAAAAGAACTATCGCGCACTAGTTTTTATTAACCTAGTTTTTTGGGTTCTAAATAGTGCGTTCAAACTCTACTACATTGCACTTATCCACGATGCTCTTGGTGCAATTTCAGCAATAATTGCAATAGTTAGATACGATATTTTAAAGAAAAATGCTAGTCCCGAACCCGAAGTTCAAAATCAAACAGAAATAAAATAGCATTAAAATTCTATTAAAGGATAGACTTATGGCAAAAGATTATTATAGTATATTAGGCGTTGATAAAAACGCTTCACAAGACGACATTAAAAAAGCCTATCGTAGCAAAGTAAAATCTTGCCACCCAGACTTACACCCAGGTGACGAAGTTGCTGCCGAAAAGTTTAAAGAACTAAACGAAGCGCACGAAGTATTGTCTGATGAAACCAAAAGAAGAAACTACGACACTTTTGGCGACCCTAACGGCAGAACAGGTGGTTTTGGTGGAAATAGTGGCTTTGGTGGTTTTGGCGATTTCGGTGATATTTTCAGCGATATCTTTGGTGGTTTTGGCGGTGGCAGAAGGTCATCAGCGCCTACCAAAGAAAAAGGCGATGATATAACGTTAGAAATCACACTTTCGTTTTTAGATGCTGCAAAAGGCTGTCATAGAGAAATTTCTTATACAAGAAACCAACCTTGCAACGATTGTGGTGGCAACGGCTCTAAAAACGGCTCTTCTTATAGAACGTGCGACCGTTGTGGTGGTACGGGGCAAGTGCAATATACAACAAGCAACGGCTTTTTCCGTTCAGTAAGCGTTCGCCCTTGTGAAGAATGTCGTGGAACGGGCAAAAAGATTATAGAGCCTTGTACTTCTTGTAAAGGCAAAGGCTACGTTAAAACAAACACTAAAATTGCTTTTGATATTCCAGCAGGCGCAGATAACGGCAGTTATCTAAGAAAACCGGGCTATGGCGAAGCAAGTACTAGTGGTGGTGCTCCGGGCGACCTAATCGTAGTGATTAAGGTAGAGCCAAGCAAGGTAATGAAAAGAAAGAATTTCGACCTTTATGTGACCGTTCCTATTTCGTTTACCACGGCAGTAATGGGCGGAAGAGTGAAAGTTCCCGTAATTGATGAACTTTTAGAACTATCTATACCAGAAGGCACTCAAAGTGGAAAAATGTTCTACGTTCGTGGCAAGGGTATAAAAACTCAAAGGGGCACGGGCGACTTATACGTAGAAGTTATAGTAGAAATCCCTGTAAAACTTTCTAAATCACAAAGAAAGGCGCTAGAAGATTTTGAAAAGGATAGCGAACCAAAGCAAACTCCTATGATGCGCGAATATTACGAAAATTTAGATAAACTTTACGGCAAAGGCAAATAAATGGAAAATTACATAGAAATAACCATAAAAACATCGCACGAAGGCGCAGAACTTGTTGCTGATATACTAGACGGGTATTCAGATGCAGGCGTGTCTATTTTAGACGTTCAAGACGTTTTAGATTTAAACGCGAGTGGCAAAAACTGGGACTATGCCGATGAAAACATATTAAAAGCCGATAAAACCGTGCTTTGCAGAGCATACGTTAAAACCGAAGAAATTAAAGAAAAAGAACTAGAAATTATAAGCGCGCTACAAACGCTTAAAAAGAATAGCCCTTTTAATCTTGGTTCACTAGAAATGCTCAAAAAACCAGTCGATGGCGATGAGTGGCGCGAAAAATGGAAAGAATTTTTTAAGCCTATAAAACTAAATAATATAGTAATCGTTCCGGAGTGGATAAAGTATAACGCCCAAAACGGAGAAATTCCCGTGTATATCGGCTCTAATATGGCGTTTGGCACGGGCGAGCACGAAACCACTTCTATGTGCATAGAGTTCTTGCAAAAATACGTTAAAGAAAGTGACGTGGTGTTAGACGTTGGTTCTGGTAGTGGAATACTTGGCATAACGGCATCTAAACTTGGCGCAAAAGAAGTTGTGATGACGGATATAGACGAGTGTGCCGTTACCGCATCGCGCGAGAACGCAGTTCTAAACGGCGTAACCAACGCCAAAGCGATACTAAAAAATCTTTTAGACGACCAAACGATAAAAGGCAACGTTATAGTTGCAAACATTATTGCCGAAGTGCTAATTTTCTTCGCACCAAATATAAGCAAGAATTTAGAAGAAAATGGCGTTATAATTCTAAGTGGAATTTTAACTGATAGAATAGATAAAGTAGAAAAAGCGTATATAGATAACGGCTTTACCTTAATTGATAAAAACGTCAAGGGTGAGTGGTGTGCGCTAGTATTTAAAAAATAATGAAAGCAGTAGTTTTTACGCTCGGTTGCAAAGTAAACGAATCCGAAAGTGATTCTTTAATCGCAGGGCTTACAAAAATGGGCTACGAAGTGTGCGATAGGCTAGTGAAAGCCGACCTATATATCGTAAACACCTGTGCCGTGACAAGTGAAGCCGAAAAGAAATCTAGGCAAACCGTAAGCAGAATAGAAAAACTTAATAAAGATGCGAAAATCATATTCACGGGTTGCGCAACACAACATAACCCACAATCGTTTTTAGAAAAGTCTGGCACTTTCGTTATAACAGGCACTTTTAACAAAACGAAAATTTTAGACCTAATCAACGAACAAGGCATATTCGTTTTTCCCCAAACAACAGAATACGAAGAAATGCCCGTTGTTAAATCTTTAAGAAAGCGCACCTATATTAAAGTGCAAGATGGTTGCAATAACTTTTGTTCTTATTGTATTATCCCGTATCTAAGGGGCAGAAGCCGTAGCCGTAATCCGCAAAGCGTGTTAGACGAAATTAGGCAAAATAACCCCGTAGAAGTTATTATTAACGGCATAAACCTAACTTCTTATAACTATAATGGCACAGGCCTAACGGCACTTATTAAAACGCTAAAAGAAGTTAGAGCAAGAATTAGGCTTGGCTCATTAGAAACCACCGTTATTACCGATGAATTTCTATCTGCTCTTAAAGACCTAAAAAATTTTGCGCCACATTTTCATCTTTCATTGCAGTCTGGCTCTAACGCCGTGCTTAAAAAAATGAACAGAAAATACACGCGCGAAGAGTTTATCGAAAAGGTTATGCTTATACGAAAATATTTCGATAACGCGGGCATTACTACCGATATAATAGTTGGGTTCCCAACCGAAACCGAACAAGATTTTTTAGACACGCTAGATTTAGCAAAGCGCGTAGAGTTTTCGGATATCCACGCCTTTCCGTTTAGCCCAAGAAGTGGAACGGTGGCGTATAAGTTTAAGGATTTATCGGGCGATATTAAAAAAGCGCGCCTAAACACGCTTTTAGAACTTAAAGCAAAACTAAAACTAGATTTTATAAATAAAAACCTTGGCAAAGTTTTAGACTTTATTCCCGAAGAAGTTAAAGGCGAATATGTAGTGGGATACACCCAAAACTATTTAAGAGTTTATGTAAAAAACACCCAAATCGCATTAGACGGCATTGTTAAAGTAAAGGTTATAAAACCTTATCAAGACGGGGCTATTTGCGAACTAGTTTAATAAATTATAAAGGAGTAAATTATGGAAAACTGTTTGTTTTGTAAGATTATCGCGGGCGAAATTCCTGCAACGAAAATGTATGAAGACGAAAATATGATTATCATAAAAGATATCGACCCAAAGGCTAAAAATCACTTTTTATGTATTCCAAAAAGCCACTTTAAACTTCTTGCCGATATGACTGAGAGCCAAAGCGAAATGCTTAAAAAATGCTTTATAAAAATTCCTGCTCTTAAAAAAGAACTAGGGCTAGAAAACGGATATCGCCTAGTAATCAACCAAGGCGAAGATGCAGGGCAAACGGTGTTCCACCTTCATATCCATATATTGTCTGGTCAAAAAATGGGTTGGACACCAGCGTAAACGCAAAAAACTAAAAAACAAAAATGCAAAAAACTAAAGGACAAAAACGCAAAAAACTAGAAAACAAAAACCACGAAACTTTCGTGGTTTTTTAATTCGTTTTAGTTTTAGTGTGTTATTTCAAACTTTTTTCATATTCCTTTGGCGTTTTGCCCGTATAACTCTTAAACGCCGATAAAAAGCCGTTATAAGAATCATAGCCACAACTTACGGCGATTTCGTTTATTTTAATCCCACCATTTTTGATTAAAATAGAAGCGTGAGTTATTCTTTGCTTGGTTAAAATCTTCTTAAATCCAACGTTAAAAATCTTTTTAACTATTCGGTGTGTTTGTGGAATAGAAAGGCACAATTCGTTCGCTAAATCTTGTATGCCGATTTGTTCGCTGTATCGGTTTTGAAAAAACCCTTCAACAATCTTGCGCTTTTTAATATCGTTTTCGTTTTCATAACTTTCGCTAAAAACAACGCTTGTGGTAAAATTGTTAGCACGCTTAACGCCTTGCGAAATAGTTATAAAAAACGTTGCGAATAGCGTTTCTATAACGTGTTCGTTTTGTTCGCATTTTTCTAGGGCAATAATCTCTTTTATAATTTCGATAAGTTTAGGCTCGTTAAAGAGCGTATAACTTTTAACCGACTTAAAAATGCTGTCGTAATAAGCATATTCCGAAAAACGCTTTTCGGTGGGGTAGTAGCCATAGTTTCTTAAAAGCCTAAACGAAAAGTTAGTTTTCTCTAAATCAGCACTATAACTTTTTGGATAGTGTGAAAGACTGGGCGCGAGCAAACAAATATCCCCACTACTCGCAACAACGTCTTCGCCGTCAATTTCAACGGTGGCATTGCCATCAAAAACAATATGCGTTTCAAAATCAGCGTGAAAGTGCGTGGTGTCTTTCCACTCTTTAATGCACTTTAATTCGCTAGCATCGTTAATTATTAAAAATATCGCGTCCCCAAAAACAACCTTAATTTCGTGCATATATCGCTCCTTTATCTAATTGTACCAAAAATCTAGCGTTAGTGCAACAAAAAACAAGAAAATCAATCATTTTTTTCAATAAAAACGAAATAAACGCTCGTTGTAAAAATTTTCAAGGTTTTGTATAATTAAAATATGATTAAAAAGGAGCAATATTATGAGAAGTTTTGAAAAAAGCAATGCACTATTAGAAAGAGAATTGAAAGTAGCACCACTTGGCGCGCAAACGTTTAGCAAAAGTTATCGTTATTTTATTCCGGGCGAATCTCCACTTTATATCGACCACGCTAACGGCTCTAAACTATACGACGTTGATGGCAACGAATTTATCGACTACGTATGCGCACTTGGTCCTATAACACTTGGCTATAACTATGAAGTGGTAAACAATGCCGTTATAGAGCAATTAAAGAAAGGTATAATTTTCTCCACACAAGCACCCGTTGAGTGCGAACTTGCTGAAAAGTTAGTAGAGGTAATCCCAACGGCAGAAATGGTTAAGTTTGTTAAAAACGGTGGTGATGCTACTACTGCCGCTATAAGACTTGCAAGAGCATATACGGGTCGTAAACGCGTTGCAATGTGTGGCTATCACGGTATGCACGACTGGTCTATCGGTGCATCTGCAAACAGAAAAGGCGTGCCTGAAGAAGTTTGCGCTTTAACCAAAACTTATAAATATAAAGATTTATCATCGCTAGAAGATTTACTTAAAGAACATCCAGATGAATACGCTGCTGTAATTTTAGAACCTATTCAATCTAACGGCCCAACCAAAGAATATTTACAAGGCGTTGTGGATTTGGCGCATAAATACGGCGCAGTTGCCATTTTCGACGAAGTTGTTAGTGGTTTTAGATACGCTATCGGAGGCGCAGGCGAATATTATGGCGTTAAAGCAGACCTTTCTTCTTTTGGTAAAGGTTGTGCTAACGGTATGCCAATATCTTTCGTTGCCGGCAAGAAAGAAATTATAAGTTTAATCGAACAAGGCGTGTTTATTTCAACCACCTTTGGTGGCGACGCTATCTCTATGGCAGGCGCACTTGCAACTATTAAGGAAATGCAAGAAAAAGACGTTTTTGGCCACGCTTGGAGATTAGGTGGTATAATGCTAGATGGCTTAAAAGAACTTATTAAAAAACACGGCGTAGAAAGCGCGGTAAGCGTTAGTGGTCTTGCACCACATTGTGGCGTAGCGTTCGACGGGGTGGGTAGCCTAAACTATTTAGACATAAATTCTATTTATGCAAAAGTAATGCTAGAAAACGGAATTTTATGTGTTGCAATCAACAATATTTCTTATTCTCATACCGAAGAAGATATCCAAAAATATCTAAACGCGTGCGACAAAGCGTTTGCTAAAATCAAAGAAGCAATCGTCAAAGACAGCCTAGACGGAATACTTCCAGAAGGCGTTAGAGTTAACCCAATCTTTAAGAGAAATATAAAATAAAAAAGCACGTTAATAAAGGTAAAAATATGGTGAAATTTCCAATAAGCAAAAAGCAACTAAAAATAGGTATTCTTGGCTACACCGAAGGTAACGGGCACCCATATTCGTGGAGTGCAATGTTTAACGGCTATGATAGCGAAATTATGAAAAATGAGTGTCCATTTCCCGTTATCTACGACTACCTTTCAAAACAGCCCGAAGAAAGTTTTGGAATAGACGGCGCAAAAATCACACATATTTGTTGCACGGGTTTCGAAGGCATAGAAAGGGCAAAGCATATTGCAAAAGCATCTAAAATAGAAAAGGTTGTAGAACGCCCAGAAGATATGATAGGCGAAGTTGACGCTGTGATTTGTGCAACTGATAACGGCAACGAACACGTTGATAGATGCAGACCGTTTTTAGATGCGGGCATTCCCGTTTTTATCGATAAACCATTGGTAAACAAAGAAGAAGACCTAAAAACCTTTATAAAATGGCGCAAAGAAGGCAAAAAGTTTATAACGTCTTCTAGTTTAAGATATGCAAAAGAATATGAGCCATACTACCTTTCTACCTACGAAATGGGCAAACTAATGTATATATGTTCGCCAATGTCTAAAAGGTGGGAAGAATATGGTATTCACGCCGTAGAGCAAATGTATCCAATACTAAAGCGTGGCTTTATCTCCGTTCAAAACACGGGGGTATACGAACAATCGCAAGTGCATTTAGTTCACGCTGGCGGGTGTAGGGTAGATATCCCACAAGGCGTGGGTATGGCTGGCGCAGGAATACTTATGATAGGCACAAAGGGCAGTAATTACGTTCAATGTAAAGATTCGTTCTACGCGTTCAAAAAGCAATTAGATTTATTCGTTAAATGGCTAAGAACGGGCGAAGAACCAGTCGACTTTAACGACACCATAGAAATGATGAAAATTATTATTGCGGGAATTAGAAGTAGAGAACAAGGTGGCAGAGTAGTTTATCTTGATGAAATTAAGGTGTAATATTGCGCCTATATATATAATATGTTTTCGCAAAAAACGGCGCATATAGTATATATTGTGTTTTCGCTTTGATGGTAAACTTAAAATTTTACGCAAAAAAACATCTAAACAAAAATAAATTTATCCTAAAAACCACGAAAAAATCGTGGTTTTTTTGCGCCTTTAATGCAAAAATCGCAAAAAATGCCAAAAAAAGCCTAAAACACAATATATTGTGGTATAGACAAAAAAATTTTACAAAATATGCTAAAAACCTATTGACAAAGGGTTTTAAATTTGGTATAGTAATTAAGCAACACAAAAAACTTAAAGGAGGACAAGATATGTTCCAAGTAAAAAAGAGAGACGGAAAGTTAGTAGAATTCGATATGTCGAAGATTTCAACGGCATTATCAAAGGCGTTTAACGCTAATGGTGTAAACTATACGGCAGACATTTTAAATATGTTAACCCTAAGAGTTGCATCAGATTTTTCAAAAAAGATTAAAGATAACGTAATCACCGTAGAAGATATTCAAGACAGCGCCGAAGTTGTTCTTATCCAAGCAGGCTACGTTGATATAGCAAAAAGTTATATTCTTTATCGTAAACAACACGAAAAAGTTCGTGAAACCCAAAAGACCTTAGTTGACTACAAGAAAGTTGTAGACGACTATCTAAAAGTTGCCGACTGGCGTGTTAAAGAAAACTCTACCGTAACCTATTCGGTTGGTGGTCTTATTCTATCTAACAGCGGTGCCGTTACGGCAAACTACTGGCTATCAGAAGTTTATGATAGCGAAATAGGGGAAGCACATAGAAACGCTGATATTCATATTCACGACTTATCAATGCTTACCGGTTATTGCGCAGGTTGGTCACTACGTCAACTTATCAAAGAAGGTTTAGGTGGCGTTCCAGGTAAAATCACTTCTGCACCAGCAGCACACTTATCAACCCTATGTAATCAAATGGTAAACTTCTTAGGTATAATGCAAAACGAATGGGCAGGTGCGCAAGCGTTCTCATCATTCGATACCTATTTAGCACCATTTGTAAAAGCCGACAACTTAACTTATAGAGAAGTTAAACAATGTATCCAAAGTTTCATCTACGGTGTAAACACTCCATCTAGATGGGGTACTCAATCTCCATTTACCAACATTACTCTTGACTGGGTAGTTCCAAACGACCTTGCTGAAATGAACGCAATCGTTGGCGGAAAAGAAATGGACTTCAAATATAAAGACTGCGTAGAAGAAATGGCTATGATAAACAAAGCGTTTATCGAAATTATGATTGAAGGCGATGCTAACGGCAGGGGTTTCCAATACCCAATTCCAACCTACTCAATCACTTCTAACTTCGACTGGTCTGAAACCGAAAACAACAAACTATTGTTTGAAATGACTGCTAAATACGGCACTCCATATTTCTCAAACTACATCAACAGCGATATGGAACCAAGCGACGTTCGTTCAATGTGTTGTAGATTACGTCTTGACCTAAGAGAACTCCGTAAAAAATCTGGTGGTTTCTTTGGCTCGGGCGAAAGCACCGGTTCTGTGGGCGTTGTCACCATCAATATGCCAAGAATTGCTTATCTATCAGCAACCGAAGAAGAATTCTATGAAAGACTTACACGCTTAATGGACGTTTCTGCACGTTCACTTAAAGTTAAGAGAGATACCGTTACCAAACTTCTAGAAGCAGGCTTATACCCATACACCAAGAGATATCTTGGCACTTTTGCAAACCACTTCTCTACCATCGGTCTTGTTGGTATGAACGAAGCGTGCTTAAACGCAAGATGGGTTAAAAAAGACCTAACCACGAAAGAAGCGCAAGAATTTACCAAAGACGTTCTTAACTTTATGAGAAATAAACTCTCTGACTACCAAGAACTCTACGGCGACCTATATAACCTAGAAGCAACCCCAGCAGAATCAACTTCTTTCCGTCTAGCAAAACACGACAAAAAGAAATATCCAGATATCATCACGGCATCTGATAACGACAGCACGCCATACTACACCAACAGTTCACACTTACCTGTTGGCTACACCGAAGATATCTTTACTGCTCTTGATATGCAAGATGAACTTCATACGCTCTACACTTCTGGTACGGTATTCCACGCCTTCCTAGGTCAAAAATTACCAGACTGGAAAGCAGCAGCAAACCTTGTTAGAAAGATTGCAGAAAACTATAAACTTCCTTACTACACAATGTCGCCAACCTACTCTGTATGTGCAGACCACGGCTACATTTCAGGCGAAGTTTATAAATGCCCAACTTGTGGTAAAACCACCGAAGTTTACAGCAGAATTACCGGCTACTATCGTCCTGTTCAAAACTGGAACGATGGTAAGAGAAAAGAATTTGAAGATAGACGTGAATACAATATCGACAATTCTAAATTCTCTGGTGGCACCAAAAATGCTAACGGCACTTGTTCTTGCGAAACCAAGGCAGAAGAAACCATTAGTGGCCCAATTCTATTCACTAGAAACGGTTGCCCAAACTGCAAAACTAGCAAAATGATGCTTGATAAAGCAGGCGTTAAATACGAAGTTGTAAATGCCGAAGAAAACAAGGAATTAACCTTTAAATACGGCGTTAAAAAAGCACCAACCTTATTAGTTCCAACGGCTAATGGTATCGCATACTTCGACAACGCTAGCGAAATCAGAAAATATATCGAAAGCATTAACTAATTAAAACCAAAGAGAGCAAATAGTATGTACGATTTAATAGTAATCGGCGCAGGCGCGGCAGGTATGACTTCCGCGCTCTACGCTTTAAGGAATAGTAAAACCGTTTTAGTTTTAGAAAGCGAAAGTTTAGGCGGACAAATTGCCACTTCTCCAAGATTAGAAAATTATCCATCAATCAAAGCCATTAGTGGCGAAGAATTTGCCGATAATTTATTCGAACAAATCACGGCACTTGGGGCAGACCTAGAAATCGAAAAAGTTATCGATTTAGACAAAAAAGATGGGGTTTTTACCGTAAAAACCGAATATAACGAATATACTGCAAAATCAGTAATTATCGCAGCGGGCGTAAAACATAAACACCTTCGCACCAAGTCTAATAGGGAAGACCTAGTTGGCCGTGGCGTTTACTACTGCGCTATTTGTGACGGGGCTTTTTATAAAGGCAAAGAAGTTATCGTTATCGGCGATGCTAATACGGCTCTACAATATTCGCTACTTCTTTCTAGTTATTGCACTAAGGTTTACGTGTACACTCTCTTTGATAAATTCTTTGGCGATAGAGCGCTTATTAAAACGCTACTTTCAAAAGAAAATATAGAGTGGCGCCCAAACACTAGCGTCACCGACTTTATCGGAGAAGACGAACTTACTGCAATCGAATATAAAGATGCAGACGGCAATATTAAAACCCACGAAATCACGGGCGTTTTTGTTGCAATCGGTCAAGTTCCAGATAACAAAGCCTTTGCTAAATACGTTGATATAGACGATATGGGCTATATTATTGCAGATGAAACTTGCAAAACTAAAACCGAAGGCCTTTACGTTGCAGGTGACTGCCGTACTAAAGCCGTTCGCCAAGTTGTGACGGCTGTTGCCGATGGTGGCGTTGCAGCAACTAACGCGTGCCTATACATCGAAAGTTTAGATGCAAAATAATCGTAAACCACAAAAGAAAAATATAATAAACACAAAAGAAAAAAAGACCTTTGGGAATCCCCAAAGGTCTTTAAGTTTTTGTTAAGTTTTAAATTGCCCTTTATACAGGTGAGAAGATGCCAAGCAATATAATACCGCCAAACGTTACTGCGATTGCAAGGTAGTGCCAAATAGAGAGTTTTTCTTTTAAGAAAATTCTGCTCCATAAAACTGAAACTACGCAATAAGCCGAAATCATAGGCATACCAACTTCGTAGTCGGCGAACATAACCGCCATATAAAAGATTTGACCAATCGTTTCGCAAAGCCCACCAACGAACAACGCGTTGTTTTCTCTTTTGAAGATGCTGTCTTTTTTAACGAACTTAACCCAAATAAATGCAAAGATTGCTAGGATAAAGAAAGTGAGTTCAAAAGATGAGTTAGCAGAGTAATCCGAAATGTCGTTAAAAATAAAGAACACTTCGTCGCCAACGGTGCCAAGCGCATCGATAATAAGGTAAGCAATAGGGAGCAAGAACGCTAGAAAACTCTTGGTGTATTTGCGGTTAGAAGCCTGCCTTCTAATCTCTTTAAGTTCTTGGTTTTCACGGCTATCAACAACACCCATACTGATAATACCAAGCGTGATAAGAACAACACCGATAATAACAATAAGGTCTAAACTAATAGGGTCTTCGCCAAGTAGTGGGAAGATGATTGCACATAGTAGTAGTGCAAGCGAACCCGAGCAGTTGCAAATAGGCGAAGAAATCGAAAGTTCGATATATCTAAGCCCAATATACCCAAGCACCATAGCAAAAATATAAAGCGCAGAAACAGGTATATACTTAATAAAGTCAATAAACTTAAAGTCGGTGTAGAATAAACTAGCAACGAATTTAGGCACGTTATCTGCGCCACCCTTCGCATCAATAATCGCACCACCGATAAGTGTGATAATAAAGTGTAAGCCCATAATAAAACCAACGGCAAACACTACTTTCCAATGGCTGTTGCGGTCTTTTTCATTGGTGCCCATTTTAGAAAATAGGTCAGACCCGCTCCAAGCAAGTAGCGCAATAAGCGCAAATATAAAATACATATTAAATTTTTCTCCTTGAAAATAAAATTACTTTTTTTAGATATCGTAGCCTCTTAGACCTACGAAAGAGATATAGTCTTTTAAAATATCCCTAAAACTTAAAGCAACTTTATCTTCCACGGCGGAAAGATGTGACTTGATACAAGTTCCGCTGTCTTTGAACTTCTGTAAAAAATACTTTTTCGCTCCTTTAATCCAATTTGCAATACTTATAATATTGCTAAAATCGTGATACTCTTTAATAAGCGTAGTTCTAAATTCATAGTCTACGCCCCCACTTAAAAAGAAATCCACGGTTTTTTCAACTTTTTTCGTGTTATAGTTATCTATTCCAACGATTTTAGAATAGTTATCTTTATCGTTTTTAATGTCCATAGCAAAATAGTCTACAAGCCCGTTAGCGTATAGGCTTTTAACCATTTCAGGATTAGTTCCGTTAGTGTCTAGTTTAACCTTGTAGCCAAGCGTTTTTACCTTTTCGATAAAAACGGGTAGGTCGGGATAAAGTGTAGGCTCACCACCCGAAACACACACGCCTTCTAAAATGTTTTTGCGTTTAGAAAGGTAGTCTAAAACATCGCTTTTTGGAATAACGCCTAAATTTTGCACGTCTAAAACAAGAGCCGAATTATGACAAAACGGGCACCTAAAATTACAGCCACCCGTAAACACGGTTGCCGAAACGTACCCATCAAAATCCACAAGCGATAATTTTTCTAAACCAAAAATGTCCAAAACTAATCTCCTATTAACAAAATATATTATATAACACCATTATTCACTTGTCAATTATTTAGAATAATGTTAAAATATAGATGGAGATAATTATGAAAGTAGTAGTACAAAGAGTTTTATCAGCAAGCCTAAAAGTAGATGGGGAATTGATTTCTAAAATCGGCAACGGACTAGTAGTGTTTGTTGGCGTAGCGTCTGGCGATGGTGACGAACAATTAAACTATTTTATAAAAAAGTTGCCTGCCCTACGTATTTTTGAAGACGAAAACGGAAAAACCAATAAGTCTATTTTAGACGTTAAAGGCGAAATCTTACTAGTTTCACAATTTACCCTTTGCGCAAACACTTCTCACGGCAATCGTCCAGACTTTTTCGGAGCAGAAAAACCAGAACGCGCAAACGCTATGTATCTAGCCCTTAAAGACGGGCTAATTAAAGCAGGAGTAGTGGTAAAAACGGGTGTTTTTGGCGCTGATATGAAGATTGAACAAATCAACGATGGTCCGTTCACCATCTTAATGGAAAAATAAGGCAAAATCTATCTTAAATTAAGATAGGTTTTTTGTTTTTTAGCCCCTAAAAACCTAATAAATCTATTTACAAAACCTAAAAAATAGTGTATAATATTTTAGATACGAAAGTGCGCTCATTTTAGCGTGCGAAAAAATATAAAAAAGGAATACGAGTATGTATAAAATTGCAACGAAAAAACTACTTAACTCTACCGTTTGTCAAATGGAAATAGAAGCACCACTTGTAGCAAACAAAGCACAACCCGGTCAATTTATTATTCTCCGTGTTGATGAAGATGGCGAAAGAATTCCGCTAACAATAGCAGGTAGCGACAAAGAAAGGGGAACTGTTAAAATCATTTTCCAAATCGTTGGCGCAACTACTGAAAAACTTAACAGAAAAGAAGAAGGCGAATACATACAAGACTTCTGTGGCCCATTAGGAAAGGCTACCGAAACCGAAGGTATTAAAAACGTATGTATCGTTGGTGGTGGCGTAGGTTGTGCAATCGCAATGCCTGTTGCCGAAGAATTCCATAAACTAGGTGCAAACGTTACTAGCATTATCGGTTTTAGAAACAAAGACATCGTTATTTTAGAAGAAGAATTTGCTAAATGTTCAGACGAATTAGTTGTTATGACCGACGACGGCTCTTATAAACGCCAAGGCAACGTTACCGTTCCACTAAAAGAAATGCTAGAATCAGGCAAAAAATTCGATATGATTATCACTATCGGACCATTGATTATGATGAAGTTTGTAACGCTAACGGCAAAAGAGTTCGGCGTTCCAGTAACCGTTTCTATGAACCCTATTATGATAGACGGAACGGGTATGTGCGGTGGTTGTAGATTAACTCTTAACCGTGACGGCAAGAAGATAACTCAATTCGCTTGTGTAGACGGACCTGACTTTAACGGCTACGAAGTTGACTTTGACGAAGCGATGAGTCGTGGTAGAATGTATTTTGGTTTTGAACGCCACGCTCACGAAGAAACTTGTAATTTATTCAAAAACGCAAACGGAGGCAAATAATTATGGCTATCAATCCAAAGAAAAACGAAATGCCCACTCAAGACCCAAAGGTAAGGGCAAGAAACTTTAACGAAGTTGCGCTAGGCTACACCGAAGAAGTTGCGATTAACGAAGCGCAAAGATGCTTAAATTGTAAAAATATGCCTTGCGTTGCAGGTTGTCCTGTAAATATCAATATTCCAGACTTTATCACGCTAGTAAAACAAGGCGATTTCGAAGGCGCATATAAAATCATTTCTAAAACGTCTTCACTTCCAGCAGTATGCGGTAGGGTATGCCCACAAGAAACTCAATGCGAATCTAAGTGTACTCTTGGCATTAAGTTCGAGCCTGTTGGTATCGGTAGGTTAGAGCGTTTTGTTGCAGACTATCACAATAAAAACAACAAAGAAACCCCCGTTAAACCAGAGTCTAACGGCAAAAAAGTCGCAGTTATCGGTTCGGGCCCATCAGGTCTTACCTGTGCGGGCGACCTTGCTAAACTTGGCTATGAAGTGACCGTTTTCGAAGCGTTCCACACCGCTGGTGGCGTTTTAGTATATGGTATCCCAGAATTTAGACTACCAAAAGCAATCGTTGCAAAAGAAGTAGAAGGCTTAAAAGCGCTTGGCGTTAAAGTAGAAACCAACATCGTTATCGGTAAAACCTTAACCATCGAAGAATTATTCGAAATGGGCTTTAAGGCAGTATTTATCGGCTCGGGTGCAGGTCTTCCAAACTTTATGAATATCCCGGGCGAAGCATACAAGGGCGTATATTCAGCAAACGAATTCTTAACTAGAAGCAACCTAATGAAAGCATATCTTGATAACCCAACCACGCCTATTATGAAAGGTGGTAAGGTAGCAGTAGTTGGTGGCGGAAACGTTGCTATGGACGCTGCGCGTACTGCTTTAAGGCTTGGCGCAGAAAAAGTTTATATCGTATATCGTCGTTCAATGGACGAACTTCCTGCAAGAAAAGAAGAAGTTGAACACGCAGAAGAAGAAGGTATCGAATTTAAACTACTTTGCAACCCAACCGAAATCTTGGGCTACAATAACCCAGAAAATCCAAGAGATGAAAAGAACGGATTTGTTATCGGTATGAAATGCGTTAGAATGGAACTTGGTGCACCAGACGAAAAAGGTCGTCGTCGCCCAGTAGAAATTCCTAACTCAGAATTCACACTAGACGTTGATACAGTTGTTATGTCTATCGGTACGTCACCAAACCCACTAATTAAATCAACCACTAAGGGATTAGAAGTAAACAATCGTGGCGGTATCGTTGTAAACGAAGACGGCTTATCTTCAATCGAAGGTGTTTACGCTGGTGGGGACGCTGTTACGGGTGCTGCAACCGTTATCTCTGCAATGGGTGCGGGTAAAACTGCTGCAAAAGCAATTCACGAATATTTAAGTAAATAAAAAAAATATATATAAACGGAGAAAATTATGGAACAAAAGATTGATTTCACAATTTTAGACAAAGCAATTGAAGATTACGGTAGTGAAGAAAAATCACTAATCGCAATTCTTCAACGCGCACAAGAAAATTACAGATACTTACCGAAAGAAATTTTCCCGTATCTTGCTAACAAGTTAGATATTCCAGAAGCAAGAATTTACGGCGTTGCAACTTTCTACGAAAACTTTTCACTAGAAAGAAAAGGTAAATACGTTATAAAAGTATGCGACGGTACTGCTTGCCACGTTAGAAAATCTATTCCTATTTTGGAAGCATTGAGAAAAGAACTTGGTCTTTCAGAAGCAAAGAAGACTACCGATGATTTACTTTTCACAGTAGAAACGGTATCTTGTTTAGGTGCTTGTTCATCTGCTCCTGCGGTTATGGTAAACGACGAAATTTATCCTACTATGACTCCTGAATCAGCAATAGAACTAGTAAATGGCTTAAAGGAGAAAAACTAATGCTTAAATCAATACAAGAATTACGCGAATACCGCGCAAAAGCCAAAGCGTTATTAGACACCGAAAGCAAAAAAATTATTATTTGTGGTGGCGCAGGCTGTGTTTCTAAGGGTGCAAACAAAGTTTACGAAAAACTTATCGCCCTAATGGAAGAAAAGGGTGTTAAATACACCGTAAAACTAGAAAAATGTTCTGGTGATAACGTTAGAGTGACCAAGAGTGGTTGCCACGGCTTTTGTGAAGTTGGCCCACTAGTTCGTATCGAACCACAAGGCTGGTTATACGTTAAAGTAAAGCCAGAAGATTGCGAAGACATCATAGAAAAAACTATGAAAAACGCTGAATGTGTTGACAGGCTTTGCTACACCGAAAACGGCGTTGTTTATAGAGAACAAAAAGAAGTTCCATTTTATAAAAAACAAACCAGAGTATCACTTGATAACTGCGATAAAATTGACGCAACTTCAATCGAAGAATATTTAGCAAACGGTGGCTACACCGCGTTTGAAAAAGCGCTTACCGAAATGACTAGCGACCAAATCGTTAGCGAAATCACCGAATCAGGTCTTCGTGGCCGTGGTGGCGGTGGTTTCCCAACCGGTAGAAAATGGAGCCAAGTTGCTAGACAAAAGAACTTCCCTAAATACGTTGTATGTAATGGTGACGAAGGTGACCCAGGCGCATTTATGGACAGGTCTGTTATGGAAGACGACCCACACAGAATGCTAGAAGGTATGATTATCGCTGGTATTGCAACGGGCGCATCACAAGGTTATATCTACGTTAGAGCAGAATATCCACTAGCAGTTGCACGTCTTCGTCAAGCAATCAAGAGAGCAGAAGAACTTGGTATTTTAGGCGACAATATTTTAGGAACAGATTTTTCTTTCCATATGCATATCAGCCGTGGTGCAGGCGCGTTCGTTTGTGGCGAAGGTTCTGCGCTAACAGCGTCTATCGAAGGTAAACGTGGTATGCCAAGGGTTAAACCACCAAGAACGGTAGAACACGGCTTATTCGATAAACCAACCGTACTTAACAACGTAGAAACCTTTGCAAACGTTGCTGATATTATCAACAAAGGCTCTGCTTGGTATAAGAGCATCGGCCCAGAAAAGAGCCCAGGTACAAAAACTTTCGCTCTTACCGGTAATATTAAAAATGCAGGTCTTATCGAAGTTCCTATGGGCACCACTTTAAGAGAAATTATTTTCGATATCGGTGGTGGCATTAGGGGCGACGGCAAGTTTAAGGCAGTTCAAATCGGTGGCCCATCAGGTGGCTGTCTTACCGAAGAACATTTAGATTTACCATTAGACTTCGATTCACTCAAAAAAGCAGGCGCAATCATCGGTTCTGGCGGTCTAGTTGTTATGGACGACAAGACTTGTATGGTAGAAGTTGCAAGATTCTTTATGGACTTTACACAAAGAGAATCTTGTGGTAAGTGTGTTCCTTGTAGAGAAGGTACTAAGAGAATGCTTGAAATATTAAATAGAATAGTAGATGGAAAAGGCGAAGATGGGGATATCGAGCTATTAAAAGAACTTGGAGAAACAATTTCTAAAACAGCACTTTGCGGATTAGGAAAAACAGCTGCAGGTCCAGTACTATCAACAATAAAATATTTCGAAGAAGAATATAGAGCACAAATTTAT
>JAZLCK010000056.1:0-1421 GCA_045614165.1 Christensenellaceae bacterium | reverse complement strand
TGGTGTCTTAACCGCTTGACCAAGGGGCCGGTTAAATTTTTATATCTACGGCGTTATGCCGATTGTTAACTGGTAGCGGCGGTCAGGTTCGAACCAACGACCTGCCGGGTATGAACCGGCCGCTATAACCAACTAAGCTACGCCGCCATATGTTTTAACTTTTCGTTAAATGCTTATGTATTATATCCAAAAACGAAAGTATTGTCAAATATTTTAGCGTGTTTTTTAAAAAATTTTTTTCTTTTCGGTTTCCCCACCGTAAATGGGGCAAGAAAACCGAATATTTTTTATATTTTTCCGTAATTTTTGGCAATTCCACCGATAGAAGTTTCTAAATATTTGCTATTTAAGTCCTTACCCGTTTCGTACATTGTTCTAACGATAGCGTCGAAAGACATTTTTCTCATGTCGGCAAGATAGTAGGCAATGCCAAACGCACTAATAGACCTTAATGCCGACATTGTATTTCTTTCAATACAAGGAACTTGAACTAACCCACAAACAGGGTCACAAGTTAAGCCTAAATTGTGTTCCATTGCAACTTCTGCGGCGCACTCTATTTGGTCCACCGAAAGGGCGTAAAGTTCGCATATAGCACTTGCAGCCATAGAACAAGCAGAGCCGATTTCCGCTTGACAGCCACACTCTGCCCCACTGATTGACGCATTGGTTTTAATAACGTTGCCGATAACCCCTGCCGTTGCAAGTGCATCTATAATTTCTTCTTCAGAAAAACCAACGTCTTTATGGTAATAATAGAGTATTGCAGGCAACACGCCCGAAGCACCACAAGTTGGTGCAGTTACTATCGTGCCGTTATCTGCATTTTCTTCTGCCACGGCTAACGCGTAAGAAGAAATTAGCCTATTTCTTTTAAGTTCGCCAAGTTCCCTTCTTCCACCTTGAGAAAAAAGGTGTTTTGCCTTTTTTCTTATATTAAGCCCACCTGGCAATACCCCTTCTTTAGAAAGCCCACTTTGAACGCACTCTTTCATTACTTGCCACACCTTTAGCAAATACTCTTTCAAATCAGGCTCGTGCATATAGGCGTAATCGCATAGTCTAATGCCTTTTTCTAAAACAAACGCTTTAATTTCACTAAAATTCTTTTCTTTATATATATTTTCGGGCTCATTAAACTCTACCCCGTCAATTTTAACAGAGCCACCACCAACGGAAAGAGCACGAATTTTTGCCACTTGCTCATCGCCGTTATAAATAAACACGTCCATAGTGTTTGGGTGTGGAAGGTTTTTCGTTTCCGTATCGAACTTTATTTCTACGTTTTGTAAAACTTCCCTAATAACCCTATCCGTGCCGTGCCCCTTGCCTGTTAGCGCAAGAGAACCGTATAAAATTACCTTAAAAGTATAACCCTCAGGGTACTTATCCTTAACAAAATTACAAATTTTTTCCGGACC
>JAZLCK010000055.1:0-89595 GCA_045614165.1 Christensenellaceae bacterium | reverse complement strand
TAATAGCGTTCTCTTTTTTGTTTTTTTATAATGACGTTTAATTTTAGTAGATTGTAGTGCCGTCGATAAATTCTTTAAGTAAAAAGTCTTGTAATTTTTTAAGAATTTCAGGCGCACCACCTTTAACTTTCTTTCCGTCTATGCTTTCCGCCGAAATGCAAAGGTTTGAAACCGAAGTGATAATAACTTCATCTGCATTATAAAGGTCTTCTAGGGTATATGGCGTTTCGCTAACGGGAATATTTAACCTTTTGCACGCGTTAATTAAATGCCTTCTAGAAATGCCGGGGAGTATTAGATTGTCTAACGGGGCAGTGATAAGCGTTCCATTTTTGATAATATGCACGTTAGAGTGCGAACACTCCGTAATTCTGCCGTTTCTATGTAAAACCGTTTCGGTTGCGCCTGCATCTTTAGCTTTTTGCGCGTATAGAACAGAAGGAATTAGGTTAAGCGTTTTTATGTTGCAATAATAAAATCTAAGGTCTTCGTGAGTTATAAGTTTAACCTTCTTATAAACGTCTGCAATATTTGCAGGGCGAATATTGATTAAAATGTTTGCGGGCTTAGTTCTATCGTAAACGTGCGCCCTAACGTCGTCGGTATATCTTGTGGCTTGAAAATACACAAAGTTTTCGCCCGTATCTAGTTTTTTAACTAAGCCGTTAACGATATCTCTAAACTCACTTTTGGTGTGTGGAATATTTATTTCTAATAGTTTTGCGCTGTTATAAAAACGGTCTATATGTTCATCTAGCGTAAAAATAACGTAGTTTCTAGAATAAACAGCATCGTAAACTCCATCTCCAAAAAAGTTTACTCTATCTCCCATAGGAACAGACATTTCGCTAAATTCGCCAACTTTTCCGTTGTAATATCCTAAGTTTTTCATAACTTCCCTTTATTTAACTAATGCTATAATTTCTTCTTTTGCTAGTAAGCCTAGTGCTTTATTAACTAAATTTCCATTTTTAAAAATAAGTAGAGTTGGAATTGCTTCAATCTTAAATTGCATTGCAAGTTCCATTTCTTCATCAACGTTAATTTTAGCAACTTTAATTTTACCCACGTTTTCGTTTGCAATATCTTCTAAAATAGGTGCAATCATACGGCAAGGCCCACACCAAGTCGCCCAAAAATCTACGATAACGGGAATTTCGCTTTTAATTACTTCTGCTTCAAAATTATTTTTCGTAATAATTGTTTCCATAATTTTTTCTCCATTATTAGGTTATATAAATTTTATAAAAAAATACGACAACGTTTTAACTTTTGCCGTATTTAATTTTTTTAATGATTATCTCTGCTGTTTCCTAAAAAAGTACCAAACACGCTAGCAGAAGATTTTTTAGCCCCGCCACTTCTTGCAGGTTTTTTAGTAAACCCACTTGATTTTTTATTAAAATTGTTTCTTTTTTCAGGGCGTTTCTTTTCTGCACCACGACTAGCGTCGTATGGGCGAGAGAATTCATCTTTATCAAACGGAACGATTAAAACGTATCTATTTGGGTCAGCGCCTTCGCTTTTAGTAGAAACCGTTTTGCTATCAGCAAGTGCTGTGTGAATAATTCTTCTCTCATAAGCACTCATTGGTTCAAGTTTAACTTCACGGCGCATTTCAGTTGCTTTCTTTTCTAATTTTTTAGCAAGTGCGATAAGTGTTTCTTTTCTTTTTTCACGATAGTTTTCGCAATCAACTTCTACTTTTTGGTAAACTTCGTAAACGGTGTTAGCCATAGCGCCCGTTAATTTTTCAAGAGCATCAAGCGTTTCACCACGTTTTCCGATTACTGATGAAGAATCAGTTGTGATAATTTCTAAAACTTTATTTTCGCCGTTTTGTTTTTCAACAATTTTAGCATCAACGTTCATAAGTTTTAAGAGTTTATCTAAAAATTCGGTTGCTTTTTTAACGCCGTCGATTTCAATTTTTTCAACGTTTATTACAGCATTACCTTTTACTTTGCCAAACAATCCTTTTGTTGGCTCACTAATTACGGTGATAGCAACTTCTTCTTTTTTTGCGCCAAGTTCTTTAAGCGCAAGTTCTATTGCTTCATCAACCGTTTTTCCTACAAATTCCATTTCTATCTCCTAGATTTATATTATGCTTATTTTTTACTCTTTTTGTCAGCCGTTCCCGCTAAGAAATCGCCACCTGCTGGCACTTTTCTAACCTTTTCTTTTTTATTAACCGGTTTTTCTTCTGGTTGATTTTTTGGAACGTAAACTCTGCCACGAACAACGTTTTGGTTGCCCTTAGCCTTTTTATTTTTAAACTTTTTATCAACGATATAGTTAATTAAGAACGTTTGACCAAGCCCTAATAGTGAACTCAATATAATGTATATAGAGAACGCTGCGGTGTACATAAACGCGAATACTGCCATCATAATAGGCATCATAATCGTCATAACCTTTTGGGTTTGCGCTCCTTGTCCATCAACGGTTTGTAGTTCCATTTGTGCTTTTTGAGTTTTCTTCATAACAAATTGTGTTAAAAGTGAAACGCCAGCAGTTAAAACTACTAAAATAAAGTATCCGTTAGGTTCAGTCTTTTCGTCTGTTAGATTGTAAATTAGTTCTGGGTATTTGTCTTTTAAGTCTTTTGCATCTGATGGGTAAGAGTGCGTGCTTTTAAAGGTTTCCCAACTTTCTTCGATAGGGTGAGAGAATGGGCTATCAGTCACCCAAATGTTTTTTACCCATAAAAAACCCGTTTCGCTGTTTTTATAACTTTCAGCAGACCTTTCTCTTGCAAGGTCTTTTAAGAATTTAACAGCCTTTGTTTCATCGGTTATAGCACTATTTTCATAAAATTCAGCAACCTTAGATGGTATAACGTTATAAGAAAATGAACTATCCCAACTTTCAGTCACTTTACGGCTATATTCAATATATCCGTTTTCAGTTGTTAAAACTAGGTATCCATCACCGTTAACACTTGCAGTAATACCTTTATCTTTTAATTTGTCTGGATTTTTGGTAATATCTTTATGAACTTTTTCATCTAAAACAACAACAGAACCATCTTCGTTTTTGATAATGTATTCCCCGTCTGCTTCAATCCCGTCGTATAAAACGCTATTGTAAGCATTACTCATTTCGTAAAAATACATACGGTTTTGCCATTTAGAATAATTAGTAAACGCGTTAATTGCAACGATAAATATTACTAACGTTAAAATGGTAGGAAGACAAGAACTCAACATCGAATAGCCGTTCTTTTTATAAAGAGCCATCATTTTTTGGTTATAAAGGTCTTTATTATCAGCGTATTGTTTTTGTAATTTTTCAAGTTCTGGGCGCATTTCTTCCATTATTATAGAATTTTTGCGCATTGATGCACGAGAAACGTAGTCGAAAGGGAGTGTGATTAACTTTAAAATTAAAGTAAACACTATAACACCAATCGTAACCGAAGAAGTTATGCTAACTAACCAAAAGATAATGTCAACTAAAAAACTTCCCGTTTCTGGTTTTGCAAATTGTATTAAAAAATCAGCCATTATAACACCCACTTAACTAAACTTTTTTTATCAGGCACTTTGTCAAACCCACCCTTAGACCAAGGATTACACCTAATTATACGATAGGTTCCAAGAAAAACGCCCCTAAAAAAGCCGTGTTTAATTATTGCTTCAATCATATACTGAGAGCAACTAGGAATATACTTACACTCTCCGCGAGAGAGATATTTTTGATAAAATCTTATTAGTTTAATGCTTAAAAATTTTAACATTTATAAGAATAATCCTTTTTTGAATATAAATTCCATATCTTTTTTATAAGTTTCTAAAGAATACTCTTCGCACACTTTTGGTAAAAAAACAAAAAAGAAGTTATTACGGTTTATCGTAAAACTTCTAAAAGATTCTCTTAATAACCTTTTAATTCTGTTTCTTTTTACGCTGTTGCCGTGTTTTTTACTTACTGTGTATCCAACCTTTAACTGCGAAGACGGAAAATATACTAACGTTAAAGAATTAGCGTATATTCGTTTTCCTTTCTTAAAAACAAGATTGAAATCTTTTTCTTTTTTTAATCTAACGTCAAATGCCATTTATTATGCAGAAAGTTTATGACGACCTTTATTACGACGACGTTTTAAAACGTTTCTTCCTGATTTAGTTTTCATTCTTTTTCTAAAACCGTGAACTTTACTTCTTTGTCTTTTTTTAGGTTGATAAGTTTGTTTCATATTAGTACTCCTATGTTTCTATAATATTATCTTAATTATTTTATAGATTTTTTTTATTTTTGTCAATTAAATTAAGCATTTATTCTAACCGGAAGAACAAGATAAATAAAATCTTCTGATACTGCCGAAGTTAAAACGCAAGGGTCTATTGGTGAATTTAATTTAATATTAACAAAATCTTCATCAATAGTTTTTAAATAGTCAATTAAATATTTGCCGTTAAACGCGATAACTATATCTTTACCATCAAGTTTAATAGCAACTTTTTCGTTTACGTTGCCAACTTCTGATTTAGATAAAATAGTCATACTATCTTCTTTAATATCAAATTTAACGATATTGTATTTATCGTTTCTAGCAACAATAGATGCTCTTTCAATACTTTTAATAAACGCGTTTTTATTTATCGTCACAACGTTAGTAAAAGCAGTTGGCAAAATATGGTTATATTTAACAAATTCACCTTCAATTAGTCTAGAATAAATTTTGGTATTATTAAACGCAACCGAAAGTGTGTTTTTATTTATGAAAATTTTAATATTTTCTTCTTTTTCTAAAAGTCTAGTAATTTCAACAAGCGTTCTAACAGGAATTATTGCCTTAAAGTTTCCGCTAGATACTACTTGTTTTTTAATAACAGACATTCTAAACCCGTCAAGAGCAACTGTGGTTAAAATTCCATCTTCAACTTCAAATAAACAACCCTTTAATATTGGGCGTGAATCATCGGTAGAGCAAGCAAGAGAATTTTTTTCTACAATCTTCTTAAATTCAAGTTCGTTAATTTCAATAAAATTTTGTGCATTGTCTTCTGGTAATTTTGGAAAACTATCAACGTCGAAAATAGAAAGTTCACTTTCAGAATCAGAATATTTAATTTGTAATTGCCCGTCGAAAAGCCTAGAAAGTTCTACTTGTTCGTTTTCAAGTTTTTTAACGAATTCAGCAAAATATTTACCAACAACAACAGTTTCACCTTCCATTAAAACGTCTGCTTTAATAGTTTTTATTATAGTAAGTTCGGTATCGGTTGCAGTTAAAGTTAGCGTATCATTTTCGGCAACAAGTTTTATACCTTCTAAAACAGGATTTGTTGCTTTAACAGAAAGTGCTTTACTAACTTTAAGCACAGCATCAGATAAATCTAAACCGTCACATATAACTTTCATAAAAATGCTCCTAATATATAGATATATATATTATATATTAATTAGCAAAAAAAATCAAGGGAAAAGAGATAAAATAATAAGTATTTTACCAACCTAAATTTTTACTTATTTGTTTGTTTTTTAAATAATTATTTTAAAAATATGGTAGTATTAGTATAGCGAAAATAAATGTTGATAAAAGCGATTTTGTTATATATTTCTTAATAAATTCGCTGTTAAAAAAGTGTTAATTAAGAGTTGATAAAAAATTTTTTAAAGTTAATAGAAAACAAAAAAATTTCTGTTTTTACGGAAAAATTATAAAAAAATATATTTATTCAGCGTTTTATTCATAAAAAAAGTTTATCAACAAAAAAAGTTAATAAATAATGTATAACTAAAAAAACATTGCAAGAAAAAAAGTATTGTGTTATACTAGTTTTATGAAAAATTTATTTTTAGAAAACGGAATAAACATTAGCGATAAAAAATACGAATTGTTTGAAAAATACTACGAAATTTTGGTGTCTTATAACCAAAAAGTAAACGTGACAGCAATCACCGAAAAAAAGGACGTTTTTGTTAAACATTTTATCGACAGTATTTTATCAACGGACAAGTTGATAGGTGAAAATCTTTTAGACGTTGGCTCTGGCGGTGGTTTTCCGGCTATTCCTATAAAGATTATTAGAGATGATATTTCAGTTACTATGCTTGAAGCAACTAACAAAAAATGTGAATTTTTAAGGCTTGTTATTTCTGAACTTGGCTTAAAAAACATAAACGTTATTTGTGGTAGGGCAGAAGACCTTGCTAAAAACGCTGATTATAGAGAAAAATTTGATATAACTACGGCGCGCGCTGTTGCAAGGCTTAATACTCTTTTAGAATACGTTTTGCCTTTTAATAAGGTTGGCGGAAATTTTTATGCGTTTAAATCTCTTTTAGTAGAAGAAGAAATTAAAGAAAGCCAAAACGCGCTTAAAATTCTAGGTGGAAAGATTAGCGAAGTTGTAAACTACGATTTATACGAAAATAAGCGCAGTATCGTTATAATAAATAAAGAAAAATCTACCCCTATAAAATATCCTAGGGGGAACGGAAAGGAAAGAAAAAATCCGTTATGATGTTAGATAAAAATTATACTTGTGCCGTTTCGGGAAATAGAACTGTTGGCGCAGATTTAGACGTAAAAAAATTAAAAGAAATTTTTATTAAACTAATCGTTAATAGAAATATAAAAACGTTTTTAGTTGGTATGGCAGTTGGTTTTGATACCGTTTGTTTTAAGGCACTTTCAGAACTAAAAAACACCTTTAAAATTAAACTTGTTGCCGTTATTCCTTGCGAAAATCAAGATTATAACTATTCTAAAACCCAAAAAGAAGAATATAAAAATATGCTAGAGATAGCCGACGAAAAGGTTTATACCGGCAAAGAATATACTAAAAATTGTATGTTTATAAGGAATAGATATCTTGTTGATAATTCAAGCGTTTTAGTTGTTTATTCAAGAAAGAAAACGGGTGGCACAACTTATACTATAAACTACGCGCTAAGAAGTTGTATCCCCATTATCGAATTATAAAACAATAAACAAAAAACAAAAACCCGCGTTAGTGGCGTAGTGATAGGAATTATTGCTACGCCACAACTATATTTGCCTAACGGCAAGTTATATTGCTTGCGCAGTGATATTTTGCTACGCAAAGTTTTATTCACCTTTGGCGAGTAAAAGGCAAATATAATATAACTTTGACTACAAGTCAAAATAAAACTGCTTACGCAGTTGGCGTTCGCTTTGCTCGGCTAAACTGTTTACTGCGTAAACAATATCACTTTTAGCCACAAGGCTAAAAATATAACTAAATTATTTTGATTTTTTGTGGATAAGAAAAGCCCACCATATTTCGCTTGTTGCGAAGTATAGTGGGCTACACTTTTTTTATAGGAATAATTAAAAATCTAATTCGTGAGTTTCTATACCAAGGTCAAAACAGAGCGAAGATAAAACGTATTTGTTTCTAATATCCTTTGTAAAGGTAAACGTATCGTATTTAATATTTTCGTCTAGCCCGATATCGCTTGCAAAAATGGGCGCGTTAATCTTTTTGAATTTATTTAATAGGTCAAAATAGTTAGGAAGTTCGCTATTTATAAGGCTAACTATTTTTTCCCAGTTATCAATAATTTTTTTAATACGTTTTTCGTGCAATATAGCGTCGTATTTTTTGTCTTTTTTCTCATTTTCTATCATCGGGATAGATGCTTTACCGATAAATTCTTCTAATTTTTTAGAATAAGCATTAAAATCAAAATTTTTAACGTAAGATATCGCTTTTTCTAAATTAGGCGTATAATTTGCTAATTGTTCGTAAATTTTTATAGCGTAAAGCGTGCCTATTCCACATTGAATACCGTGGGTAGAAAGTGGCGAATTAAATTCAAGCGCTCTCATATCCCAAATATGCGAAAAATAATGCTCCACGCCAGATGCTGGGCGCGAACATAACGCGTAGTTCATACCTACGCCACCTAAAATTAGCCCGTTAAAAACGGCTTCTATCGCGCTATCTTCTCTTAAAAGCAGTCCGTCTAAGTTGTCAGCGCATGCTTTTACGGCAGATTTAATTAAATTAGCGATTTCTTCGCAGTAATATTCGCCGTTTATAATATTAGAAATCTTCCACTCTAAAATGCTAACGTATTTAGCAACCATATCCCCAAAACCCGAAATAAGTGCCCTGTCGGGTGCAGTTTTTAATATGTTGATATCGCCGATTATAACGTCGGCAACTTTTGAGTTTACGGTCACTTTTAACCCGCCCGAAATTATCGAAGAAGTTTTAGAACAATACCCGTCCATAGAAGGAGCGGACGCTATTATAATATAAGGAATATTATTTTCTACCGAAATTATTTTTGAAAGGTCGTTTATAACCCCAGAGCCAACTGCAACTATAATATCTTGCCCATTATACGCGTTTTTAAGTGCGTTTAGGGCGTTTTCATCAGGTTCGAAAGGGGTGGTAGGAAAAATAAAGGTATCAACGCTAAATTTTTTATCGTTTAGTAAACTTTGCGCTTTTTCTCCACCAACGATATAGGTGTTTTTGTCGCAAACAAGAAAAACGCTTTTAGCATTAAAATTACTAACGAACTTTGTTAAACTATTTATTGCGCCTTTTTTAACGAAAATTTCGCCTGCGCCAGAGTGGTGAGTTTTTCCGCAAGAGCAATGAAATTGTTTTTTAATTATGGTCATAAAATTCTCCAAGAGAAAGCCTTTTATTTTATAAAGCGTTGACTAAAAGGCTTAAATAATGTAAAATTTTAAAAACGGGGCAAAAGCCCACTATTTTTTGGAGCGAATATGTTTAGAGATTACTTTTCTAAGGATTACTCTTTGTTAAAAAATAAAAAATTGTTCCTTTTTGATATGGACGGAACTATTTACCGCGAAAACACGCTTTTCGATGGTGTTATAGAACTTTTAGATAGTATAAAATCTTGTGGTGGGCATTACGTTTTTATAACCAATAATGCTTCTAAATCGGTAGAAGATTATATTAAAAAAATCAATAGCCTAGGTATTACGGCTGATGAAAGCAACTTTTTAACTTCGGTAGATGCCACGATTTTGCACCTTAATAAGCACCATAAAGCGCAAAAAGTTTATGCGCAAGGCACAAAATCTTTTATAAAAGCGTTAAAAGATGCTGGAATTAAAGCGCGCGAAGAATATGACGAAAGTGCAAAGGTTATTTTAGTTGGTTTTGATACCGAACTAACTGCCGAAAAAATGCGAATAACTAGTAAAATGCTAACAAACGTAAAAAATGCTACGTATTACGCCACTAATCCAGACTGGGTTTGCCCTGTGGATTTTGGATATATTCCCGATTGTGGCTCAATGTGTTTTGGATATCAAAAAGCAACGGGCAGAACGCCTATATATATCGGTAAGCCAGAGCCGACTATGATAAATATAGCAATGGAAAAATTCGGGTATAACAAAGAACAAACGCTAGTTTTAGGCGATAGGCTTTATACCGATATCGCGTCTGGCGTAAACGCCGAAGTAGATACCGTTTTAGTTTTAAGCGGAGAAGCCACCATTAAAGATGTAAGCCAAAGTGAAGTTAAACCAACGTTTACACTAACAAGCGTTAAAGAACTTTTATCACTATATAAAAAATAATTAATATTTATCTAAAAAGGCATAGTCGAATATGCTTTTTTTAGTTTTAGGCAAAGGATAAGAAGTTTTAGAAAACAACACGTATTCGGTAAACTCTTTTGGGCTAAGCGTTATATGGTCATTGCCTAAAAAATCATTATAAAAACGCACCCTTTTGTTTTTACATACTATCTGAGCCTTAACGTCGCCAAGAATATCGTCACTAATCAAAAATTTAAGAGAGTAATTAGTGCTATTATCAAAATTTGCCCTAAAAATTTTTAAAAACTTAATATAATTTATCGGTCTAATAAGCGTAGAAGAAACAGCATAGTTTTCTAACTTTTCGTTAATAGGCGTGCTTACTAAAAGGTCTATATAATCGGCGCTATCTAGCGCGAAAAAGTTAGCGTTTTCGGCAATAAATTTATGCACTATTTCGCCCGAAAAATTAGCCAAAATTTGCTCTTTTTTACTAAAAATAAAGTCGTAATCAAAATAACTTTCTTCAACATAATTTTGGTCTAAACAAACGTAGCCGTAAAGATAATTATTATAATAAAAGCCAAAAGTTTTGCCAGAAAAAGCACTAATTTTTTTAGCGTTAAAAGCAAAATCTTTAAGGCTGTATTTTTGATAAGAATAATATTTTTCATAAACCCTATCGTAAAGATTTTTTAAGTGTTTTATAGGTGGGTTTTCTTTTATTTTAGTGCCTAAAATCACTAGGTTTTTTAAGGCGATTTTACTAACGAAAGAAAAAGTGCTAAATGAAAACTTTTCGTAAAAACTTTTATCAACAGGATAAGGGTAAAGCCCTAAAAAAGCACGATTTTTGCCTTTTAAATCTTTAATAATTTTAGCCAAAATTTTTCTGGCGTAGCCACACTTTCTAAACTCTTTATCGGTTGCTAGTCCAAATAAAAAAGGAAAGGCAATTTTGCCCCCTTTAACTCTTAAAAATTTATCTTTAATAAACGCCGTAGAAACCGTTTTGTCGCCACCAGTAATTTCGTAGCAATTATTTTTAAAATCAAATCTCGAAAAGATAATTTCGTTAAGTTCTTTTGGGTCTAAAAACGTATTTTCATAAAGCGAAATTGCGCCCGTTTTTCTAATCTTTTTACTCATATTTATTACTCACAAAATCAACGAATTTAGCAGTTTTGTTCATAAATCCCTTTTTAAACACAGGCAAGAAACAAAGCAAAATAACTTCTACGATAATAACTAGGTAATAGGTAGATAATCGCCACAATATCACGGTAGAACCAACGTATTCGTTTAGCATAACGCCCGTAAAGAGCATGCTTGTAATAACTTCGGTAGTTCCAGCGCCACCGGGCACGGGGATAAAGTTAGAAATATAGTAAGAAGCAAGCGTTAATAGATAAAACAAGTAAAATTCGCCTAAATTAAAAGCCCCGTCGGTGATAAGTAGATAACTAAAATATAGCGCGCTTTCAGCCATAAACATAAAAATCGCGTAAAGGAACATAGGCGCAAGGTAAGCGTAAAAACGTTTTGCAATAACCGTAATTTGTTCTCTAAAAAGTCTTAAATTTCGTTCTTTTTCTTGGATATATTTATCTTCGTCGAACTTCTTTTTGAACTTTTTAATAATTCTACAAGTCGTTAAAAGCGTCCATTTTTGTAGTTTAACGTTAAACGCTAAAACAATGGTTAATAAAAACACGCCTATGTGGAAAAACAAGCCCAAAGAAATAATCAAAAACAATGGAAAAACCGTTCCACTAACAACTACTTGTTGCCCACTCACCGCAAGCGTGATAACAACTACTAAGTAAACCAAAATAGAAGTAAAACTATATACGATTTGGCACTTAACAACTCCCGTAACGGTATCCTTAAACGGCACGCCGAAAGAGTGCTGAACGTAAAACATTAGAGGGAAGTGCGCCACTTTTAACGGCGTTACGTTAGAACCAAGATTACCTAAAAGGCAATTAACGTAACTTCTTTGAACGGGCAATTTTTCGGTGAAAGTGCGATAAACTAAAAACTCAACAAGCCCTAAAAGAAACATCGCAACAAAAAAGTATAGCATTACTAAAAGAATATCGCTAAAAGATATTTTAGCAAAACTATCGCTATTTAAAACGTCTGTTTTAGTTAGGTAATAAACCGAAAGTAGCGTTAGAAAAAACACCACGAAAAAGTTTATCATTAAGTTTTTTTTGCTTAACGTTTTAGCCAAAATTTGCTCCTACTAATCGTTTTTTTATCACAAGAGTATCGTAAGAAATATTATACAAAATTTTCAAGCAATTTGCAAGACAATTTTTAATATTAAATATAAAAATTAAAGGTTAAAATCGATTGACTTTTTTTAGCAAATTTGTTAAAGTAAATACGTAAGGATTTTTATTACTGACGGATAGTTATGGATTACCATAGTGGAATAAAAATCTATTTTAGCCGACCGTCTGGGCACACGCTATTTTAGTAATAAAATTCGTGCGCCTTTTTTTGTTTATTTTTGGTATTAAAGGAGATTTTTTATGAAAAAAGTTGCAATTATTATGGGTAGCGATAGCGACCTACCAATTTTAGAAAAAACCATAGACACGCTTAAAAGTTTCGGCGTGCCTTATTCGGTTAATATCTACTCTGCGCACAGAACGCCACTTGAAGCACACGAATTTTCTTCTACTGCAAAAGAAAACGGCTACGGCGTTATAATTTGTGCAGCGGGTATGGCAGCGCACCTTGCGGGTGCAGTTGCTGCAAACACAACGCTTCCCGTTATAGGTATTCCTTGCAAGTCTAGTGGCGACGGTATGGACGCGCTACTCTCTACCGTTCAAATGCCATCAGGCGTGCCTGTTGCAACCGTTGCAATAAACGGTGGCGTTAACGCTGGGCTACTTGCTATTCAAATGCTAGCGATAAGCGATGAAGAACTTTCGAAAAAACTCGCTGATAAAAAAGAAAGCGATAGAAAAAAAGTATTAGAAAAAAATGAAATTGTAAGCCAAAAATACAACGGCTAAATATAAGGAGAAAAAATTATGGCAAAAAGTTTAGTTTACACTGGTAAAACCAAAAACGTTTACGCATTAGACAACGGAAACTACGAATTAAAGTTCAAAGACGATTGTACGGGTAAAGACGGCGTGTTCGACCCAGGTGAAAACGCTGTTGGTCTTACTATCGACGGCGTTGGTGACGTTAATCTTCGTATGTCTATTTACTTTTTCGAAAAGGTAAATGAAGCAGGTATTAGAACTCACTACGTTTCAGCAGACCTTGCTAGCACCACGATGGAAGTTTTACCAGCAAAAGCGTTTGGCAAAGGACTAGAAGTTATTTGTAGATATAAAGCAGTTGGCAGTTTTTATAGAAGATATAGCGATTACATCGAAGAAGGCGCGGATTTACCAGCATACGTAGAAACCACTTTCAAAAACGACGAAAAGGGTGACCCACTAGTGACCAAAGACGGACTAGTTGACCTTGGCGTTTTAACTGCTAGCCAATACGACGATATTAAGGATATGACGCAAAAGATTACCAAAATCGTTAGCGACGACCTAAAAGAAAAAGGATTAGTATTATACGATATTAAATTTGAATTCGGTTATGATAAAGACGGCAACGTTATGCTTATAGACGAAATCGCATCAGGTAATATGCGTGTTTATAAAGACGGCAAATACGTTGACCCAATGACTCTTTCTAAACTATTCTTTGAAAGCAAATAATTAAACAACAGGAGAAATCTATGGGCGCATTTTTTGGCGTAGTATCTAAAAAAGAGTGTATGGCAGACGTGTTTTTTGGCACGGACTATCACTCTCATTTAGGCACGAAATCAGGTGGTCTTGCAATTTACGATAGCGTAAAAGGACTTCAACGTAAAATTCACAATTTAGGAAACGCTCCGTTTAGAACGAAATTCGAACACGTTTTCGAAGAGATGCAAGGCACTTCGGCTATCGGCTGTATAAGTGATAGCGAACCACAACCACTTATGATACGTTCTCATTTAGGGAACTATGCAATTTGCGTAGTAGGCAACGTCTTAAACAAAGAAAAACTTGCCGAAGACTACGTTTTAAGGTGCGGTGGGCATTTCGGTATATCTTCGGGCGCAGTTATCAACACAACCGAACTAGTTGCATCTTTAATAAACCAAAAGAAAGATTTCACTAGGGGCATTAAGTTTGCTCAAAGCGAAATCGAAGGCACGGCGTCAATTATAATTTTAACCGAAAAAGGCACAATAATCACCGCAAGAGATAAGGTTGGCAGACTTCCCGTTTTAATCGGCGAAAGAGAAGACGGCGAATACTGCGTTTCTTTTGAATCGTTTGCTTTTTATAAACTTGGCTACGACCTAAAAAAAGAACTCGGCCCTGGCGAAATAGTAGAAATTAGCAATTACGGACTTAAAGAACTTAGTAAACCGCTTAAAAAAATGCGTATGTGTTCTTTTTTGTGGACTTATTACGGATTCCCTTCTTCTGTTTACGAAGGTGTTAACGTAGAAGAAATGCGCACAAAAAACGGCGAAATTATGGCGGAAACGGATATCGCTAACGGCACGCTAAAAGGCGTAGACTCGGTTTGTGGCGTTCCTGATTCTGGCACGCCTCACGCTATCGGCTATGCTAATAGAAGTGGTGTTCCTTTCAAAAGACCATATATAAAATACACGCCAACTTGGTCAAGGAGTTTTACCCCAAACAACCAAGTAGACCGCAATCGTATTGCTAAAATGAAACAAATACCCGTTCGCGAACTAATAAAAGGCAAAAACTTATTGTTCGTAGACGATTCTATCGTTCGTGGCACACAACTTAAAGAAACGGTAGAATTTTTACAACAAAACGGGGCAAAATCGGTGCATATGCGCTCTGCTTGCCCACCGATTATGTTTGGATGTAAGTTCTTAAACTTTTCAAGAGTGACAAGCGACCTTGAACTTATTTCTAGAAGAACAATTTTAGAACTAGAAGGCGAAGAAGGGCTTAATTACCTAAACGAATATAGCGACGCGAACACCGAACGCGGTAAAAAAATGCGCGAAGCAATTTGTAAAAAGTTCGGGTTTGATAGTTTAGAGTTCCAATCACTAGAAGGCATGATTAAAGCAATCGGCGTAGACCCTTGTAAACTATGTACTTACTGTTGGAACGGAAAAGAATAAAAGTATAAACAAAAGTTAGGAGATAATTATGGAAAAAAGTTTTTCTGAAAGTTATAAAAACGCAGGCGTTGATATAACCGCAGGCTACAAAGCCGTTGAACTTATGAAAAAACACATCGCAAGAACCAAAACCACGGCAGACGATATCGGTGGCTTTGGTGGTTTATTCCCACTAGACCTTATGGGCATTAAAAATCCCGTTTTAGTTTCTGGTACGGACGGGGTAGGAACTAAACTTAAACTTGCTTTTTTAATGGATAAACACGATACCGTTGGTATAGACTGCGTTGCAATGTGCGTTAACGACGTTATTTGCTGTGGCGCAAAACCATTATTCTTTTTAGACTACATCGCTTGTGGTAAAAACGTTCCTGAAAAAATTGCCGATATAGTTGGTGGCATCGCAGAAGGTTGCGTTCAGTCAGGTAGCGCGCTAATCGGTGGTGAAACTGCTGAAATGCCTGGTTTTTATCCTATAGACGAATACGACCTTGCAGGTTTTTCAGTGGGCGTTGTTGATAGAGATAAAGTTATCGACAAAAATTCTATGAAAGAAGGAGATATCGTTATCGCACTTCCTTCTTCTGGCGTGCACTCTAACGGTTTTTCTTTGGTTAGAAAAGTGTTCGACATTGAAAACGCTGACATTTTAGCCCCACTAGAAGAACTAGGTGGCAAATCTTTGGGCGAAACCTTACTTACCCCAACTAAAATTTACGTTAAACCAATTCTAGCCGTTCTTAAAGAAATCACCGTTAAAGGTATTTCACACATCACGGGTGGCGGTTTTTACGAAAATATTCCAAGAAGTATCCCTAACGGCTTAGGCGCAAAAATCAAAAAGGCAGACGTTAAAGTTCTTCCTATATTTAATCTTATTCAAAAAGCAGGTGCTGTTCCTGAAAGAGATATGTTTAACACCTTTAATATGGGTGTTGGTATGAGCGTTGTTGTTGCTAAAGAAGATGCTAGTCGTGCGCTAGAAATTCTTAAAGCCAATGGCGAAGACGCTTATATTTTAGGCGAAATCGTTAAATCAGACGATAAAATTATTTTAGAATAATTATGAAAAAAGCAAAAATTGCCGTGCTAGTAAGCGGTGGCGGAACTAATCTCCAAGCGCTTATCGATAGCCAAGAAAAAGTTATAAAAAGTGGCGAAATTTCGCTAGTTGTTTCAAACAAGGCAGGGGTTTACGCGTTAGAGCGCGCTAAATCTGCTAACATAAAAAGCCTTGTTATCACAAAGGCAGAGTGCGGTGGCGTTAACGAATTTAACCACAAACTAATAGAAGTACTTAAAGCCGAAAAAATAGACCTTATCGTGCTTGCAGGGTTTCTTGCAATACTTTCAAAAGAGTTTACCGATGCGTTTAAGGATAGAATTATCAACGTTCACCCATCGCTTATCCCGTCTTTTTGCGGGAAAGGTTATTACGGCTTAAAGGTGCACGAAGAAGCGCTTTCTTACGGCGTTAAGGTGACGGGTGCTACCGTGCATTACGTTAACGAAATCCCCGATGGCGGAAAGATTATTCTTCAAAAGGCCGTTGAAATTTTAGACGGCGACACGCCCGAAATTTTGCAAAAACGCGTTATGGAACAAGCAGAGTGGATTATTTTGCCACTTGCAACTGAACAAGTTTCTAAAAAAATACTTACCGAAAACATTTAAAAGGAAACAAAAATGAACATTTATAAAATCAACAAAATCAAAGATTTAATTTTAGGCAACTCTTACGTGGGTAGGGGCATTATCGTGGGCAAAAGTAAAGACGGAACTAAGGCCGTTTCCGCTTACTTTATTATGGGCAGAAGTGCAAATTCAAGAAACCGCGTGTTTACCGAAAAAGACGGGGCAGTTTACACCGAACCTTTCGATGCTAGCAAGGTAGAAGACCCAAGCCTGATTATTTATAGAGCCATTGCTAAACTTAACGATAAACTTATCGTGACCAACGGCGACCAAACGGACACCATTTACGATGGCTTTAAGGATGGTAAAGACCTAAAAACAGCGTTAGAAGTTCGCGCGTTTGAGCCAGATGCGCCAAACCTAACCCCAAGAATTAGTGCTGTCACCTATTTTAATGGCGAAGATTTTAACTACGAAATGAGTATTCTAAAATCAGCCGACGAAAACGGCTCTGCTTGTAATCGTTATACGTTCTCTTTCGCATCTCTTAATGGTTTAGGACACTTTATTCACACCTACGTTTGTGATGGCAACCCTATCCCAACCTTCCAAGGCGAACCTGAAAGAGTAGAAATCTACGATGATATCGACGCGTTTACCAAAGAAATTTGGGACAACCTTGATAAAGACAATAAAATTTCGCTCTACGTTAGATACACCGATTTAAAAACGGGCAAAGAAGAAAACAGACTTATCAACAAAAACAAATAAAGGTGAAAAAATGAAAGAATTTGAATTAAAATACGGCTGTAATCCTAACCAAAAACCATCTAAAATCTATATGGCAGACGGCACCGACTTACCAATCGAAATTTTATCGGGAAGACCGGGCTACATAAACTTTTTAGATGCGTTTAACTCTTACCAACTAGTAAAAGAAATAAAAGAAGCAACGGGCTATCCCGCAGCAACTTCTTTTAAGCACGTTTCACCAACTTCGGCTGCTATCGGCATAAAACTAGACGAAAAACTTAAAAAAGCGTGCTTTGTAGATGATATCGAAGGGTTAGATGAAAGCCCTATCGCTTGTGCTTACGCTAGGGCAAGGGGCACGGATAGAATGTCGTCTTTTGGTGACTTTATCGCACTATCGGACGAATGCGATGAAATTACCGCAAAAATCATTGCACGCGAAGTTTCAGACGGGGTTATCGCTCCATCATATTCAGAAAAGGCATTAGAAATTCTTAAAGCGAAAAGAAAAGGCACTTATAACGTAATTAAAATCGACCCAAATTACGTTCCTACTGAAAGAGAAACCAAACAAGTTTACGGCATTACTTTCGAACAAGGCAGAAACAACTTTAAGATTAACGAAGAACTTTTAAGAAACGTTGTCACTCAAAACAAAAATCTTTCAAAAGAAGTAATTAACGATATGATTATCGCACTAATTACCTTAAAATACACTCAATCAAATTCGGTATGCTTTGCAAAAGGTGGTCAAGCAATCGGCGTTGGTGCAGGGCAACAATCAAGAATACATTGCACCCGTCTTGCTGCATCAAAGGCAGACCTATGGCATCTTCGCCAACACGAAAAAGTGCTTAACTTAGTGTTTGCCGACGGCGTATCAAGAGCCGAAAAGAACAACGTTATCGACCTATATCTTTCAGACTTTGATAGCGATGAAGTTTTAGGCGAAAACGTATGGCAAAACTACTTTAAGGTTAAGCCAGAAGCCTTCACCAGAGAAGAAAAGGTTGCATATCTTTCTAAAATCAAGGGCGTTACCTTGGCAAGCGACGCGTTCTTCCCTTTCTACGACAACATTGATAGAGCATCAAAGAGTGGCGTATCATACGTTGTGCAACCAGGTGGCTCTGTTAGAGACGACGCGGTTATCGCTAGGGCAGATGAATACGATATGGTAATGTGCTTTACCGGTATGAGATTATTCCACCACTAATATAAAAACGAAAAAAACACACTAAAAACAATTTAGGAGAAAATATTATGAATTTTTTTAACGAACTTTCACTTTTTGATAAAGAAGTAGCCGATGCGTGCGACCTAGAACTAAGTCGCCAAAGACACAACATCGAACTTATTGCCTCAGAGAACATTGTTTCTAAGGCAGTATTACTTGCCGCAGGTACTCCGCTTACTAACAAGTATGCAGAAGGTTTCCCTGGTAAGAGATACTATGGTGGTTGTGGATACGTTGATATCGTAGAAGATATCGCTAGAGAAAGAGCAAAAAAATTATTCGGTGCAGAACACGCTAACGTTCAACCACACTCAGGCGCAAGTGCAAACCTTGCAGTTTTCTTTGCTATTCTTAACCCAGGCGATACCGTTATGGGCTTAAACCTTGCTCACGGTGGACACTTATCGCACGGCTCTCCTGTAAATATTTCTGGTAAATATTTTAACGTTGTTCCATATTCAGTTGCAGACGGCACGGAAATGCTAGACTACGATGAAATGAGAAAAATTGCTATCGATTGCAAGCCAAAAATGATTGTTGCAGGTGCTAGTGCTTATAGTAGAACTATCGACTTTAAGAAAATTCGTGAAATCGCTGACGAAGTTGGCGCAATTTTAATGGTAGATATGGCGCACATTGCAGGTCTTGTTGCTGCTGGTTTACATCCATCACCAGTTCCACACGCGCATATCGTAACTACCACAACCCACAAAACCTTACGCGGACCAAGGGGTGGCTTAATTTTATGTAAAGAAGAATTTGCAAAGGCTATCGATAAAGCAGTATTCCCAGGAACCCAAGGTGGCCCACTTATGCACATTATCGCGGCAAAAGCAGTTGCTCTTGGCGAAGCAATGACCGAAGAATTTAAGGAATATCAAACCCAAATTGTTAAAAACGCTAAGGTGTTATGTAAAGCGCTTGTAGAAGAAGGGTTTAGAGTAGTTTCGGGCGATACCGATAACCACTTAATGCTTATCGACCTACGTCCTTTCGGCGTTACGGGTAAAGAAATGGAAAAACGCCTAGATGAAGTTCATATCACGGTAAACAAAAACGCTATTCCAAACGACCCTGAAAAGCCATTTGTGACAAGTGGTATAAGAGTAGGAACGCCAGCAGTCACTTCACGCGGATTTAAAGAAGCAGAAATGCTAAAAATTGCTAAATGGATGAAAGAAGTTGCTAGCGATTTTGAAAATTCTAAGGATAGAATTTCAAAAGAAGTTATGGAACTTTGCGAAAAATTCCCACTATACGCTGACTAATTTTTAAGGAGCAATAATGAAAATACTTGTAATCGGTGGTGGCGGTAGAGAACACGCCGTTATAAAAAAATTAAAGCAAAGCAAAAAAGTAGAAAAGATTTTCGTAGCCCCAGGTAATGGTGGTATGGCAGAAGACGCCACGCTTGTTGACATAAAAGGAACAGACGTAGAAAAACTTTGTGCTTTTAGCATAGAAAACAAAATCGACTACGCCGTAGTTACGCCAGACGACCCACTAGTTTTGGGTGTTGTTGATGCGCTAAACAGCGTGGGCGTGCCTTGTTTTGGGCCTAACAAAAGGGCTGCTATAATCGAAGGCAGTAAAGCGTTTTCTAAAAACTTAATGAAAAAATATGGTATTCCAACGGCTAAATACGAAGTGTTTAACGACCAAGATAAAGCAATCGAATACCTTAAAACACAAAAAATGCCTATCGTTGTTAAAGCCGACGGGCTTGCGCTAGGAAAGGGCGTTTTAATTTGCAACACGCTTGAAGAAAGCATTAGTGCAGTTAAGTCTATAATGAGCGATAAGGTTTTCGGCAAAAGTGGTGACAATATCGTTATAGAAGAATTTTTAACCGGCCCCGAAGTTTCAGTTTTAGCCTTTACCGACGGAAAAACGCTAGTGCCAATGGTTTCTTCTATGGACCATAAACGCGCACTAACGGGCGACCTTGGTTTAAATACGGGTGGTATGGGCACTATCGCGCCTAACCCTTTCTATACAAAAGAAATCGAAAAAGAGTGTATGGAAAAGATTTTTATTCCTACCGTTAACGCGATGAACAGCGAAGATAGAACCTTTAAGGGCTGTTTATATTTTGGCTTAATGCTAACTGAAAACGGACCAAAGGTTATCGAATACAACTGCCGTTTCGGCGACCCTGAAACACAAGTTGTTCTTCCACTACTTGAAAGCGACCTGCTTGATATTATGCTTGCCACAACAAACGGAACTTTAACAGAAGATATGGTTAAATTTTCGAGTGGTGCTTGCGCTTGCGTAATAATGGCATCAAAAGGCTATCCTGAAAAATACGAAAAAGGCTACGAAATAACCATAGATGCTAGCGTTAAAGACAGCGTTTACGTTGCCGGCGCAAACTTGAAAGACGGAAAACTTTTAACAAATGGTGGCAGAGTTTTAGGCGTTATCGGAAAAGCAAACGACCTAAAAACTGCAATAGATATAGCGTATGAAAACGTTAAGGGCGTTAATTTTTCAAACGCGTATTTTAGAACGGACATAGGCAAAAAAGCACTTTCGATAAAAAAGTAAACGGAGAATAGAAATGGTATATAGAATTTACGTAGAGAAAAAAGATGGTTTTGACAACGAAGCAGTTTCACTTACCAAAGAAGTTAAAGACCTTTTACTTATAAAGGGTGTTGATAAAATTAGAGTTATCAATCGTTATGACGTTGAAGATATCGAAAAAGACTTGTTTGATTACGCAGTAAAAACCGTTTTTTCAGAGCCACAAATGGATAATGCAACGGATAGCGTTGACCTTGGCGAAGCAAAAGTTTTTGCCGTCACGTATCTCCCCGGGCAATACGACCAAAGGGCAGATTCAGCATCGCAATGTATCCAAATCATATCTAGGAAGAATCGTCCTATCGTAAAAACTGCAAAAGTTTACGCTGTTTACGGCGATATTACCGATAGCGCGCTAAATGAAATTAAAAAATTCGTTATCAACCCCGTAGAAAGTATGGAAACGGGGCTAGAACTTCCTGAGTCTCTTAAAACGGTGTTCGACGTTCCATCAGACGTAAAAGTATTAAACGGGTTTATAAACCTAACCGAAAAAGAACTAGAAAACTTTATAAAAGAATATTCGCTAGCAATGGACCTTGGCGATATTAAGTTCTGCCAAGAATACTTTGTAAAAGAACAAAGAGACCCAACGATAACCGAAATTCGTATGATAGACACCTATTGGTCAGACCATTGCCGTCATACTACTTTCTTAACGACTATCGATAGCGTTTCTTTCGAAGACGAACTTTTAGAAAAAACGTTTAAGGAATATTTAGATGCTAGAAAAGACTTAAACAGAACAAAACCTATCAACCTAATGGATATAGGCACGCTTGCCTCTAAAGTTCTAAAAAAGAACGGATACCTTAATAACCTAGACGAATCCGAAGAAATCCACGCTTGCACGGTTAAAATCAACGTAAACGTTGATGGCGAAAACCAAAAATGGCTACTTTTATTTAAAAACGAAACACACAATCACCCAACCGAAATCGAACCTTTCGGTGGCGCAGCAACTTGTATCGGTGGCGCAATTCGTGACCCGCTTTCTGGTAGAAGTTATGTTTATTCAGCAATGCGCGTGACGGGTGCAGGCAACCCACTAGTTCCCGTTAACCAAACGATTAAGGGTAAACTTCCACAAAGAAAAATCGTTACTACCGCTGCGGCAGGCTATTCTTCATACGGCAACCAAATCGGTTTAGCAACGGGACAAGTAGATGAAATTTACCATAGTGGATACGTTGCAAAACGTATGGAAATCGGTGCAGTTATCGCGGGTGCGCCAGCCGAAAACGTAAGGCGTGAAGTTCCAACTGCGGGCGACAAGGTTATCTTGCTTGGTGGCAGAACGGGGCGTGATGGTTGTGGTGGTGCAACGGGTTCTTCTAAATCACACACCGAAGAATCGTTAACGGCTTGTGGTGCAGAAGTTCAAAAAGGAAACGCGCCAGAAGAAAGAAAAATTCAAAGATTATTTAGAAACCCTAAGGTGACAACCTTAATTAAGCGTTGTAATGACTTTGGCGCAGGTGGTGTTTCAGTAGCAATCGGCGAACTTGCCGACGGGCTTGATATCGACCTATCAGTAGTTCCTAAAAAATACGACGGTTTAGACGGCACCGAACTTGCTATTTCAGAATCGCAAGAACGTATGGCTGTCGTTGTAGAAAATGATAAGGTAGAAGAATTTATCGCACTATGTAAAGAAGAAAACCTAGAAGCAACAGTTGTTGCAACGGTCACCGATAAAAATAGGCTTACAATGACGTGGCGTGGCAAAGTTATTGTTGACATCGCGCGTGACTTCTTGAACTCTAATGGTGCTGAAAAGCATATCGATGCAAAAGTTCTACCATTAAAACCATACAATAGACAAGTGAAAGAAAATTTCCTTGAAAACTATATGATGCTTGCCGGCGACTTTAACGTTTGCTCTAAAAAAGGCTTGTCTGAAAGGTTCGACTCTACTATCGGTAGTGGTACGGTTATGATGCCTTTTGGCGGTAAGTATCAATTAACCCCATCAGAAGCAATGGTAAACCTAGTTTCAGTAGAAAAAGGGCATACCGATACCGTTTCGTTTATGTCTTGGGGTGGAAACCCAGCACTTGCTGAAAACAGCCCATACCACGGCGCATATTTTGCAGTTGTTGAAAGCATTTCTAAACTAATTGCAAGTGGAGCGAATTATGGCGAAATTTACTTAACTTTCCAGGAATACTTTAAGCGTCTTAAAAAAGACCCAGAAAGATGGGGTGAACCACTTTGCGCATTACTTGGCGCATACAAAGCACAAGTCGAACTAAAATGTGCTGCAATTGGTGGTAAAGATAGTATGAGTGGCTCTTTCGAAAATATCGACGTGCCACCAACGCTAGTTTCTTTCGCCGTAACAACGGGAAGCGTAGACCAAGTTATTAGCCCTGAATTTAAGAAAGCAAACTCAAAAGTAGTTTTAGTAAAACCTGATTACGACAAAAACGGACTACCTATCACAAGTTCGCAAATAGAAGTTTATAAAACTATAAACGACCTAAATAAGCAAGGCAAAATTTTATCTTGTACAACGGTCACCTTTGGTGGTATTGCGGAAAAAGTGCTTAAAAGTGCAATGGGCAACGGCTTTGTCTTTAAGTATAACGATAAATTCACCGAGCAAGAATTATTCGATTACTTATACGGCGCGTTTATCGTTGAAGTTTCTAACGACGTTAGCGTGGGCGAAGTTTTAGGTTATACTACCGAAGAAAAAGTTATTGCTTATCGCGGAATAGAAATTGACCTATCTGAACTTCAAGCAGTTTACGAAGGAAAATTAGAACCTGTTTACGCTTACAACATTAAAGCAAAATCTAAAACGGCAAAAACTTATACCTTTGATAAAGAATTTAACTTTACTTCTAGCGTAAAAGTTAGCGCACCAAAAGTTTTAATCCCTGTATTCCCAGGAACGAACTGCGAATACGACACGGCGAAAGCGTTTACCGATGCAGGCGCAAACGCTGAAATCTTTGTTGTTAAAAACCTAACGGCAGACGACGTTGCATATTCAGTAGAAAACTTTGCAAAGAAGGCAAAAGAAAGCCAAATCGTGTTTATCCCCGGTGGATTTAGTGGTGGTGACGAACCAGACGGCTCTGGTAAGTTTATAACAGCCTTTTTTAGAAACGAAATGATTAAAGAAGAAATCAAAAACCTACTAGAAAGTCGCGATGGGCTAATGGGTGGTATTTGTAATGGTTTCCAAGCACTTATTAAACTTGGTCTTGTGCCATACGGAAAAATTATCGATACCGATGAAACTTGCCCAACTCTAACCTATAACGACATAGCACGCCACCAATCAAAAATCGTAAACATTAGAGTATCTTCTAATAAGTCACCTTGGCTATCGGGCGTTAAAGTTGGCGACGTGTATAGCGTTCCTATCTCTCACGGCGAAGGTAAATTCGTTGCAAGTGAAGAACTTATTAAAAAACTTCAAGCAAACGGACAAATTATGTCGCAATACGTTGATTTCAATAACAAGGCTACTATGGACATACGCTTTAACCCTAACGGCAGTATAGACGCTATTGAAGGTATTTTATCCCCAGACGGCAGAGTGTTTGGTAAAATGGGACACTCTGAAAGAAAGGGCTACGGCCTTTATAAAAACGTTTTAGGCAACTACGATATGAAGTTGTTTGAATCAGCAGTAAAATACTTCAAAAAGTAAGGAGAAACAAAAATGGCGCATTTAACAGATATTGAGATTGCGCAACAATGTGTGCTTAAACCAATTACTCAAATTGCCGAAAACATCGGCATAAACGACAAATACGTTGAGCAATACGGAAAATACAAAGCGAAAATAGACTATTCTTTGCTAAAAGATAGCGATAGAAAAAACGGCAAACTTATTTTAGTTACGGCTATCACCCCAACCCCAGCGGGCGAAGGTAAAACCACAACCACGATAGGTCTTGCTGACGGGCTTAAAAGAATAGGCAAAAACGTAGTGGTTGCACTTCGCGAACCATCGCTTGGCCCAGTTTTTGGCGTTAAAGGTGGTGCTGCGGGTGGCGGATACGCGCAAGTAGTGCCTATGGAAGACATTAACCTTCACTTTACGGGCGACTTCCACGCGATAGGTGCAGCGAACAACCTACTTGCCGCTATGCTTGATAACCATATAAAGCAAGGCAACGAACTTAATATCGACGTGACTAGTATCGTGTGGAAAAGGTGCGTTGATATGAACGACAGGCAACTTCGCTTTATAGTAGACGGACTTGGCGGAAAGGCAAACGGAGTTCCTAGAGAAGACGGGTTTGATATCACCGTAGCGTCTGAAATAATGGCTATCTTTTGCCTAGCAAATTCTATTACCGACCTAAAAGAAAGGCTCTCTAAAATAGTCGTTGCATATTCTTACGACAAAAAACCTATAACTGCTGGCGACCTTAAAGCCGTTGGAGCAATGACGGCACTTCTTAAAGACGCAATAAAGCCAAACCTAGTTCAAACGCTAGAAGGCACGCCTGCTTTCGTGCACGGTGGCCCGTTTGCAAACATAGCGCACGGCTGTAATAGTATTATAGCAACGAAAATGGCGCTTAAACTTGGCGAATATTGTGTGACCGAAGCCGGCTTTGGTGCAGACCTTGGCGCACAAAAGTTCTTGGATATTAAATGTAGAGTGGCAGGGCTTAAACCATCGGCAGTAGTTTTAGTTGCAACGGTTAGGGCACTTAAAATGCACGGTGGTATGGCAAAAGCCGACCTAGGAAACGAAAACCTAGACGCGTTAGTTAAGGGTATGCCAAACCTACTTCGCCACGCATCTAATATAATAAACGTTTATAATTTGCCTTGTGTTGTTGCAGTTAATCGTTTCCCTACCGATACGGATAAAGAAATCAATTTAGTTATCGAAAAATGTAAAGAACTTGGCGTTAACGTTATACTTTCTAACGTTTGGGCAGAAGGTGGTAAGGGTGGCGAAAAACTTGCCGAAGAAGTTGTTAAACTATGCGAACAAGAAAACGACTTTTCTTTCTCTTATAGCCTAGACCTATCTATTAAAGATAAAATAGACCAAATCGTTAAAAAGGTTTATGGTGGCGCAGGCGTTTCGTTCACGCCTAGCGCAGAAAAAGAAATTGCGCGTCTTACCGAACTTGGCTACGACAAACTCCCTATTTGTATGGCAAAAACACAATATAGTTTTTCAGACGATATGACTAAACTTGGCGCACCAAAAGATTTTATCATAAACGTTAGAAAAGTTAAAGTTTCGGCAGGTGCAGGCTTTATCGTTTGTCTAACCGGTGAAATTATGACGATGCCAGGCTTACCAAAAGTTCCGTCTGCCGAAAAAATCGACGTAGATGAAAACGGCGTTATCACCGGTCTATTCTAAAACAAAAAAACAAAAAACCCTTTCGAGTATTCGAAAGGGTTTTATTTTGCCTAAAATCAAATATTAAGGGTGCTTAAATATCATATTCTATAAACTTTCCGCCTTTTATTGTTGATAACTTTTTAAAGCCAAAGTCTTTAATAATTTCTATGCTACGCTTAAATTCGCAGTCTAAAAAGTCTTTGTTGTGGCAGTCGGAATTAAGCATTAAGCGCGCGTTATTTTTTTTAAGAATATTTAGTAGGTTTAGGCTAGGGTAAAAAGAAGTTCTATATCCCCTAGAAATTGCGCCCGTGTTCACTTCGAAAATACAGCCCGATAAACTTGCCTTTTCCATAAAATATTCAGCCATTTTAATATATTCGGGGTTAGATAAATAGTAAACTTCGTCCTTTTCGTCGAATTTAGTTATTAGGTCGAAGTGCCCAACGATATCGGGGTTTCTTTTATAGATATAATCTACTAGTGCCGTAAAATATTTTTCGGCAATTTCCATAGTGTTGCCGTTGAAAATTTTTAAAAGTTCCTTAAAAGACTTATAGTCGCTATCGATAGGGTAGTAAACGCCGTTTTTTTCAACGAAGTGGCAAGAGCCTAAAATATAATCGTATTTTCTTCTGTCGTACGGGGTGTAAACTTCTTCTTCTATACCGCAATACACTTCTATTTTGCCTTTATATTCTTCTTTTAAGGCGTTTATAGTTTTTCTATATTCTTCTAAATCTTTAACGCCGTAGGTGCACTCTTTAAGATAACTTGCGTGCGAAGAAAAACCAAGCGCAGAAAAGCCAAGGCTAATGGCTTTTTCTATCATTTCTTTGGGCGTGTTTATTCCGTCACAAAATTTTGTGTGGGTATGAAAGTTAGAAAGTATCATTGTTTTTCTCCAAGGTGCACAAGTTCTTACGGCTGTTTTTAAAAACGAATAGCGATTTATAAGAAGAACTAAAATCGTCTATCGAAACAAGCGTCACTAACGAAATTATAAGTATAAAAATATCCATTTGCGCGGCTTGGTCGGTTATCCCCGAAAGCGTTATCATAAGTAAGATAAACGGCACGAATATTCCAGAATTTTTAATCGCGCTAGCAATAATTCGGTATTTGCAAAAAGTAAACGTTAGCATAACAAGCGTTCCCAAAACGCCCAAAGAAACTAGCCATTGAATAAAAGTGTTGTGCGCAAGGATAATCGAAGTTGGATTGCTATTAAGAACGGGCTGAAAATCTTCGTGCACAAAGCCAATTCCAAGTAGTGGGCTAGCCTTAAAACGCTCAAAGCACCAGTCCCAAATTCTAATTCTACCACTAAAAAAGTTTGAGCCTTCTATTTTAAATAGTATAGAATAAACGATGTCTTTAAGGTAAACTAGGTCTAGTACGATAAAGCCCAAAACGGCTATAACCATAAGAGATAGCGTTATTAAATACGCTTTTTTGCGTTCTAACTTAACTAGTGAATAGATTGCTAAAAACACGTAAGAAATAAAGGCAAGCAAAATTATCATACGGCAAGTGGTGATAATTATTCCACTTGCAATAAGCGTTGCTAGCAGTAAAAATAGGTGGGCGTTTTTACCTTTGCAAAAACTAAAACAAGAAATAAGCCCTATAAGCATATAAAGTGCGGCAACGTTAATGTTTTGCGCGCCAACTGAATTAGGTTCGCTTATAGTGAATATGGTTAGTATAGATTTTCCGTTCACGGCGTTAGTGACAAGCATTTCTATAAACACGACTATTGCGCCAACGGTAAACAAGAACGGCAAATATTCTTTTAGGTTATCGGCATAGTTAGATGCAACGAACACGAAAAACAAAACGGCAAGCGAAAAGCCGATTGTGACTATAAACGGCACAAGCCTAAAATTAGAAATCGCCCCGCCAAGCGCATATACCACCGAAACGATTAAAAGGGGCACGAAAATTCGGCTTTTATTTGGCTTTTTGCCCGATTTATTGTTGATAACCTTTGCAATAATAAAGTATATAAAAGAAATCACGGCAATAGCGATAGCCGTTCCGTAAATAAACCAGTTTGCAGAAACGAAAATATTGCCAATAAAAAACGACACGTAAAAAACAATAGCAAAAATGTTCTTCACGTCATCGCAAAAAAATAGTATTAAAGAAAGAACTACTGCAAGAATTAAAACGTTAAGTTCGTAAAGCCCAAAGCATTGCAAAAGCATTTCCACAAAAAAGAGTGGAATTATTAGCCATTTAGATTGCAGAGCGGTTTTTAAGGTTTCGATACTTAAACGCATAAATTCTCCAAAAAGTAAATCTTACCAAATTATGATACATCATTAAACATAAAAAGTCAAGGCAACGCCCAAATATTGCGCAAAAATCCACAAATAGTGCGCAATTTTAAAACATTATCTAAAAGTTGACAAAGATGCTTAAAGTGTGTATAATAAGTTCGTTATGAAAAAACAACAAAAAGTAAAAGGTTCTAAAATCGTAATAGACGAAACTACTAACGAACCCGTTATTGTAGAAGTGGATTTAGAGCCCGAAATTGAAAATAAAACTAAAACAACAAGCGTCACAAAGGTTAAACCCGAAGACATTGCTAAAATGACCGATAAAGAATATCGTAAATACGGCAGGCAACTTGTTATGACGGGGGTTATGGGCTTTGACAGGAACGACTTTGAAATTGACAAGCGCAAAAGGTTTCTTAAACGCCTATGTTCATCGCTTTTTATCATTATAGTGGTGTCGGTGCTTGCAATTACTGCTTATAACGACTTCTTTTCTAAGTCCGCGATGGAAAACCCACCATCTTGGTCTGAAATAGTTAGCGTTATTTCTACGCATTGGGGATATTTTATCTGCGTTTTATTGGCGCTTGCGTTCTGTTTTATCTTTAAGGGGCTAAAACTTTCTATACTATGTAAGAAAACCACGGGCAAGTGGCGACTAAAAACTTGTTTAGAAACTGCTGTTATCGGGCTTTACTATAACAACGCCACACCTTTTGCCGTTGGTGGTCAACCTTTTGAAATTTACCACTTATCAACACACGGCGTTCACGGTGGAGATTCGGCGTCCTTATCAATAGCGGCGTATTTCTTTAACCAAACCACAATGGCGCTCGTTAGTTTGTTTGCGCTTATAGTTTTTTCGCCGGGAGCGAATATTTTTAGCATACCAGACGAAATTATTTATTCAACCACGGCAGCTGTTTTAAGACCTATGGCTATCGTTGGGCTTTCGTTTGAACTTTTAATGCCTATCCTTATTCTAACTTGCTGTTTTATGCCACGTTTTTGTTCTAAACTTGTTGGAATAGTTGTAGGGCTAGGCCATAAACTAAAAATTGTTAAAGATAAAAAGATTTTAACTTATAAAATTTTAAGAAACGTTATTAGCAACGCTAAAAGTCTTAAAAGAATAGCAAAAAGTCCACTCATCACCATAACTTCGTTTTTAATAAGCGTTGGCGAATCGTGTGCGCTTTGCTCAATAGCATTTTTTACTTTAAGATTTTTCGGTTTTGATAACCCTAACGCTAAAAACATTTTAGAGTGGGTGCAAATCGTGTGCGTTTGTCTAGTATTATACGCAGCAGTATCGTTTATTCCAACCCCAGGTAATCTAGGCGCTGCCGACCTATCGTTTTATTGGTTATTCAAAATCGGGCTAGTATCGGTTGCAGGGCTTGCCTTTCCTGCAATGGTGCTTTGGAGATTTATGTCTTTCTATTCGTTCATCGTTATCGGCGTTGTGTTTACAACTCTTAAAAGAAAGGCTGATAAAAGGCGAAACGCAAATTTAAAACAATAAAAACTTATTACTATAAAGGAGAAAGGTTATGAGCAATTTTGACTTATCAAACCAAAATAACGACGACGTAAAAGAAGGGCTTTCTACTAACCAAAACAATTACAGCAATTTTACTAATAAATACGACGACGATGGCTTAACCACCGCGCCCGTAAATAAACCAGTAGAAGAAACGGGCAACCTTTCGGTAGAAAAACCTATCGGTAGCACCGAAAGAGAACCAAAACCACGTTCTCATACTGAAAGAAGTCCAAGAATTAAATGCCCAAACTGTGGTAGCGCAGACATTAAATATGTGACGCGCGAAAAAGAAGGCGAAAAAAATTGGGGCGTTATTTGTTTAATGTTTGTTGTTTTCTGGCCGGTTGCACTTTATTTAGCATTAAAAAAAGACGTTAAAACTTACCAAGTTAAACAATGCCAAGATTGCGGTAAAGAGTTTTAATGACTGAAAAAGGTTATAAACGATATTGTAGGTTGTGTAAGGTTATGGGCGCAATCTTTACGTGCCATCAAAAACCCGAACGTTCTTTCTTTATCCGTGGCGTGCAATTTCCCGTATGCGCTAGATGCACGGGCTTTATACTTGGCGTGCTAATAATTGCGCCTATCGTTTGTTCGCTTTGGGCGGGGAATATGTATCTATCAATGGGGCTAGTTTTTCTAACTCTGTTAGATGGTGGACTTCAAGTCCTAAAAATAAAAGAATCCACAAACGTTAGAAGACTTATAACGGGGCTTGGGCTAGGGTATGCTTACGTTTCGATTATAATACATATTATAAGAATGTTTATAAAACTAATATAAAAATAAAAACTCAACCATTTGGTTGAGTTTTTTTATTGATTATTATCGATAGATTATTTGGTTAAATAAACCATTAAAACGGCAATGTCGGCAGGCGAAACGCCCGAAATTCTACCGGCTTGCCCAAGACTTGTTGGGCGAACTTTATCTAGTTTTTGCCTTGCTTCTAGCCTTAAACCTTTTATAGCGTGATAGTCTATATCGGGTGGAAGTTCTCTATCTTCTAGGCGTTTGCTTTTTTTAATTTGGTCTAACGCCTTTACCAAATAGCCTTCGTATTTAACTTCGGTTTCGGCAGAGAAAAGAATTTCGTAAGGGATATCTTCAAACCCACCAAACTCATCAATAATATCTTTAAGCGTTAGTCCACGTTTAATAAGGTCTTTTTTAGAAACTGCCGTGTTTGGCTTGTCCGCACCTATCTTTTTAAGTATGTTTTCTACTTCGGCAGGCTTTAACTTTTCATCAAGAAGCGCCATAGCCTTTTCAAAAAGCGCCTTTCTTTCTAGGTGTTTAGCATATTTTTCGTCGCTAACAAGCCCAGCCTTTCTGCCGATTTCGGTTAGCCTAAAATCAGGGTTGTCTTGGCGCAACACTATGCGATATTCTGCCCTAGAAGTCATCATTCGGTAAGGTTCGTTCGTGCCTTTGGTCACAAGGTCGTCTATAAGCACGCCTATATACGCTTGGTCACGATTTAGCACAACGGGTTTTTCGCCACGAAGATAAAGCGAAGCGTTAAGCCCTGCAATAAGCCCTTGCGCCGCGGCTTCTTCATAGCCACTAGTGCCGTTAATTTGTCCCGCCGTGTATAAACCCTTAATCTTTTTAAACGCTAAACTAGGGTAAAGGTCAAGTGGGTCTATACAGTCGTATTCAATAGCATAGGCGTAGCGCATAATTTCGCAGTTTTCAAGTCCTCGAATTGTTCTATACATAGCCTTTTGAACGTCGTGTGGGAGAGAAGACGACATACCTTGAACGTAAATTTCGTTGGTATCGCCACCTTCGGGCTCTAAAAATAGTTGATGCCTATCTTTATCGCTAAATCTTACAACCTTATCTTCTATCGAAGGGCAGTATCTAGGCCCTGTTCCTTTAATTTGGTTAGAGTATAAGGGAGAGCGATGTAGGTTTGCCTTAATAATTTCGTGCGTTCTTTCGTTGGTGTAGGTTAAATAGCAAGGCGTTTGTTTTTTAGGAAGTCCGTCAGTCATAATACTAAACGGAAAAACGTCTGTTTCGCCTTCTTGTCTTTCTAAAACGCTAAAATCAATAGTTCTAGCATCAACCCTAGCCGGCGTGCCCGTTTTAAAACGCCTAACCGAAAAACCAAGTTTAATAAGGTTTTCGGTAAGTAGGTTTGCAGGTTGAAAGCCGTTTGGCCCAGAGTTTTGTCGCCATTCACCAGCAATAACGCTACCATTAAGATAAACGCCCGTGCATAGAACAACGGCTTTACATAAAATAATACCGCCAAAAGAAGTTTTAATACCAGTCACTTCGCCGTTTTCGGTTAAAATTTCAACGGCTTCGCCTTGCAATATTTTAAGGTTTTCGGTGTTTTCAAGCGTGTGTTTCATTATTCTGTGGTAAAGATTTTTGTCTGCTTGTCCCCTTAAACTTTGAACGGCAGCACCCTTGCCACGATTAAGCATACGAATTTGAAGTAGCGCTTTATCGGCAGAAATACCCATTTCGCCACCAAGCGCATCTATTTCTCTAACGATTTGCCCCTTAGAAGTCCCCCCGATAGACGGATTGCACGCAAGAAAAGCAATGCTATCAAGGTTAAGTGTTAGCATTGCAGTTTTTTGCCCTGTTCTAGCAAGGGCAAGGCTTGCTTCTACGCCCGCGTGGCCTGCGCCAACAACAACAGCGTCAAATTGTCCTTCTAAATAAGTGTTCATAATCGTAATTATTTTTTAAGCAATAAATTTTTAATGTCGTTAATAGCAACGGCTGTTTTTCTATCAGTTTTAATAAGGTCAGCAACCTTGTCGCGCGCGTAAATAACGGTCGCGTGGTCACGCCCACCCATCTTTTCACCGATGGTTGCAAGTGGAACGTTCATCATATCGGTAATAAGATAAATGCAAACTTGCCTTGGCTCAACAAACTCTTTGTTTTTCTTTTTGCCAAGCATATCGTTTTTAGAAATTTTATAAAAGTTGCAAACGCAGTTAATAATATCGTCCATTTGCAATTCTTCTTTGTTTTCTCCCGCCGATTCTTTAAGCGCTTCTTTGGTGAGTTCTATGGTGATAGGCGATTCGTGGAGTTTAGAGAAGAAGATAACTTTGGTAAGTTTGCCCATTAAAGACCTAATATCTTGGTCGTCGCAGTCGGCAATATAAGATAAAACTTTAATGTCGATAATGCACTTTTGTTCTTCGGCTTTCTTTCTAAGTATCGCAATTCTAGTTTCAAGGTCAGGTGGTTGAATATCGCCAAGTAGTCCGCCTTCGAATCTAGTTCTAAGTCTATCTTCTAAAAGTTCGATTTCGCGTGGAGGACGGTCAGACGCTAAAACGATTTGCTTGTTTTGCATAACAAGTTCGTTAAAGGTGTGGAAGAATTCAACTTGCGTTGCTTGTTTTTTTGCTAAAAATTGCACGTCGTCGATAAGTAAGATATCAACGTTTCTGTAAATGTTTCTAAAATTTTGTGGAGAGAAAGTGCCTTTTGATAAACTTTCTACCATTTGGTTAGTAAATTGTTCGCAAGTAGCGTATAAAACGTTTAGGCTTGGTTTATGAAGTTTAACGTAGTTAGCAATAGCCATTAAAAGGTGAGTTTTGCCTAGCCCCGTGCCACCGTAAATAAATAGCGGGTTATAAGATTCACCGGGGTGTTCGGCAACTGCCCTAGACGCTGCGAAAATAAATTCGTTAGAAGAACCAACAACGAAATTGTCAAAGGTGAATTTTGGGTTAATAACCCCACCTTTTGGCGCAACGCTACTAATTTCTTCGTTATATTTTAAAAGGTATTCTTCTCTATCCTTAGCAACAACAATTTCAACGTCGGTAATTTCGGGATTTGCTTGATGAACTGCTTTTATAATTTTATCCTTAATAGTATCGGTAATACTTTTAGCAAAAATAGACGCTTTTGTGCATAGCACAAGTTTATTCCCCACAACGTCAACGGGGAATAATGATAAAATATAATTGCTATATGCAATCATACTAACCGTATTTTCAAGTTCGGGAAGTGCAGTTTTCCACAAAATCTCATAACTTTCCATATTTACCTATCCTTTAATGTTGCTTTTAAGTAAAAAACATTATATAATATTTTTAAAAGAAAATAAAGCGTTCTAATCAAAATTCGTAAAAATATTTTATAATTATGCAAATTTTAACCTTAAAACTCAAAAATTTTAGAAATTATGAAAACGAAGAAATCGTTTTTAGCCCTAGCCTTAACCTTTTAACAGGTTTTAACGCGCAGGGCAAAACCAACGCCCTAGAAGCCGTGTTCTTTTTATGCACCGGCTACTCTCCGCGCGCAAACAAGGATAGGTTAGTTATTAAAAACGGGCAAACCGAAGCCGAAATTTACGCTAAGGCAAAGTCTAACTACGGCGAAGTTTCGGTAAAAATTATCTTCGACAAAAACGATAAAAAACGAATTTTTATAAACGAGATAGAAGTTTTAAAAATAGGCGAACTGCTCGGCAATATTCACAGCGTATTTTTTAACCCGTCTGAACTCAAACTTGTGCAAGAAACGCCCGAAGATAGGCGTAGGTTTATGAACGTTTCTTTGTCGCAAATGTCTAAAAATTATTTTTACGCACTTCAACGCTACAATAAGATTTTGGCGCAAAGGAACAACCTATTAAAAGAAACGGATATAGACCTAATCAAGCAAACCCTTCCTATTTGGGACGAAGAACTAACTAAATACGCGTCTAAAATTATCTACGAGCGCAATAAGTTTATCGAACTTTTAGCGCCAAAGGCGAAAGAAAAGCACGCGTTTTTATCGGACGGCAAAGAAGAACTTATAATCAACACCGAAAGCGATTATAAGGGAACTGAAAGTGAAATAAAAGAAGCGTTAAAAGCCGACTTAAAAAAGGCGTTTTATAAAGACTTAAAACTAGGCTTTACCACCGTTGGCCCACACAGAGATGATATAAAATTCACGCTAAACGGTATGGACTTAAAAGTTTACGGCTCTCAGGGGCAACAAAGAACAACTGCGCTTTCTCTTAAACTTGCCGAAGCCGAAATTTTCAAGGAAAGATTTGGCGAATATCCTATTTTGCTATTAGACGACGTTTTAAGCGAACTCGACAAAAAGCGCCAAAAGAAACTTATTGACGCTACTACTAATATTCAAACTATTTTTACTGCAACGGGCGTAGATTATTCGGTATTTAAGGGAAGAACCTATCTTAAAGCCTTTATCGAAAACGGCAAGGTTAAAAAAACAAAAACCTTTAACTAATTTTTTTGCTTTTTATTCTTGTTTTCTAAAATCACGCGCTTTACAATTTGGTCGTGGTTTTTAATGGTGTTTAGCATACCTTCTTGTAAAGGAAGAAAGCCCTTTTGTTCGGTAGGGCTAGGCTTTAACGGGGGAGCGCCTTTGCCAACTTCTGCGCTTTTTGGCGTAGAAAAATTGCCAGCGTTGTTTTTATAATGCGAAACAAGTGAATTTATAAGATTAAAAACGCCAAATTTATCCATAATTTTTCACACTTTACCTTTTAAAATTATTAAAAAACAATAAATGAGTTGCAAAATTGCAACATTTGTTTTATAATGTTATATTGTATAGATATTTATATTCTTAAAATATAAAAAAGTTTACGGAATTAAACTTATAATCACGGAGTTTATATGAAAAAATTTTTACTTGCTATCTCGTGCGCACTTTTGGGCTGTCTAATGCTCTTTACTACGGCGTGCGGAAAATCTAACTTCACCTATACTGATATGCTAACCCCAGGCAAAGTTCACGAAGACACCTTGGGCGGTTTTGCTTTTGAAACGGATAACTACGTTTACTTTATCAATGGTGAAGGAAAAACTGCCGAAGACAATACTTTTGGCGCACCTATTAAAGGTTCGCTTGTTGCCGTTGCAAAATCTAATCTTGGAAAAGAAAATGCAAAATACTCTATAATAATTCCAAAACTTTTCGTTGCAAAAGATTATCTTTCGGGATTATTTGTGTACGATGGATACGTTTACTACGGAACGCCTTGTACCGATAAAGATTCTTCGGGTGATTCGGCTTATAACTATATGACCTTTATGAGAACTAGTTTAGACGGAAAGAAGACCGACACTTATTTAACCGTTTCTTCGCTTTCCCTAGAATATAGATTCGCAATAGAAGACGGCGTGGTTTATATCCTTTATAACGACCAAGACAATTCGCAAATCGTAAGTTATAACACGTCTACCAAAAAAGAATTAGTAGTTTGCAAAACTGATGCAAAAACTACCGAAAAATACGAACTCGACGGCGAAACTTACTATTTATCAATGTCATCGTTTAAGTTCACCCAAACGGACGACGACTTTGCTCTTGCTTACGAAATCACCGTTTACGCTGAAAACTATTACGAAGAAAAAGCCGAAAAAGACGGATATTCTAGAAAGACTGCTAAATTCAATATGATTGCAACCTATTCGCCAGAAGATGCAAAAATTAGCGGTACTGATTTTTACGGCAAACTATTAAAGAGCGCAAAAGACTTTAAGAACGAAAACACAACTTACTCTATCGTTCAAATCCAAAAAGGCGCTAGCGAAGAATTCGTGTTCATCACTAAAACAGACGTTAATGCAAGTGCTAAAACTTATGGCGTTAGCGTAGATGATTTTGAAGACGCTACAAAATGGCAAGAAGCCAACGGTGCTGATAAAGTTTCTGTTTCAAGTATTCTTATCGATTTAGATGAACTTTACTACGTTGACGCCGAAACTAGCACCGTTTACAAAACCACTCTTTCGGGCGACAAGTTTAATAAAGAAAGCAAAATTGCAACCGAAAGCACGGCAAGTTCTTTATTGTTTATCGATGACGGCTATATTTTCTACTACACTTCTGGAAACAAACTTGCTTGCTACGAAATTCCAAAACAAAATGAAACCACAAGCAAAAACCAAATCGACGTTTCGGAAGACATCGTTTTAACCACTTGGTATGCACCAGAACTTGTTAAAACCGAAAAAGGCTCTTTCGTTCTATACTGCGACAACTCATCACAAGGTGCATCTTATATCAAATGCGTAAACGTTAAAGACAAATCAAACGTTGCTATCGACGATGATGACGACGGCGAAATCGAAGCATATGCTTTCGAAAACCACGTTATAATGGGCATTAGACTTGATAAAGATATCGCAAACGATGCAACCCTTGCTATCAACCAAATCGAAAGTAGCGTTATCGTGTTAACCGAAGAAAACGGTGTGTTAGTTTCTGAAAAACTAAACGATGCGATTAAAGCATACGACAAGTTAACACCAAGCCAAAAAGAATACGTTGAAGAAAGCGCTTTAACCAAAATCGACGAAGCAAAACAAGTAGTTAAACTTGCAAACCTTTACTATAAACTCAAAGACGTAAAGGGATATAGCGAACTAAACGCTGAGGGCAAAGCACAACTTAAAGCCAAAATCGAAAAAGATTATAACAATGCAAAAGCGTTCCGCCAAGAACTACTTAATAGCGACACTTACGACTATATCACTATTAGAGATAGAATAGAAACCAACCTAAAATTCTACTATCAAGAAGCAGATAAAATCTTTACCGAAAGCAAATAGTAAAGAACTAAACCTATAAAAATAAATAATTAAATTACAAAACCCCGTAATAACAAAACGTTAGAACGGGGTTTTTTGTATATATTAAATATTTATGTACAAAAATAAAATTTTCAAAAACGTGCAAAATTCGTGCTTAAAAGACTAATAATTTATCAAAATCGACAAAATTCTACAAATAAACCTATTATTGTACATAAATTTTATAATTTGTGTACATAAACAACTTGATTATAGCGCCAAAAAGTAGTAAAATATATATACAACAATTAAAGGAGACGGTTATGGAAAAGAAAACGGTGTTTATACTGCAAGATAACATTAGTTCGGCACAAAAACTAAAAGATGAGTTTGAAGAAACTAAGGACTACGAAGTGATAGGTTTTATGGCAGACGGTATTTCGGCAATACAAACCGTGGTAGATAAAAAACCCGATTTTCTTATTACCGAACTAGTTTTGCTTGGCTATGATGGACTTTGTGTTATTTCTAAAATTAGAGAAGCGGGCATTAAAACTAAAATTATTGTTTTAAGTTCACTTATTAGAGAAGATATAATTCATAAGTCTATAAATGCCGGTGCAGATTACTTTATGGCAAAGCCTTATAGGTTTTCGGCTTTATGCGACGTGATAAAAATGGTTGATAAAGATATGCCAAAAGAAAACTACCAAAATGCCTACACCGAAAACTTTCATAGAATTTCGCTTGAAGAAAAAATCAGCAAAATTTTTATCAACGTGGGTATTCCGCCAAACATTAAAGGCTATTCGTTTTTAAGAGAAGGCGTGTGTCTTGCGATAAACGAACCGGAGATAATAAACAGCGTGACCAAAGAACTTTATCCGCGTATTGGCAAAAAGTATAACACCACGCCAAGTAAAGTTGAGCGTGCTATTCGCCACGCTATCGAAGTTGCTTGGTCAAGGGGTAGAATAGACGGGATAAACAACATTTTAGGCGTTAGAGCATATCTTAATGCCGATAAGCCGACTAATAGCGAATTTATCGCGCTTATTGCCGACAAAATGCTACTTGAAAAATCGTAAGGAATTTACTGACAATTTAAGATTTTTATACCGACCAACACTATAAAAATGTTACTAAAAAAGCGGTAAATAACCTATAAATATTTTTATTTAGACCGATAAAGTTTAATAATTTATTGCCCTATGAAATAGGCTAAAAACTCTCTTTAAGAATAAAACTTAAGGAGATTTTTTTATGGAAAAAATTAAAGAAAGAGATTTAACGTGGCAAATCGAAGAATTTATGATTTGTTGCAAAAGCAAAGACCTTCGTCGCAAAACAATGCAGAGTTATGAACAAACACTTCGTTTGTTTGAACGGTGGTGTAGAGAGTCGCTTGACATTTGTACCGTTGATGAAATTAGCGAAAACGTCATTAGACATTATATTGCAGAATTGCAAGAACGTGGCAAATATACTTATTATGCTAACGACAAAGCAAAGGTTTATAATATGCCCGATAGAAGAAGAGATTTTCGTAAACCAATGTCGGCAATTACAATCAACAATTACTTACGTAATATAAGGGTTTTCTTTACGTGGCTTGTGGAAGAAGACGTTTTAAGAAATAATCCTATGCGCAAGATAAAGGCTTTAAAAGAACAAAGAACGCCAAAAGAATTTATGTCAGACGAAGACTTTAACAAACTTATTGCAGGGTTAGATAAATCTTATTTTACCGAACACAGGGATTATGCAATGATAATCCTTATGCTTGATAGTGGTATGCGCTTGGGTGAGTGTAGTTGTTTGTTTGTGGAAGAAATTGACCTAAACAAACAACGTATTTATTTGAAAGCCGATAACACAAAAGGTCGAAAAGATAGGGTTGTTTATTTTTCAGATAAAACAGAACTTATTCTACGTCGTTGGTTAAGGTTTAAGGATAGGTATATGGAAACAGATTATCTTTTCCCAAGCAGAACCACAAAAAGCCACGTTACCGTATCTTCTTTTGAATCTAACTTTAGAAGGTATTTAACACGATTTGGTATAAAACAAAAGTTATCTCCGCATTGTTTAAGAAATAACTTTGCCAAACGTTGCTTAATGAACGGAATGGATATTTATACTTTAAGTAGGATTTTAGGTCACTCTAGCGTAACAGTTACAGAACAAGCATATTTAGACTTAAACGAAGACGACATTGCACATCGTTATAGAAATTACAGCCCGATTGACAATATGACCCGAAACTAAATTGAATCTACACTTTCAAAAAAAGGGGGAAATTAATTTTTACTATATAAGGGGAAATAATTTCCCCCCTTTTATTTACACTAAAACGCTATTGTGATATAATAAAACTTGGAGAAGCAAAATGAAAAAAAGAGTTGTAGAATTGGTTAATGTAGAAACGCAAATAAATCCTTATAGACTAACACTTATTCATTCGGGGGTTGGTTCTGGCAAGAATGGTTTTGTAGATGGTTGGGTTGATAAGGAAACAGGCGAATATAAGGAAGGGCTAACAAAGTACGGGCGAGTTTTGTTAATTACTTCAAGAAAAGCCAAGGTTGATGAGACGATAAAAAAACACAAAAAATATGAAGAATTATTTGTTTCATTTTCTACAGAGAAGAAATTAGATGATATTGATAAAACATTAAAAAACGTAGTATGTACAAATTCATATATTGCCAACAAAATCAAATATACATACAAAATCAATTCCACCAGCTCTAAGTTTTGGAATAAGTTTAAGTATGTGGTTCTCGACGAGTATCATTCGCTAGTTACAGATGCAACTTTTTCTGATAGTGGGTATTATATAGTTGAAATGATAAAAGAAATTCTAAATAGCAAAGCAGATAATACCCCTAAATTAATATTGATGTCTGGAACACCTGACCCCATTGCAGAACATTTTGCAGAATATAATCCAAATGTGATAGATTTATTAGATAGTGCAATTTTCTTAAAACCAAAGTGCTTTCAGTTTATTACGAAAGATTACGTTAATCAAAGAATATATCAACTGTTGAGACAAAACAAAACAGTAGTTTATTTTAAGAATAAGTTAAAAAACTTTCCTAACTTTTTAGAGGATATTTTATATGGGGAAGAACTGTTTGCCTCGGTAGAAAATGAAATAGAAGAATACAAGGAATTCCCTAAAATAGGTAGTAAAGAGCGTGCCTCTAAAATTGGAGTATGTGTAGCTGCGGAATCAGTAAACAAGCTTTTAGAAGATGAATACGATGACAGTATTTTAAAAAATTCAAAGAGTTTTATCAAAGTACAATCAAATGAAGAAAAAATTCCTGAAGAAATAAAGTTGCTAATTACTAATGCTAAGACAAAAGAAGGTATCAACATCGAATCTAAAGTGGATTATGTTTTTATAGAAAGTCATGTGCTGTCGGACATAATACAAATGTGTGGTAGATTTAGATACCCCGATTCTATTTCTAAAATTTATCTTATTCACGATGCTGCACAATTTTATATTTCGCAAGAAGAAAGTGAAGAAGACTTAAAAGCATCGATAGAAAATTATAATAAAGCGATTGAAACAATTATTTCTAAAGAATGTAATTCAAACAGGAGCGAATACAGTGAAGGGGCGATAAAATTTATTGAAGTTGCAGAAAAATCGTCAAACAACATTAGATTCAATCCATTTACGCAAAAGTTTGAATGCAATAAATGGTATAACATTGCACAAAACGAACTAAGAAAAAGTTTAAATCTCTATAAAAGTAATTATGAGAGTTTTGTTGCTAACAAAATCTTTTATCCGAGTTATGAAAAGTATTTCAAAGGCGTAAAAGTTCTAGCAGATTTATTGCCGTCAAAGAATCAAGCGTTTAAGAATGTGTTAAGAAACAAGTTCAATGTGGAAATTGGCGATATTGTTGATGTGGACAAACAGCAAGAAATATTAATTTATGGTAATAAAATAGCAAGAGTTTTTTATGGTTTAGAAAAAAACTATGATGCGCTTGGATGGTTATTAAGATTTTATGGCTACACTAAAGAAAAAGTTAACAAAAATAGCAAATCTAAAAAAACCAATGTGCCTATAAGAATCGTAGAAATACCAGATAATATAGAAAATTAAATTGAATATGCACTTTCAAAAGGGGATAGAAATATCCCTTTTTTTATTTTTAAATCTTTTATTAATGAAATTCAAAAACCAAAAAATCAAAGAAAAAGTTTAGAAATTCAAACCAAAGTATTGAAATGCTAAAACTGATGTGATATAATAAACAAAAAACTTTAGAATAGGGGGTTATTATGGCTGTAAATTATAATAAACTCTGGAAACTTTTAATCGATAAGGGTATGACAAAGACAGAACTTCGAAAAATAGCGGAGATGTCTTCATCTACTATGGCAAAAATGAGTAAGAACGAAACCGTATCAATGGACGTTCTTATCAGAATATGTGAAATCCTTAACTGCAACGTTGGGGACATAATGGATATCAAAAAAGAAGATTAATTGTTATATATGACTAAAACTGTCATGCATACTGTGCTAAAATCAAACTGATTTTAGCAAAAAGGAGAAAATTATGCCTACAACAGATTTGAAATTTTTTACAAACGAACCTGAGAGAACTCTTTATGATAGGTTCAATAAAATATTAAAAACAAACACGCAATATTTTGATGTGATTGTTGGTTATTTTAGAACAAGCGGTTTTTTTAGATTGTGTGATGCAATGAAAGACTTGGATAAAATTCGTATCCTTGTCGGATTAAATGTTGATAAAACGACTGTTGATTTAATAGAACAGTCGGAAAATAACACCGTCATAATGTCGCAAAAAGAAAGTAAGCAAGAATACGGCTCACAAATTGAAACAGAATTTGCAGACTCGGAAGACTCCAAAGAAGTTGAAGACGGCGTTAGATGTTTTGTAGAATGGTTAAAATCGGGTAAATTAGAACTTAGAATGTACACCGAGCAACCTATTCACGCTAAAGTTTACATAATGCGTAAAAACCCTGAACTTTGCGACTACTATGGTAGCGTTATAACAGGTTCGAGCAATTTCTCTTATAGCGGACTTGTGAATAATCTTGAATTTAACGTTGAACTTAAAGATAGTGCCGACGTCAAGTTTGCGTTAGAAAAATTTGAAGAGTTATGGGCTAAAGCTGTTGACGTTAGTGAGATTACAACCGAAACTATCGAAGAAAAAACGTGGATTAAAGATAACGTTACCCCTTATGAACTTTATCTTAAAACCATTTTTGAATATTTTGACGAGGAAATCAACTCCGACCAAGTTGCATTGATTAACGAACTCTTCCCTGAAGGGTATATGAAGCTTCAATATCAAATAGATGCTATTATTCAAGCTAAAAAGATATTGGAAAAATATAACGGCGTTTTCATTTCTGACGTTGTAGGTTTAGGTAAAACATATATTTGCGCATTGCTCGCAAAAAGCCTTAAAAATAAACGTAGGCTTGTAATTTGCCCACCAGTTCTTGTGGACTATTGGGAATCGGTATTAAAGGACTTTGACGTTGTGGCTGACGTATGGTCGCTCGGAAAATTAGACCATATTTTAGAAAACCCTGAAAAACTTGAAAGATACGACTATGTATTCGTAGATGAAGCGCACCGTTTTAGAAATGCAAAAACGGAAGGTTATGAAAAGCTTCATCAAATTTGCTATGGAAAGAAAGTTGTTTTAATCTCTGCTACGCCAATTAATAACTATGCAAGTGATATTGAAAATCAAGTTTACTTATTCCAAGCAAAACATAACAGCAATGTTATTCCAAACGTTACAAACCTTGAAGGTTTCTTTAGTAGATTGCGTGGCAAATTAAGCGTACTAGAGAAAGGAACGCCTGAATATTTCGACCAATTAAGAGTCAATTCTGAAGAAATTAGAGATAGGCTTCTTCGTCACGTTATGGTTAGAAGAACTCGAACCGAAATTAAGGAATACTACACCAAGGATTTGGAAGAACAAGGTTTAAAATTCCCTGCACTTGGAAATCCAGAAAGTATCATATACTCATTTGACAAACATACCGAAGAAGTGTTTAACGAAACTGTTAAGGTTATTAAAGACTTATCATACGCAAGATATAAGCCTATTTTCTACTTAAAAGACAGTAAAAAATACGCATCGTTATTAGCAGGTCAAGTTAATATTGGCGGATTTATGAAATCTATTCTTGTAAAGCGTTTGGAGAGCAGTTTCTATGCTTTCAAAATGACTCTTGGTAGATTTATCGAATCTCATCAAAAGTTCGTTGATATGTTCTACACTGGCGAAGTTTACGTCAGTAAAAAAGTTGACGTTTACGACTTGCTTGACAACGGCGATGACCATAAGTTAATGCAACTTGTAGAAAGCGAAAAAGTTCAATATTTCAAAGCGGAAGAATTTAAAGATTACTTTATTTCAGACATAGAACACGACTTAAAACGCTTAAAATATATCCTTTCTCGTTGGGAAGAAGTTTCGGTTGACCCTAAATTAGAAGAATTTATTAAAGATTTAGCAGAAAACCCTATTTTGCAAGGCACTAAGAAAATTGTCTTTACCGAATCCAAAGAAACAGCTTCTTATATAGGTGAAAGATTAAAACAAATTTATGGTTCAAGAGTAGTAATTTTCTCAGGCGAAAGCACTAACTACTTAAAAAAGGAAATTGAAGATAGTTATAATCCTAAAAACAAGAATAAAAACAACGATAAATACGACATTTTGATAACAACTGACGTTCTTGCAGAAGGTATTAACTTACATAGGGCAAACGTTCTTATCAATTATGACTTGCCTTGGAATCCTACACGCATTATGCAACGTGTAGGTCGTATCAACCGTGTAGGAACGGAATTTGATAGAATTTACGTATTCAATTTCTTCCCAACTTCGCAAGCAAACGCGCAACTTCCGCTTAAAGATAGAATTATGGAAAAATTGCAAGCCTTCCACGATATTTTAGGCGAAGACTTTAAGTATTTATCTGAAGACGAACAAGTTTCATCACATAAACTTTACGAAACCTTAACGGGTTCACTTGAAGGCGAAGAAGAAAACGTAAACCCTGAACTTGAATATCTTACCCTTATTAGAAAAATAAGAGATGAAGATATTGAACTCTTTGAAAAAATCAAGAAGTTACCGTTAAAATGTAAATCGGGTAAAAACGCAAAGCAAATAAACGGCATTGGTACGATTTCTTTCATTAGAAAAGGTGCATTAAAAGCATTTTTCAAAACGGTTGGCGAAGAAACGCAAGAACTTACATTTATTGAAACGATGCAATACGTGAAATGCGGTGAAAACGAGCCTAAAGTTCCTATTAAGGAAATATATTTTGACCACCTTGCCACCAACAAATCGGCGTTTAACAACAAACTAATTCAAGAAAGATTAGAAACAACCGAAGGTAAAACTGTGAGCGGTAACGATAAAAAGATTTTGACCTATCTCAAAGCGCTACTCTCTTGCAGAAAGTTTACCGAAACGGAAGAAAGCACTATTGAAAAGATTAAAACAATGCTTGAATACGGTGAACTTCCGCAAGCACTTACAAAACAAATCGTAGCGGATATTAAAAACGTGGAAGACCCGATACAAATCTATCACCTTATTGTGGATAGTATTCCTATGAAATATTTTGACGGAAGAAAAACCAAAAAGATTGAACGTAAAGGCAAAAAACAAGTTATATTATCGTGCTATTTAGAGGGCTAAACCTATGAGAAAACAAGAATTGTTATTACAAACTTTTAAGAGTAAGTTTGACTTATCTCAATACAAAAAGTTTATCGTAGAATTTTTCAACGATGCAAAATTATTAAACGGCGAAAAGCGCAACGATTATTGGAATTGGAATGAATATTCCTTTTATATCAACGGCTACTTTCACGTAGCTGATTATCTTGATGAAAAGCGCAATAAAATCGCCATTTTTGCCGTGGAACTTAAAAAAGGTAAATCGTTAGAAAAAGCAAGAAGCAAACAAAGAAACTTCATAGCTGATAGAATTAAAGTTATGGGCTATGACGGCGCAATCGCTGCATTCTATTCAGAAGATGAAAAAGAAAACAGATGGAGATTATCTTTCGTCCGTCTTGATTACGAACTTCTTAAAGGTAAAATTAAAACCAACTTTACGCCTGCAAAGAGATATTCTTACCTTCTTGGTAAGGATGAGCCTTGTCATACTGCAATGCAACAACTTTATCCTATCTTAGAAGAAGAAAAGTTTAATCCTTCTATTGACAAATTAGAAGAAGCGTTTAGCGTTGAAAAGGTTACTAAGCAATTCTTTGAAAAGTATAAAGAAAAATATATTGAACTTTACGAATATTTATCTAGCAACGAAACCTTTGTTGACGAAGCTATCCGTTGCGTTCAAAGTGATAAGGAAGAAGATGTTTCTAAATTTACCGAGCAGTTTGCTAAAAAACTTATGGGGCAAATCGTATTTATGTATTTCCTTCAAAAGAAAGGTTGGCTCGGTGTAAACGCTTTCCCACCTAAAATTAGCGAAAGAGAGTATAAAAACGCATTCTTTAATTGCAACAACGAACATAAAGAAATAATGAAAAAACTCTACCTTTTAGATAGCGAAGGAAACTATGTTCGTCAAGGTGGAGCAATCAGCGCGCTTTCTGATGAACAACAAACTTATTTTGCCGACCGCATTAAAGGTATGCCTTGGGAAACAGGACCTAAAAACTTCGTTAGAATTTTATTTAACGAAGCAATTAAAAACACAAGAAATTACTTTGAATATTATCTTGAACCCCTTTTCTACGAAGCACTTAACGAAAAGCGTGGCGCAGATAACTATTACGCAAGATTACATTGCCGTATTCCTTTCCTTAATGGTGGTCTTTTTGAACCGCTTGACGGGTACGATTGGAAGAATAACAATTTCAGTATTCCTAATGAAATTTTCTCTAACGCAAACATTAAAGGCGAACGTGAAGCCGACGGTATCTTAGATATTTTCGATAGATACAACTTCACTATGAACGAAGACGAGCCACTCGAAAAAGAAGTCGCTGTTGACCCTGAAATGCTCGGTAAAATCTTTGAAAACCTGCTTGACGTTAAAGATAGAAAATCGAAAGGCGCTTTCTATACACCGCGTGAAATCGTTCACTATATGTGCCAAGAAAGTTTAATTAACTATATCGTAAACACCGTTGGCACGCCTTATGAAGATACCAAAGACTTTATCTTGTACGGCGAAATTATGAAAGACGAAGACTGTTCAAGAGAAGTTAAACAAGGCATCGCAGATATGCTTATGCCTGAAAGCATTTATAAAAATTTGAAATTGATTGACGATGCTTTAGCAGACGTTCGTGTCGCAGACCCTGCCGTTGGTTCGGGTGCTTTCCCTATGGGGATGGTAAACGAAATCGTTAAGGCGAGAGAAAATATTACGGCATACTTTGCAAGGGAATTAACAAGCAACGCCCAAAAACACCAACTTTGGAACTATACTCGACACCCGTATATGCTTAAAAAAGATGCTATGAAGAATAGTATTTTTGCCGTGGATATAGAGCCTTCTGCCGTAGATATTACCAAACTTAGACTTTGGCTTTCGCTTGTTGTAGAGTTTGATATTAACTCTGACAACGACGAGTTCAAAAATCCGCCTACTCTCCCTAACTTAGAGTGTAATATCCTTTGTGGCAATAGTTTGATTGATGAATTTGAAGGTGTAAAACTCTTTAATGATAGTCTTTTAACAGGCGCAAGCAGTAATTCTAATTGGATGGCAGACTTATTTCAAAACCAAGTAGATAGCACTCTTACTAAATTGATTGAGAAACAAAAAGAACTTTTCTACGCTAATAATCACGACGATAAGTATCGCTTAAAACACGAAATTGACGTGCTCGAGCAACAAGTAATATTTGCGTCTTGTACTATGACGGATGATATAAAAGAACGTTTTATATCTTCTTTCGCTATGCCTTCAAAGCCTTATATCCTTTGGAAGTTATCCTTTGCAAAAGTCTTCAAAGACAAAGGTGGGTTTGATATTGTTATCGGCAACCCGCCGTATGGTGCAAAAATTTCTCCTTCCGACTTGAAATATTGTAAAAAACATTACGAGTGTACTCTCACTATTTCAGGGAAACAAAAAGGGTCTACTGATACTTTTGTTTTATTTATTGAAAAAGGGATAAATTTGCTATCTCGAAAGGATACAGTTTTAAGTTATATTGTTCCTATGAGTGTCACCTCAAGTGATGCGATGACAGCCTTACACTCTATTATAGAAAGGCAATGTGAAACAATAAAAGTTTCTTCCTATTCTAATAGGCCGAAACAAATATTTGATGCAGCCTGTGTTCGTACGTCTATAATAATTCTTCAAAAAACAAATAGTCCATTAAAAAATTTATATACAACAAAACTAATAAGACGCTCAGAAACAAATACCATACATGACATTATCAGTTCATTAAAGTATACTAATTCGTTCGAAATAAAAACCCCAGGCAGATATCCGAAAACGGGTTCGGAAAAAGAAGTTGCATTAATTAAAAAAATGTTTTCACACAACAAATATATTTCTAATTACATTAGCGAAAATACAAATGAGTTTGTCTATTATCGTGCAGCGGGGGGTAGATATTATAATGTTGTTACTCCTTATGCAACGGGCTCTTCCGCTGAAACATGTATTGAAGTTGCGAAGGGATTTAATACCATTATTGCTTCAATTTTAAGTACAAGTTTATTTTGGTTTTATCAACAAGTATACACAGATGGATTAAATCTTAAAAGTGGGGAGATATTGAACTTTCCTTTACCAAATTTGCAGGTTGAAACAGCTACGTTGAAACAGCTAAATGAGTCTTTCAAGTTGTATTTGGATGACATTGAAAAAAATTCTATCGTTCATCAATCCATTGGATATAACGTTAAGAGTTTTAAGGAGTATAAACTTGGAAAATCAAAAAAACTTATTGATTGCCTAGATGACATAGTTGGCAAGATGTACGGACTTTCTAGAGAAGAAATAGAGTTTGTAAAAAACTACGAAATTAATGTAAGAGCAAGAGATTAACAAATAAAATAATCGCTCTCGTCGAAGAAGCCGTAAAATAACAAAGGAGAAAAAATGCAAGACAATATAGAAATAGACAAACATTTTACAGGGAAATTTTATATTGCAGATGAAGAGATTGCAGGGGAACTTATATACAACAAAAAGAATGGAATTATACTTTTAAATTTAATTAAAACATTGGTCGATCCTATGGCGTTTGGAAAAAGTTATAAAGATGTTGATATTATTATAGGTACCTTAAATTCTGGGGCAGTCGTAACTTTGTTTAAAAATAAATGCGTTAAAAATCATACACAAGCGTTTCAATCACAACAAATAAATTATGTATCAAAATATTTGATTTGGTCAAAAGATATTGCTGCTAAAAGAAAATTTCATAAAATGCGTTGTATTGTCGAAAACGGTTTAATGTGGAGTGAGCTTTCAAGAATAGATTCATCAGATTTTAACTGTATTAAAATAAAAGATAAATTTGATAAAAAAACTTTTGACTTTTTTGGCGCAAAAATTTCATTTTCCACAAGCTTAAATTGCGAACTTTTCAGTTATCCTATCAAAGAAGAATCAAAAGTTTATGAACGATTAATGGTCGAAATTGAGCCCAAGAATGAACAAGACCCTAGTTATTTCATATCTTTGAGAGATAAAATATTGTCATTTATTTCCTTTGCTATAAGAGATAATATAAACGTGATTGAGCAATATTTGTATGATTACAATGACTCGTATTTAATAGGGGGAAAAATAACTGAATATTATAAACACACCCTAATAACTTCAGAAAGAAACTTATCTATACAAAATACCACTGTTCACGAATATAATTTCCTTTTAAGCGAAATCACAACTGAAAACATTAATGAAGAATTAACAAAACTAGAACCCATTTTTAATCTTTATTTGTCTTTATTTAAATATATGGATATGCCAATTGAAATGATATTCTTGAATATAGTTCAAGCTCTAGAAACTTTCCATTCAAGATTCTTTTATGAGGATAAAAAAGAAAAATATATTAAGTCAGTAATGGAACGTTTTGGTGAGTCTAAAAACTTCAAATACATAGAACCTTTACTTTTAACTGACACACAAAAAGACCCTAATTGTAGTTATATAATACTTTTATCAAGATTAAACGATTTGTTTATAGGAAAAAATGATGGATTGTTTAGTGATTATTATGTAAGGAATCCACAGTACGCTCAAATTGTTGCGGATACAAGGCATTACTATACACATTATGGAAAGTCAAAAGAGAATAAAGCGTTAAAAGGAGATGAATTATTAAAAGCAATATATGTTTTAACATCCTTATTAGAATATCATATTTGTCTTATCCTAGGAATTGATATTCGGCAAAAAATAGTACAGAGGCTAAATACTGTCAAAACATAAAAACTAAACTTTTACAAAAGCGGTCAGATGTTTGTCTTTTGTTTTTGAATTGAAAGTGTATGTTCAAAATTTGGGTGAAGTGTAGAAGTATATCAGTACAAATGATGTAAAAAGAAAAACTTAATAGTGAAAATGTAAATTAGGTAATAAAACGTGGGTTTTATAGCCGCCGCCATATTTACAAAAAAATTCAAGAGTCATTCTTAAACGGAATGGCTCTTTTTTTATTTAAAAATATTAAAAAAGGAGGTGATTTCTATGCTAATGATATGTCTTGTTACAACGCTAGTAATATTTTTCTTGATTCTATTAGGGAAGTATTAAATCTAAAACAAAAAAATTTAAAGGAGGTAAAAACTATGGTACTTTTCGCTATTGCTGTATTTGTTATTTTCTATATGGTTAGAAAAGGCTGTAACGAGGGAATGCTAGACCCGATTTGCTATCCGTTTTTGTGGATTATAGCTGTCGTTGGTGCAATAATTTTGCTCGTTTCAAGCTGTGCTTAACCAAAAATGAAAATACACTTTCAAACTTATGGCTAAAATCGATTTTAAGGTCTCTGGCTTAATGTAGCTTATTGATACAGGAACGAAACTTGTTGGGTTGACTAAATGTTCATCCCGATACGTTTGGTTCTTTTTTTATTGATTAAATAGGGGCTGTAGACCTTAAATTAGCCGCCGCCCAAACAAATTAAAAAATATTAAATTCAAAGGAGAAATTATCTATGAAACAATTAACTGAATACAACCGTGTAAGCGGTTACTTAAACAAGATTTTTAATCGTCTTAATGAGACGTATTTTGAAAATGCACTTACAAAACCTGTCATTACTATTATGTCAACGCCTAGAGCATACGGACACGTATCCGTGTATGAAGTGTGGCTCTCCGAAGAAAAGGGAAGACGTGAACTTAATATCGGTGCAGGAACATTAAACAGACCTATTGAAAACGTAGTCGCAACAATGCTTCACGAAATGGTGCATATTTACTGTATGGAAAATGATATTAAAGATACAAGTCGTGGTGGTTCTTATCACAACAAACGTTTCAAGGAAGAAGCTGAAAGGCGAGACCTTATCATATCCTATGATTCACGTATAGGTTTTTCTATTACGCAGCCAAGCGATAAACTTATTGAGTGGTGTATTGATGAAGAATTAGAAGAAATAAAGGTACACCGCCTCGACTTTTATGGTTACCTTCCCCCTATAAACGGAGGGGATAAAGCCCCTGCAGGAGGGAACCCTCCCGCGCCGCCGCCAAGACGTAAACCTTCTAGCACAAGGAAGTATATATGCCCTAAATGTGGTATGAGTGTTCGTGCAACAAAGACGGTTAATATTGCTTGTATTGATTGTGGCAACGTTAAGATGATTGAAATCGAAAGAATTTGAAAATACACTTACAAAAAAGGAGAAAACAAAAATGAAACTTTGGACAAAAGAAATTGAACAAATTGCAAAACAATATCCACTTGGCGCACAAGAGGGATTAGGCTATGGCGCAAAGGTATGGTTAAAGTATTTTAACCCCTACGGCGCAGGAACTTGGCTTATTACAGAAGCCGAACAACGTGAAGACGGAGATTGGTTGCTTTATGGTTACTGTCATATTTTTGAATGGGAATGGGGTTACGTTCTTCTTTCAGAAATACAGTCAATTAAGGTTAATGTGTTTGGAATCCCTCTCGGTTTAGAGAGGGATTTATACATATCCGATGATGAAACCGTTAATTCGTGTGTAAACAGATAGTCCGAAAAGGTACACCTTTTTGGATATAGCAAAATCAATTAAAAAACTATTAAAAATGTGTCCGTAAAGGTTGAAAATAGTTTTTGGACATATCCAGAAATTAATACCACCTTTTCGGACACTTAAAGGAGATTATATGAATAACAAAACTTTTTATTATGCTAGAGTAAGTAGCAAAGAACAAAACTTAGACAGGCAACTATCAGCCTTTTATAACCTTGGTGCAACTGACCGTGACATCATAACCGATAAAGAGTCGGGTAAAAACTTAAACAGAAACGGCTATCAGGCGTTAAAGAATACTTTATTACGCTCAGGGGACACGTTAGTGATTAAATCCTTGGACAGATTAAGTAGAAACAAGGCTGATATCAGGAACGAGCTTGAATATTTCAAGAACAATGGCATTAGATTAAAGGTAATCGACCTACCAACAACAATGATGGAACTTCCCGAAGGACAGACTTGGGTGTTTGAAATGGTTAATAATATTTTGATTGAAGTATTAGGAACTATAGCAGAACAAGAACGCTTAACGATTAGACAACGTCAACGTGAAGGGATAGATTCTGCTAAAGAAAAAGGTAAACATCTTGGTCGCCCTAAAGCAAGTTTACCAGACAATTATGATGATGTAATTTGTCTTTGGAAAAATGGTGACATAACTGCAAAAGAGGCAATGACTAGGTTAGGGATTAAAAAGTCAACCTTCTATTTGTTGACAAAAAGCATATAAATTTGGTAAAATGTACTTGCGACGTAACTGAATAGTTGTGTTTATTTGGCGAAGTATAATTCTCTTGGTAGAATTGTACTTATTTCGCATTACATAATACTTTGTTGAATAAACACATTTATGTTGCGTCGCAGCAAGCGAGATTGTACGTTCTATAGTGTCGTCTCGTTTGAGGCGACATTTTTTTATCGTTAGTTATTATTTTTTGAGTTGAAAGGAGGAGCATATGTTTTGGGATATATTAGATGCAATAACGGATAGGTCTATTTATAACCAAGAAAAGAAAAAAAATTCTTGGGGCTCTTCAGAGTATGATGAAAACAATGAATGTCCTAATTGTGGTGAATATTTTGAAGATTGTGATTGTGAAGATTGTGACGATGAGGCTTGTGAAGAAGATTTATAAAAAGGAGTGTTTATATGGGGTTAATTAAGTGCCCTAATTGTGGGAAATTTATTTCAGATGAAGCAGAGAAATGCTTTCATTGTGGTAAAGAAGTATCTTCAAAGTTGAAGGTTGGCGAAAGGATTGTTTTTGGTCAATATTACATCAATGAGAAAGCATTAATGCCTCTTACGTGGAAAGTGCTAGCTGTAAAAGATGGAAAGGCATTGATTATAACGGAGAAATGTATTGAAGGGAAGTTGTTTAATAATAGTCAGGAAAAAGTAACATGGGAAAATTGTTCATTAAGAGAATGGTTAAATAATGAATTTTATTCGATTGCTTTTTCTGAAGAAGAACAGGAAATGATTGTTCCTTCAGATGTAATAAGTGAAGATGGAGCAATTTTAATTCCTAATAGTGTAGAAGCTTTTGTTACGAGAGATAAAGTGTTTATTTTATCTGTTCAAGAGGCTTATAATTATTTTGACAATGATGAGAGTAGGCGGGCCATAGTTACACAGCGAGCGAAGAATAATGGAGCTGATTATGATTTTATAGAAGGAAATGGTCGTTGGTGGCTTAGAACAACGTTTAGTGATATTGGAGTTGCATATGCTGTTTTGTTTTTAGGACGCATAGGGGAATTTGGATATCCTGTTTCTGATGAGGATGGTTGTGTTAGACCTGTAGTATGGGTTAAAATATAAAATAGAAAGAAAAGGAGAGAGTTATGAACACAAAGTTAAAACAACAAATACAATATATGTCGTTATTTTTAGGTATGAAATTGAGAAGTCCTTCAGCTTGGGATTTTAGTGGAACAAGGTCGTTTGTGCCTGAAAAAGTTGAAATTGGAGGACAGTTTTATAGCGGTGAACAAGTTCAAGAAGTAGCAATTCAAGCCAAACGAGAAGGAAACTATGCAGATGCAGTAGGATTGTATATAAGATTATTAGAAGCTAACTATCGTGAATATGGAATGTTTTCAGCTGCTTTGGTTAGGGCTTATGTTAAAATATTATTTGCAGCAAATGAGTATTTTGAGGCGTTTAGTTTAATAGCAACAATGGTTGCAGATATGCAAAGAAGTCGTAATGTAAATAAAGAGCTTAAAGATTTGGTTAAAACGGATTTTGAAACATTATACAAAGATGCGATTGCGTATGTTGATAGAGGTGTGTATTATCAAAAATTACTTATGTTAACAATAGGTTATTCTGGAAATCCTAGTTATGAATTGGAAAAGACGTCTGCAGAAATTGAGAGAGAATTAGTTCTTATTAGGAATAAAGTACGTGAAGTATATAATATTTAGTCAAGGAAATTAGTAGTAGATATGGTTGTTGCAAATTTAGAACAACAAAAAGTAATAAATGATTTAGAGAACAATATCCTGTTATTTGCAAGTGCTGGGACAGGAAAAACTTTTACTGTTGCTAATCGTGTCAAAAATATCATAGAGACAAAAAAAGATGTAAAGCCAGATGAGATTTTATGTCTTACTTTTACTGTGAAGGCTTGTGGTGAAATGAGAGATGATATTATTAGTTATCTTGGAGATGCAGGGAAAGATGTAGAGGTTCGTACAATTCACAGTTTTTTATATGAGATTATAAGGCTTGAAGAAAAGAAAAAACCTAATTTCTATACTAATTTGATGATATGCGATGACGTTGACGAGGAAGAATTTTTAAGGAATATTATTGCATTAAACTTTTGTAAATGGGATGAGCGAATTCTTCCGTGGATTGAAAACGACAATATTTGTTGTAAAAAATGTAGTAATAGAATATCTATTCCTACTTGTAGTTTTTGCGAAGAAGATAATTCTAAAGTATTATTAGAAAAACTTTATGGCTTATGGAGTAAAAAAAGTGTTTTTACGACATTAGTTGGTTTGTTAAAAAGAATTAGGTACGAACAAAAGTTTTTTTCAGAGTCTGAAGCTAAAGATTTTACAGATGCATTTAATTTTTTAAAAAACAAGTCTTATAAAGAGTATTCTAATTGCTTGTCCTATTATGTTCGTAATAGAGGCTTCGTTTTAGACAAAAATTTTGAAGGCTTAATGTTGAGGTCTGTAGGTGAATTTGTTTCTGCATATAATCAATTTTTAAGACAGAGTAATTTAATAGATTTTGATGACATTATTTGTATTGCAAATCAATATTTAGATGATGAGATTATTAATAATTTTTGGTGTAACAAATACAAATATATAATTATTGATGAAATGCAAGACACTAGTGATTTGGAATACAATACTATTTCTAAAATTTTTGGAAAAAACAACATTATGATGTGTGGGGATTTTTTTCAAACTATTTATAGGTGGAGAGGTTCTAATCCTGAGATTGTTCTATCCAAATACAAAAAAGAATGTGATGCAAAAACTTATATGTTTTCAGAGAATTATAGGTCAACAAAAACCTTGTCAAGAGCAACTTTCGGTTTTTTAAGAAACACATTTCCAGAATTATTGGGTGAATTTTGTCCAGAAGAAATAACTGTTAAAAGTGAACTTGAAGGACAAAAAATAATGCATTTGAGGGTTGAAGATATATACGAAGAAGCTGCGTGGATTGTAAACTATTTGAAAGAGCAAGAAATATTTGATTTTAGTAAAGTTTGTATAATGTCGCGTTCTAACAACTATATTGCTAAGTTGTCAGAACGTTTGAATACTTTAGGAAAAAATGCTGGGATAAAGTTTTTTACTGTTGATAATGAGTTTAAGTTTTATAAAATGCCTGTTGTTAAGGATTTTTTAGCTGTTTTGAAACTTTTAATAAATAAAACTGACAATGCAAGCATGGAAAGAATTGTTACAAGATTTGTTAAAGGAATTGGCAAGGCGAAAATAGATGAAATCAGAAGATTTAATCAGTGTGGGGTAAATCTTACTTCCTTTATAGATGAATCTTTATATGAATATGGCGATACATATTATCCTTTGATTACTGCATTAAATTTGTCAAATGTAGTTATCTATGATACTGAATCGACAGGCTTGGATTTGAACAATGATGAAGTTGTTCAAATATCTGCAATTAAATTAGACAAAGAAGGAAATATTATTGATAGCTTCGACCAAATGGTTATTCCTTCAGTTGAGATAACAGAAGGAGCATTTAATACTCATCATTTTGATATGGAATATATTATTTCTCATGGTGGAATTAAAAGCAAAGAAGCATTAATAAAATTTTCAGAATTTGTTAAAGGCTGTGTCTTAGTTGGACATAATAATTTTGGATTTGATAAACCATTACTCCGTCGTCAATTTGTAGAAAATAATTTACCAGAGTTAAATATTGAACATGAATTTGACACATTAGTGCTTGCTAAACAATTTATGCCAACTTTAAAGAATTTTAAGTTAGCAACATTGTGTGAACATTTTGGTATTGTTAACGAAGATGCTCACAACGCAATGGGAGATATTGTTGCAACAGGGAAAGTGTTGGTGCGTTTGATTCATGACTTTGTGTTGCATACACAAAGTGTAAGATTAGAAATTTTCAATAAATATAAATCAAAGTTTGAAGGTTTATTTTTGTTTTTTTCTGAGGCAAATATTTATTTGGAAAAAGGTGATTTTTGCAGACTGTGTGACTTTATTCAAAATAGTTTTAATTTTGATAATTCGTTTGTATCTGCAGAAGCATTGTATGATATAAGACAAATTTTGTGTAGTGATGAAGTTGTGTCGCCAAAAGTATTTTTACAAGAATTTTTGAACAATTCATCGCTTTCTGTTAGTCAAATGGATATTTTGATAAAGAAACTAAATCGTGTTCCAATTATAACGGTGCATCAGTCTAAAGGTTGTGAGTTTGATATTGTTATAATTGCGGGTTGCAATAGTCAGAATTTTCCTAGTTATCTTTCAGTTGTTAATGGTAATGAAAGAGAAGAAAGGAGCGTTTTTTATGTGGCCATATCAAGAGCAAAAAAAACTCTTGTTTTGACATCCCCATCTCATCATGAGAATGATTATGGTGATGTATTTTATGCCAAACCAAGTAAATATGTTGATAATATACCAAGAGATTTAATAGATTTTTGTTAAAGGAGAAAGATTTTTTTATGGATAAGAAGACACAATCATCATTAGATTTAATGAAATTTTATTTTGAAAAAATAAAGCCATATAGTCATGACAAAAAACGTTGGGGTAATGATGTTGCTCTTTTTGCTGCTATTTATTTAGGTGCTGATGATACTGCAAAAAAACATGCAGAATCAATCTATGGGGTTAGTTTCATAAAGCAAGCAATAGAACATGGAGATGAGTGGTTTTTTGTTGAATATGGAAAAGATTATAATAAAATAACAAACTATGATGTTCCAGATGATTCTTGGAAATTATCTGCGTGGGGCTGTGCTAATTGTTATGACAATTCATCGGAAAAGGGTAAAGAGAAGATAATTGCGACTTATGGCAAAGAGTTCGCTGAAAAAGCTTTACTATATAGAGAGGAAATGCATAAAAGAAATAGAGAATTATATGAAGCAAAATTTAGCAAGGATATTGCAAAAGACATTACTCCTATTATGCCTCTTTTAGATAATGCTAGAGGAATTGTTTTCTATAGTAGTAATAAGGATAAATTATATGTTTTTGATGAAATGCCATTAAATATTTCATCGAGTATAGCAACAAAGAAAAGAATTTTAAGAGACAATAATCACTTATCATGGGAAGAAGAAAACAACGTGTTTTCTTATGAACATGGATATTTATATTTGACATATTATTCAGGGAATGATTCAATGATATTATATGAAAAAAAAGAGAAAGATATTGAAGAATATGTTGCAGGAATTTATGAAACAGTAGGGAAAGATGTAAAAGATTTTTATAAAATCATTGATAATTTGTCTTCGAAATTAAAGGACTTTAATCAAAAATATTTTGATGATGCTCATCAAGATTTTAAAGAAACAAAAAAATTTTTACGAGATAAATATAATATAATTATTGAATAGTTTATTAAAGATTATTCAAAAGAGATGCAAAAAAACCGAGCTTAAAATGCTCGGTTTTTAATATGACAAAATTGTCATGTATTATATGTTATTAAGTTTTCGATAAAAATTGACAAAAGTTCTAAAATTGTGACAAAAAAGTGATAGGCGTGTTGCTTTACGCCACCTATATTTTTTAGTATAATATAAAAGTCAAGATTTAACACTCAGTCTTGACTTTTTCAATTTTTGAAAGTGTATATTCAAATAATTAAACAATTAATTAAACAATTTAAACAGGACAAGGTTTAAAGAATATGCTTTAGCTTTTGCTAAAGCCGTCTCGGAGCCGAAGGCGAACGAGACCAGGCAAAGGTAAAAGAAACGCAAAATAAATTTAGAAAAATAGGGGGGGGATTTTGACCCCCCTATATAATATTAAAAATCCCCCTTATCATTTGATTAAAAAAGAAGGGGGAATTTAATTTTTCTTATATAGTAAATTTGAATTTCCCCCCAATTAATTTGAAAGTGTATAATCAAAAACTTCATCACAAGTACAGTTTGTCGCTAAAGCGACGAGGGGAGGGCAATTAATGTGCTAGCTCGAATTCCAGCAATAGCTGGGTATTCTCGCTAAGCGCATTAATTACGCGAGGCACGGAAACGTTTCTTGCTGCAGCTTAACGCTCGGGAATCCTCGCTACTGCATTGCAAGAATCGTTTCCTGTAAACACCTCGCAGAATTGTGTTCACACGCGTATGCTTTTTTCTCCTCCGCTGCGCTCCGCGTCGCTATCGCTCCTTGGCAGGACTCGTGACAAAAAAACATAATTAGTCTAGAGAAACGGGCAAGTCGAGGGAGGGGTGATTGAGGGGAACCGTCAGGTGCCCCTTATTATACGCAACTACTTGACAAAAATTTTTCTTTTTATTATAATAAACTAACCAATAAAGGAGAGTGGATTAGACCTACCAATAAGGCAATAAATTAGTTAAATTTTTGAAGTTGAAAATAGAATATTTTAGGTATATTTTATACGCTTAAAAGCCAGCATCACAAAAGAACTTTATCCGCGTATCGGCAAAAAGTATAACACTACCCCAAGCAAGGTAGAGCGTGCTATTCGCCACGCTATCGAAGTTGCTTGGTCTAGGGGCAGAATAGACGGGATAAACAACATTTTAGGCGTTAGAGCATATCTTAATGCCGATAAACCAACTAACAGCGAATTTATCGCACTTATCGCCGATAAAATGCTACTTGAAAAGGCTTAATAAAAAATCGCAACCCAATAACTTATAATTTAATATGCAAATAAAAAACACCCAAAACTGCTTGGGTGTTTTTGCACTAAGAAGTATGTGCGCCTTAAAAGAGATAAACTACGATGGCTTTTTAACGCTTGAAGTAGATTATAATATAAAAACGGTTAGTAATGAGTTTATAAAAAGAACATACGAACAAGTAGTAATGCTATACAAAATGTTAAAAAAAGGCGAATAAAAGGCAAAAAACATAAAAAAAATTTAAAATTAAACGCAAAAATAGTTTACAAAACATATTTATATATATATAATATACACCGAGTATAAAACTACTCTAAAACGGAAAAATAAAATATTATATGATATATGGAGAACGACTATGCCAAACGGATATATTAAATGTCCTAGATGCGACTTGAACTACATTAGAGAAGGCGAAGAATACTGCGAAGTTTGCGAAGCAGAATTAAAAAGGGGCCCCGGCCTAGTTTTCGCTGTTGACGATGAAGATGATATGGAAGAAACGATGGACCTTTGTCCACGTTGCCACCACAACTACATTAAACCGGGCGAATCGATGTGCGAAGACTGTATTAAAGAACTTGAAAGAGAAGTTGACGGCACCGATGAAGATGAAACTTGGAAAGAATATCTAGACGAAGAAGACGATGAAGATGAAGACAACGAAGAAATGCTTTCTCTTTCTAAACTTGTAGAAGAAGAAGGCGACGAATTCTTTGACGACGAATCAGACTTTGAAGATGAAGACGACTCTAACGACGACTACGAAGACGACTTTGACGTTGGCGAAATAGATGAATCGGATTTCGAAGAAGAAGATGAAGAAGATGAAGAAGACGAAGAAGACTTCGAAGACTAATCGCTTAAACAAATAGGTATAAAAATTTTAAAAGCGTTAATAATCTTGGTATGATAAAAGCCAAATTCAACGTAAACCAAGTAAAGCGCGCAATAGAAAACTTAAAGCACAAAAGCGTTCAAGTGACGTTAAGCCTAGGCAGAAACAAATACGTTTCGTTTCCTGCAATGCTAGATGGGGTGTACCCAGCGCTGTTCACGGTAAAAGCCAAAGACGAAAGTTTTAGGGGCAAAACGTCATATTCATATAACGAATATATGTGTGGAAAAGTTAAACTAAAAGAGATTACCGAATAATTTTAGGGTTAAAACAAAGCCGTAGCGTTTGCAACGGCTTTTATTTTTGGGTTTTAGGAATATTTATCTAATCCACAAAGTATAATGTACTGAAAGTTAGAAAGGGAGATAAATGTTTATGAAACAACCAAATTTTAAGAAAGTTCCGCTAGAAAGCGTTAAAAGCGTATTAAACGAACAAATAAAAGTAATTGCAAAAACCGACGTTTTAACCGAACACGTTAAAAACGTTATTTCCGTTTCGTGTTTTGCCGACGTGTATTCGATAAAAGTTATGGATAAACGTGCCGAATATAAAGGCAAGGCAATTTTCTTCGTTGCATACGAAGATAATAACGGCGAAATTTTAAAATGCGAAAACAGCGTGGATTTCGACGGCATTTTAGAGTCGGATTGCATTAGTGAAAATTCAAAGGTGTTTGCCTCTGCCACGGCTTATAAAACCGAAGCCGATACTTCGGGCATCAAACTAGGCGCAATAGGTCATATCAAAATTAGCGCAACGGTTATGGGCACAGTAGAGTATGAGTGTTTAGAAAACGGCGAAGATATTATTTGCGACCAAACCGAAACCACTTTTTTACTTAGCCACGGCAAAAAAGAAACCACCTATCCACTAACCGAAGAATTCACCCTTTCTTATAAAGTAAAAGAAGTGCTTAACCAAAACGCGATATGCGTGGTCACTAACGTTCAATGTGGCGTTGGTTGCATTATCGCAGACGGCGAAGTGTATTTATCGGCAATACTCTTGCAATCGGGCGAAAAAAGGGATATAATAAAAGAGCACAAGGTTGTGCCGTTTAGAATAGAAATCGACTGCGAAGACGCTATGCCTTCTATGAGAGCAGTTTGTTCGGCTAGGGTGCGTGCGTTTAAGACGGATGTATCGGTAGATGATGAAAAAAGCACGGTTTCGGCTGTAATCACGCTCAAACTTTTAGCCGAGGCGTTTAGCGAAAACGTGTTTAGTTTATCAAACGACGTGTTTTCTAAAACCGAAGAACTAGACGTTAAAAAAGACGTTTTTACGGCGCGCGCCCGATTAGAAGACAGATGCGTTCGAAAAGACGTAAACTTAAACATTTCAAGCGAAGAAGATTTTGACGGGTGCGAAATTTTAGGTGCTTTTGCTGAAAGAGTAGAAATTATCTCTAAAGAGAAAAACGGCAAAAATCTTAACGTTTTAGGCGCACTTTCAACTAGTTGCATTATCAAAAATAAAGATGGCGCGCTAAAAACGTTAACGCTAGACTTTCCTGTCGACCTTACCTTTGATGCTTTAATTGAAGACTTTGACGAATACGAACTATCTTGCGTGTGTGATAAAAGCAATATAAGAATTTCGGGAGCAAATCAACTAGAAATTAGCGCGGGGCTAATCTTTATTCTTTGCCCGTTCAAAGTTCAAGACGTAAAATACGTTAAAGAAATAACCGCTCTTAAAGAAAAGCAAGTAGAAGACGATGCTATTAGCGTTATTATTCCGCAAAAAAACGAAGACCTTTGGTCGCTAGCAAAACGCCTTAACCTTTCGCCCGAAGAAATTATGGAATTAAATAAAGACTTAACCTTCCCACTTTCAGGCGAAGAAAGGATTGTTATTTATAGACAAAAATAAGAGAATATTATGAAAAAAACAAAAGTAAAAATACCAGCAAAAGTTAATCTTACGCTAGACGTTGTTTCTAGTGGCGAAAAGTTCCACAACCTAAAATCGTTGGTGTGTTCTATAAATCTTTACGATGAAATAACTATTAAAGCGCGTAAAGATAAAAAGATAACGCTTAAAGAAAAGGGCATTTCGGCAGGGTGCGAAAAACAAGATAACAACGCCTATAAAACGGCCAACTTAATTTGTAATCGCTATGCTGATTTTGGTGTGGACGTCACTATAAAAAAGGGCATACCCGTTGGCGCGGGGCTTGGCGGTTCTTCCGCCGATATCGCGGGCGTTTTAATCGGCTACGATATGTTGCTTGGTGGTACGCTAGACCTTTATTCGCTTGCCAGTGAACTTGGTAGCGACGTTAATTATATGCTAGGTGGTGGATTTGCCGTTATAAGTGGCAAGGGCGATGATATCGAATATATAGAAACTGATAAAAAACTATATTTCATTTTGTTGGTAGAACCAAATATTATAAGCGCGAAAGACTGCTTTAAAACCTTCGACGCGCAAAATAAAACTTATCCTTTATTCACCGAAAAAGCAGTAAAAGCCCTAACCGAATGTAGCGATGAGTTTTTGGCGTTATTATCTAACCACCTATACCCGTCTGCCGTAGAACTCTTGCCTAAAATAAAAGATAACTACAATCTCTTAAAAAAATTCGGCACGGCAACGATGAGTGGGAGCGGTTCTAGTGTGGTTGGTGTTTATACCGATGAAAACGCTAGATATGAAGTTGTAAAGCAACTAAAAAAGCAAAAGATTAAATTCTTGCTAGCCGAAACAAACTAAAACTAAACAAACAAACTATAACCACAACAAGCGTTGTGGTTTTTTGTTTTTAAATTATTAAAGTATAAATCGTTTTATATCGGTCAATAAAATAAAGGCATAATTTAGTTGGAGAACTCAAAATGAAAAAGATTTGTATAACTTTTTGCCTTTTACTTATAATACTTTTAGTAGCCGTGGGGAACTACTCTAAAAAAAGCGTAAACGTTGAATATTTAAGAATACACGTTAGGGCAGACTCTAACGAAGAAAGCGCGCAAAGCGTAAAGTATTTAATTAAAGATGAGATAGTAAAATATTTAACGCCCAAACTTGCTTATTGCAACACAAAATCTAGTGCCACCGATATGCTTATAGAAAATTTACCCAACCTTGAAAGCATAGCAAACGGCGTTTTAGAGAAGAACGGGTTTAGTTATAAAAGCAAAGCAAAGATTTGCGAAGAAGAATTTCCCACGCGTTCGTACGGAGAAGTCACGCTAGAAAAGGGCTACTACGATGCCTTGATAATAAATCTAGGTAGCGCAAAAGGCGATAACTGGTGGTGTGTTGTGTATCCGCCGTTGTGTTTTGTAGAAAGTTCTAGCCCGTACGTTTATAAAAGTAAATTACTCGAAATTATAAACGAGTTTTTTAAGTAAGAAAGGAGGAAAAATGAAAAAAGTTTTAAAAACGTTAGGGGTTTTAATCCTTGCCGTATCGTGCGTTTTGTGTGCGGGCAGTATGGTTAAAACTTCCAACCTACAAGTAGCCGAAGCCGTCGTGTATTACAGGGGCTCTACGGGGGCAACGGTTAAAAAAATACAACAAAAACTTAAAAACTGGGGTTATTACACGGGCGGTGTTGATGGAATATACGGCTCTAAAACCGTAGAAGCAGTTAAATATTTTCAACGAAGAAATAACCTTTACGTAGATGGTAAAGCCGGCCCTAAAACGCTTGCCGCTATGGGAATTTCGGTTAGTAGCGGTAGTTCTTCTGGCGCAACCGATTCTTATTCTTCGGCAGACGTAGCGCTTTTAGCAAGACTAATCTACGGCGAAGCGCGTGGCGAAAGTTACGTAGGGCAAGTTGCTGTTGGTGCAGTAGTTCTTAACAGAATTAAAAGCCCGTCTTTCCCAAACACAATGTCGGGCGTTATTTATCAAAAATACGCGTTCACGGCAGTTGCCGATGGGCAAATTAACTTAACGCCTAACGAAACGGCTAAAAAAGCAGCGCTAGACGCTATGAACGGCTGGGACCCAAGTTATGGTTCGCTTTACTACTACAACCCAAAAATCGCAACAAGCGCGTGGATTTTTACACGCCCAACGGTAGTGACCATAGGCAACCACGTTTTTGCGAAGTAGAATAGGAGAGAATTATGGAAAAAAAGAAAAATAATGCAGTAGAAAAGGTGCAAAACACCGAAAAAAAGATTAAAAACAAAAACAAAAACGGTGCTAAAAAAAGCGAAAAAGCCGTTAAAAATGTCGCTACGGAAAAACCAGAAAAACAAAAAAGCGTAAAAAATAAAGATAAATCTGCTAAACAAAAGGCAAGGGCGGAAAGAATTAAAAAAAGAAAAGAGCAAAAGGCGTTAAGGCGCGAAAAGGCGCTTTCTAAAAAAGCCGAACGCGAAAAAATTAGGGCTGAAAAAAGAATAGAACTTGCAAAAATCAAGCAAGCAAAAAAGGCTGAAAAAGAAAAGCAAAAAGCAAGTGCTAATCGTGAAAAAAGCCGTAGAAAAGCACTTCTTAAAGAAAAAAGAGCCGAAAGAAAGGCTAAAAGAGAAGAAAGAAAGCAAAACTTAAAGGCTCAAAAACTAGAAGCCAAAAGACAAAGAAAACAAGAAAAGGGCAAGCACAAACAACAAAACAAACAAAGAAAACACGGCTATGGTGGTTGGCTTGCAGCAGTAATTTCGCTTGCTATTACAAGTTTAGCGCTATTATCGGTTTTAACTTATACAATCGTTTCGCCAATGGGCGAAGCCGATGCGCTAGAAAGTGTTTACAGAAAGTCTTTTTTAAGCACCATAGAGCAAGTTGACAATATAGACGTAAACCTTTCAAAAGCGTTAATGAGTAAAGATAGTGGTGCGCTTGGCGTGTATCTAACAGACGTTGTGGTAAATAGTGAAATCGCCGAAAACGATTTTTCTAACCTACCTATTTCGGAAGAAAATAGAGAATACGCTAGCAAAATTATCAATCAAGTAGGCGACTTTTCTAAATATCTAAACAAAAAAATCTTACTTGGCGAACAAATCACCGAACAAGATTTAGACAATTTAGCCACTCTTTATGCGCACAATAAAACCTTAAAGGAATATTTAGAACGCGCAAGACAAAATATGGGAGAAGATTATAGTTTTTCTAATATGAAAGAAACCGATGAAAACGACGTGTTTTTATCAGGGCTTGGCGAACTAAACAATATTTCTCAATCTTACCCAGAACTAATCTACGACGGACCTTTTAGTGATGGCGCGGATAGAATAGAAGTAAAAGGCGTAAGGGGCAAAGAACTATCTTTTAGCGAAGCAAAAGACGTGTTTACTAAAACTTTTGGGTTTTTAGGTTTAACTGACGTAAAAGAAGCCGGCGAAACCAACTCTAATATCCCTTGCTATAACTTTATCGGCACGGTAACGGGCGAAGAACTTTACGCGCAAATCTCTAAAACGGGTGGCGAAATTATCACCTTTTCTTATGCGGGCAGTTGTAAAGCGATAAACTACGAAAACGCCGAAGTTATCGAAAAGGCGCAAGCGTTCTTAAAAGGTTTAGGCTACGAAAATATGGAAGACGTGTGGATAAATTTAGCAAACAACGTTTACACTATTAACTTTGTGTATAACGATAGTGGCGTTATTGTTTATCCAGACATGGTAAAAGTTAGAATTTGTGCCGAAACAGGCAACGTTATTGGGCTTGAAGCAAGTAGTTATTTCATAAACCATACTTCTAGAACTATTAAGCAACAAATTATTTCTAAATCCGAGGCAAGTGAAAAAGTTAGCGATAATTTACAAGTTTCTTCGGTTAGAAAGGTAATAGTTCCTTATGGTAAAAAGAGTGAAAAACTTTGCTACGAATTTTGTGGCGAAATAGGCGAAGACGTATATTTTGTGTATATCGACGCTGAAAATGGTAAACAAGTAGAAATGTTTAAGGTTATTAACTCTAACCAAGGACAACTTTTAATATAATCAACTTTTAATATAATCAACAAAACAAAAAAAGCACCGAAATTTCGGTGCTTTTAATTTTGTTTAACTAAAACTATTTAGCAAGGTTTGCTTTAAGTTTAGCAAGCTCATCGTAAAGTGCTTTTGGAACTCTTTCACCAAGTTCAGCATAGAACGCTTCGATGCCTTCCGCTTCGGTTTTCCAACTATCGTTATCAATGTTAAGAAGTTCTTTAATGGTATCGATAGAAACGTCTTCTAAGCCGTTGATGTTAATATCTTCTGCTTTTGGAACGTAGCCGATTGCAGTTTCGTCTGCTTCAACTTTGTTTTCGCAACGGTCTAAAATCCAGTCGAGAACGCGTAGGTTGTCGCCAAAGCCCGGCCAAATGAAGTTGCCGTTGTCGTCAGTTCTAAACCAGTTAACGTTAAAGATTTTTGGTTTGTTTGCAATTTTGTCGCCCATTTCAATCCAGTGATTAAAATAGTCGCCCATATTGTAGCCAACGAAAGGACGCATAGCCATTGGGTCACGTCTTACAACGCCAACAGCACCGGTTGCAGCAGCGGTAGTTTCACTAGCCATAATAGAGCCTACGAAAACACCGTTGTTCCAGTCTCTTGATTCGTATACAAGTGGAGCAGTTTTAGCACGTCTACCACCAAAGATAATTGCTGATAGTGGAACGCCGTTTGGTGCTTCGAATTGGACAGAAAGGCAAGGGCAGTTAACGGTAGGAGCAGTAAATCTTGAGTTAGGGTGTGCGCCGTAGGTTGATTTGTCTTTTTTGTCAAACTTAGTGCAATCCCATTTTTCGCCACGCCAGTTAATAGCGTTGGTAGGTGGATTGTTATCAAGACCTTCCCACCAAACGGTGTTGTCATCTAGGTTATGAACAACGTTGGTGAAAATGGTGTTTTTCATAGTAGAAAGTAAAGCGTTAGGGTTAGACTTCATATTGGTACCAGGAGCAACGCCAAAGAAACCGTTTTCTGGGTTTACTGCCCAAAGTCTTCCGTCTTCGCCAACTCTAATCCAAGCGATATCGTCGCCTACGCACCAACATTTATAGCCTTTTTCTTCGAAGGCTTTTGGTGGGATAAGCATTGCAAGGTTGGTTTTACCACAAGCAGATGGGAAAGCAGCAGCAACGTATTTAGGTTCTTCATCGCCTTTTTGGATACCTAAAATAAGCATATGTTCTGCCATCCAGCCTTCGTTTTTACCAAGGTAAGAAGCGATACGAAGTGCAAAACATTTTTTACCAAGAAGAACGTTGCCACCATAGTTAGAGTTGATAGACATAATGGTGTTTTCTTCTGGGAAGTGCATAATGTATCTCTTTTCTTCATCTAGTTCTGCGTAAGAGTGGATACCTTTAATAAAGTCGCCATCGCCTAAAGCGTTTAGAACGTCGTTGCCGATTCTGGTCATAATAGCCATATTTAATACTACGTAAACAGAGTCGGTAAGTTCGATACCGATTTTAGAGAATTTGCTACCAACAGCGCCCATTGAATAAGGAATAACGTACATAGTTCTTCCTTCCATAACGCCATCGAATAAGCCGTTCATAAGGTTAAACGCTTCGCCGGTTTCCATCCAGTTATTGATAGGAGCAGAAGTTTCTTTAACTTTTGAACAAATAAAAGTTCTGCCTTCAACCCTAGCAACGTCGTTAAGAGTGGTGCGGTGTAAATAGCAACCAGGAAGTTTTTCTTGGTTTAACTTGATAAGAATTTTTTGGTCAACTGCAAGTTGGCGTAATTCTTCAAGTTGTTTTTCCGTGCCATCAATCCAAACGATATTCGCTGGGCGACAGAGTTTTGCGTACTCATTGACAAAGTCTAATAGTTTTTTGTTGCTCGTCATAATTTTATCTCCTTTCAGATATATTTTACTATATTAATTTTTTTCAAAATTTTAGCCTTAATTATTCTTGATTTTTTCAAACGCCTTTATCCACTCTTTTGCAAGTAGCCCTGCGCCAACAAAGTTAGGGTGCACGCCGTCTGCTAAAACGTAGTATTGGTCGTGCTTTTTAAGAAGTTCGTCTAACTTATCTTGTAGCGGAATAAAGGTCGCGCCGAATTCTTCGGCAATCTTTTTTATTTCCTTTGCGTAGTCTTTAATTTTTAAGAACTCGTCGTATTTTTCAGCAGTTGCTGGGCCTTTAATAACAAACGGCTCCATTATAATTAGTTTTACGTTAGGAAATCTTTCTTTGGTTTCTTTAAGCATTAGTTTATAAACGTTAACAAACCTATCAAGTTCCGTTCCGTTTTTATTCGCAACTTCGTGCCAAACGTCGTTAATACCGATTAGAATAGATAAAACGTCCGGCTCTAAATTCCACACGTCCGATTTAACCCTTGCATAAAGGTCAACAATTCGGTTTCCACCAATCCCACGATTGATAACGTTGTATTCGCCGGGGTAGTTAGTGTGGATATGCACGGCAGACATATAAGCATAGCCCGTGCCCGCGCTAGAAGAATAGGTGTAGGGTGAATTTCTGTCCCTAGAACAATCGGTTATAGAGTCTCCAAAAAATATTATGTTTTTCATAAATCTTCACTCCTTGCACTTTTGCTATGCAACTTAATTCCTAAAAAAACCTTTTTCTCCGTCAGTATACATTATACCATAAAATTTCACAAAAGGTAAAGCGAAATTTAATAAAAATAAATATTATTTTTAAGTGCAATTTTTATGAAAAAACTTTATAAAACAATAAATTAAATCAATAAACGGCATTTTTCGGCAAAACGGCTTATATTTTTCCCCGCGCGTGAATATATATTTAAGTAAAGCAAACTCTATTTTAAGTTTTATTAAAACGCTTATCAATCGCTATGGAGAATTTATGGCAGAAAAGGGCATCGAAACAAAGGTTTTAACAATTAAGCAAATAAAAGACGGCTATGCAACGGCGGACAAAACGCTTTCGGGCATAATTAGGATAGAAAGCGAAGACTGCTATTTAACCATTTTTGCATCATTTATAAATTTTAGAGCGCTTATCAGCGAAGAATATAAACTCGTTTTAATTAACGGGGATAGAAAAATTAAAATTATCGACCTTTCTTCTAGGCCACTTGCCTTTACGAAAACGCTAGAAGACTTTTACTGCGACGGGCGTGGTTTTATGGCGGGTGTGTGTGCTTGTATGCAAGACGTTCCGCTTTTAATCGCGCTAGGCAAAACCGAAAATTTTGAAATATCTATTTTTGATTTTAAGAAGATTATATACGAAAAATTCGCTAGTATTCAAAAAACCAAAACAAAAAAGCCGACTAAAATTCCGTGTGAAACTAAAAATCTTGACACAAAAGAGATAGAAGAAATAGAAATCGAAACAAGCGTGGTATCGCCCGAAACGGTGTATAACGACGAAGTGGTTGCCACCGAAAATTATTACGTTAAAGATTATAAACCAAGTATTGTTAGGGTAGAAAACGATGAAAGTTTTTTGTATGAAGATGTCTTGCCTAATCGCAAAAACCAAACGAAAAAAGAAGAAAGCAACCCGTGTGGTGCAACTATCAAAAATGAAAACGATACTAGTACAAAAAACGCGCATAACGAAAACTGCTCTTACTACCAAAAAGCCAAACGCGAGTTAGAAGAAGTGTTTTCGCGCTTTCCAAAAGACGAAAGCCTAGAAAGGATTTTTCCACACTCAAAGTGGTCGAAAGTGTATTATGAGCATCAAAAATACTACGTTGTTGGGCTAATAAAAGAGAACGACGTAGAAAAATATATATGCTACGGCGTGCCGTGTGATTATTCACCCGTTGCGCCAAAAGAACTTAAAGATTATTGTCAGTTTATACCATTATCTATATTCGATTTAACGGGAAAAGGCTACTGGATGATGTTTCAAGATGCTAACACGGGAGAGTGCGTAAAAAAGGTAAGCGCTGGCGTATAAAAGGTGTTTTTTGTGGCAATAACCCTATAAAAAGGGGGAAAACCGATATGAATATGCTGACAAAACTAGAAGCCGAAACCACAGCCGAACTAATGACGATGGAAGAAAATTTATGTAAAAAAAGCGCGCTATATTCTAGAATCTTTACCGATACCGATATGGTTAGCGCTTTTAAAGAGATTTCTAAAAATTCAAGAGAAAGATTTATTCTTCTCTATCAAAGTTTAGGGGGTAAGGTATGAATTATAAAGCCGAAACCACGCTAAACGAACGCGATGCGCTAACCGATATTTTGTTATCACTACGCTATCTAACTTTAACTTATGCAAACGCTAATTCCCACGCCACAAGCAAAGGCTTTTTAAGGTCTACAAAAGACCTAGGCCAAGAAGTTCAAGGCGATAGGCTAAAAACTTTTATGATGCTTACTGAAAAAGGCTATATGGGTGTAACGGCGTGCGATGATGAACGTGCCGAAGAACTCATAAAAAGGTTTATAAAACGCGTTAATAACCTAAACTAAAACAAAAAGCAAGTAAAAAAACTTGCTTTTTTATTTTTTTGGGTTTATAATAAAAAGGTAAACAATAATAGAAGGTTTTCGGACAACACTTCTAAAAAACAACCGAGAGAGTCCTTTTTTTCGGTTAGTAAAAGGGATTTTTTTATGCAAAAAAACACAAAAACAACCATTTTTATCGCAAGAATAGGCGTAGTATCCGCGCTATACGTGGTGCTATCCTTAGTATCCTTGCCCGTTGGTGCAATTCAGTTTAGAGCATCCGAAGGGCTAACGATTTTGCCTCTACTAATGCCCGAAAGCGTTATTTCGCTATTCGTTGGGTGCGTTATTACTAATCTAATAACGGGTTGCGCAATTTTAGATATAATTTTAGGCTCTATTATAACTTTGCTTGCCGGAATTTTAACTTTATGCGCGGGCAAAATTATAAAAAACGTCGCTCTAAAATTTATAGTGGGTGGGTTCTTTCCCGTTATCTTAAACGCTCTATTTTTGCCACTAATTTGGTCGGTGTGCTACGGCGCAGGCGAATATATCTACGTTATTCAAGCGTTAATTTTACTAGCGTCGCAATCGGTATCAGTTTACGGCGTTGGATCTGCCGTGTATTTTAGCGCACGAAAAATTAAAGCCCTAAACTAGCACGAAAACCTTATAAAAAACCCAATAAAAGCACCAAAAACCGATAACGAACTAGAAATAAAAACGCGTAGCATTTCGCTACGCGTTTATTTGTTGTTTTCGTTATTTTTTATCGCCGTGTTTTGCTTTATAATCGTTAATAATTTCTTCGTAAGCCTGTTTAACTTCTACTGCTAAATCTTTCCAAGTGCGATAAAGCGTTTTATACGCGTTTTCGCCGGCAGACTTAACAACTTCTGGCGTAGCAATTAGTTCAAGCAACACTTCGGCAAGGCTTTCGGGGGTTTCTTCGCATAAAAATCCATTTTCGCCGTCAATAACTTCTTCTGCCGAGCAAGAATCTCTAACCACAACCGAAGCAAGTTTATGTGCAGCAGCCTCACACTTGCAAATACTTGCCATATCAAAGGTAGAAGGGAACAAGAATAGGTCACTACGAAGATAAAAACCTTGTAAATACTTTCTATCCGAAATTCCGCCCGTGAAAATACATTTATCATCAAGCCCAAGAGCAGAGCACTTTTCTTTAATTTGTTTAAGGTCGAACCCGTCGCCCACGAAAAGCATTTTAAAGTCGGCATTTTTATCTTTTAGAATTTTAAGCGCGTCTAAAATCAGCGGGATATTTTTATAAATCGCCATACGCCCAACGAATAAAAACACGTTGTTTTGCCCTTCTAAATTATAGTCTTTGTTGATTTTATCAACAAGTTCGCTAGCGTTTTCTGGGTAAACGAAGTCCGTGGCGTTTCTAATAACCTTAATGTCACCCTTATACCCGTAATCGCGAAGATATTTTTTAGAAGCGTTGCTAACCGTCCAAACGCTGTCCGCGTTGTTATAGGTTTTAAGGATATATTTAAGCATAACCTTAACCATAGGACTGTGCTTTCCTAGCGTGCGTTCAAAATCTTGATGGTATTGCGTGTGAAGGGTTGCAACTAGCGGAATATTTTGCTTTTTAGCAAGTTTAATAGCGCATCTGCCCATACCGAACGGTGTGTGCGCGTGTAGTAAATCGTATTTTTCGTTCTCTACTGCCTTTATGAATTTTTTATCAAGATAAGGCGTGGCGTTTCGGTATTTTTCGGGTGCAGAAGTAGAAGAGCACCTTAAAATTTTATAACTAGCCGTATCTTTATAATCGCTTTTTTTAGCGGGCTTTGGTGCGGCAACGTGGCACTCGCAAACTTCGTTAAGATTTTCGGTGTAATTTTTAACCACGCTAATAACCCCGTCTACGTTAGGGTAATAAGCATCGGTTAATTCTAATATTTTAAGTTTATCCATAATTCTCCTATTTGTTTAATTCGTGAGCAAACTCCGAAATTTTTTCCATAGCCGTTATAAGACTTTTCATAGAGTAAGCGTAAGAACACCTTACGTAATATTTTCCAAACTCCCCAAAAGCGCTACCTGGAACAACTGCCACGCCCTTTTTTTCTAAAAGTTTATAAGCAAATTCTTCACCCGTAAAACCCGTACTTTTAACACACGGAAAAACGTAGAACGCGCCTTTTGGCTCACTCACCGTAAGCCCTAGTTCGTTAAAAGAATTTATCATAAACTTGCGCCTAGCATCGTATTCATCGCGCATTTGTTTAACTAGCGTAAATCCATCGGATAGTCCGCCCTCTAACGCTTCAATACCAGCATACTGCGAAAAAATCGGCGCGCAAATTGCCGTGTATTGATGAATTTTAAGTAGTGCGCGTTTAACTTCTGGTGGCGCGCAAACGTAGCCTAGTCGCCAACCCGTCATCGCAAACGCCTTAGAAAAGCCACTAATTAGCGCTACTCTACCATCAAGCGCGCTAAAAGACGCGATAGAAACGTGGTCTGTTCCGTAGGTTAGTTCAGCGTAAATTTCGTCTGATATAACGAATAAATCGTTTTCTAGTATTATAGGAATAATTTTTTCTATATCGTCCTTTTCCATAATAGCGCCCGTTGGGTTATTAGGGTAGGGGAATATAAGCGCTTTGGTTTTTTTGGTTATTGCTTTTTTTAGGTTTTCGGGCGTTAACTTAAACCCCGTTTTCTCATCGCAAGCAACCGAAACGGCAACGCCACCCAAAAGTTCTACACACGGCTTATACGAAACGTAACTTGGGTCGGGTATCAACACTTCGTCGCCATCGTCAACAATAGCGCGCAAAGTAATGTCTATCGCTTCGCTTGCGCCTATTGTAATAACGATATCGTCCGCCTTGAAATAGGCGTTAAAACGCTTTTCTAAATATTCACTAATTTTATTTCTTAAAACTAAAAGCCCACTATTAGAAGTATATTGTGTGCGCCCTTTTTTTATTGAGTTTATGCCCGCATCTCTAATCACCCACGGCGTAATAAAGTCTGGTTCGCCAACGCCAAGTGAAATAACGTTTGGATTAGTAGATGCTAAATCGAAAAATTTTCTTATTCCTGATGGTTGTAATTGTTTTGCTCTTTTACTTATAAAGTCTCTCATTGTAGGTTATTTTAGCATTTTTTATGCAAGTATTATCTGTCTTTCCCGTTCGGATAACGGTTTAGTTATTTGTCCTTCTATCTTATACTTTTTCAAAATGAAGTGTGTTTGCACCGCGACGATACCATCAATCACACTCAACTTTTCCGCGACGAAACGCGCTATATCACTAATGTCTTTGCCTTCTACAAAAACGGCAAGGTCAAACCCACCGCTCATAAGATATAAACTTTGCACTTCCGAAAATTCGTAAATTTCTTCGGCGCAAGAATCAAACCCTTTAAGTTTTTGTGGGGCGACTTTAACTTCGATAAGCGCTTGAACGTGCTTTTCTGCTAAAACTTCGCTATTAACAATGGCTGAATATTTAACGATAGCGCCCGAAGTTTCAAGCGCCTTAATAACTTCTTCTACTTTATCAATAGGTTCTCCGGTCATTTTAGAAATTTGTTCAACCGAATAGCGTGCGTTTTCACGTAATATTTGAAGTATCGTTTTTTGAAGTTCGTTCATATTCCACCTAGATGTTTTCGTTTTTTCTTATTGTATAAAAATAAAATAGATTTGTCAACATAATAACTTGATTTATTTTGTTAATTGCGATACAATAAAAATATGATAAGAATTTGGGCAAAAGTAATGCTAGATAATAAAATAGTAAAACAATGCGTTTACGAACGAACGGAAAATATGGATTACTCTATGTTTTTCGACTACGTTAGGGAGATTTGCGAAACGCTAGATATCCCAACGCCCGTTATCATTAAAACGCACCTTTTTAACTATGCAAAATATAACACCGTTAGGTTTTCGGTCCAAGATTTTGTTGAAAGTATAACTTTCGATAAATTAGTGTTAGAAAACGCCTTTTTATAGTATAAAAACAACGTAAAAAACCCACATTAACTATAAGGGGGTTTTTATGAAGACTACTACTATTATTGCATTTATTTTAGTTATCGTTGGCGCACTAGTTTGGCTTACGGTAGGATTATTTAACTTTAACCTAGTTGGTATGATTTTCGGCTACGGAAGCGTGGCTATTATATCAAGAATAATCTATACGCTAGTAGGTCTTTCGGGCTTATGGCTAATCTTTTACTGGGCTACCTATAATCCGTTTAGAAGACTAGACTAATTAAATGTTAAAAAAACAACAAACAACCGTTCAAAACGGTTGTTTTTTTGTTATAAAATAACATTTGTTAAACAAATTATCACAAAATTGTGAAAAAATGAAAAATTTTTACAAAATTCGCAAAAAACGATTGATATTTAGCCTTTCTAATGGTATAATTTTTTAAAAAATTGAAGGGTAAAAAATAGTCATATCCTTTGGTTTTAATTGTAAATTATAAAGTTGTGGTTGCGATTGTAAATTTTTACCGTTAAAAATTATCATTTGCGACTAAAAAGGGAGAAAAAAATGGATTATCGTATAGAAAAAGATACTATGGGCGAAGTTAAAGTTCCTGCTGACAAGTATTGGGCTGCGCAAACCGAAAGAAGTAGAAATAACTTTAAAATCGGTGGTGAAATTATGCCAAGAGAAATCACCCACGCGTTTGGTGTTCTTAAAAAGGCGGCTGCCGTTGCTAACTTTAAACTCGGCAAACTTTCAGAAGAGAAAATGCTTTTAATTTCAAAAGCGTGCGACGAAGTTATGAGTGGAAAACTAAACGAACATTTCCCACTAGTAGTATGGCAAACGGGTAGTGGCACACAATCTAATATGAACGCAAACGAAGTTATTGCAAATCGCGCTAACGAAATCAAGGGCGAAAAAATTCTTCACCCAAACGACGACGTTAATAAAAGTCAAAGTTCAAACGATACTTTCCCAACGGCTATGCACATCGCAAGCGTTATTATAATCGAAGACAAACTTATTCCTGCAATAGACAAACTTATTGCAACGTTTATAAGGTTAGAAAAAGAAAACGAAGGCATTGTAAAAAGTGGTAGAACGCACCTTCAAGACGCTGTGCCTATCGCATTTTCACAAGAATTAAGCGGATACCGCGCTATGTTAGAAAAAACCAAAGAGCAACTTATAGTTTCGCTTAAAGGTTTAAGAGAACTTGCGCTTGGTGGCACGGCAGTTGGCACGGGGCTAAACGCTCCTATCGGTTTTAGCGAACTTGTTGCAAAAGAAGTTAGCGAAATTACCGGTAAACAATTCGTTACGGCTGACAACAAATATCACGCTCTTACTTCGAAAGACGCGTTAGTGTTCGCACACGGCGCAATGAAAGCGCTTGCTGCTAACCTAATGAAAATCGCAAACGACGTTAGGTGGCTTGCATCTGGCCCAAGAGATGGGCTTGGCGAAATCTTTATCCCAGAAAACGAACCGGGTTCATCGATAATGCCGGGTAAAGTTAACCCAACTCAATGCGAAGCGCTAACGATGGTAGCCGTTCAAGTAATGGCGAACGACGTGGCAGTTTCTATGGGTGCTAGCCAAGGCAACTTTGAACTAAACGTGTTTATGCCTGTTATCATTTATAATTTCTTACAATCTGCAAGACTATTATACGGCGCAATAGTTTCGTTTAACGATAACTGCGCAGTAGGTATTAAAGCAAACAAAGAAAAAATGCATCATAACCTATACAACTCATTGATGCTTGTAACGGCATTAAACCCATATATCGGCTACGAAAACGCAGCAAAAACTGCAAAACTTGCTTATAAAGAAAATATTTCTTTAAAAGAAGCGTGCGTTAAACTAGGCTTTTTAACGGCAGAGAAGTTCGACGAAGTATTTAAGCCAGAAGAAATGGCATACCCACACGATAAAAAATAAGGTGATTATATGAAAATTTGTTATTTTCCCGGTTGCACGCTAAAAACAAAAGCGAAAGACCTAGATGAATACGCTAGAAAATCAGCACTTGCTCTTGGCGTAGAAATGGAAGAAATTAAAGACTGGCAATGTTGCGGGGCAGTATATCCTATTTCAAAAGACGAAATTGCAACCAAACTATCATCAGTTCGTGCGCTAGACTATGCTAAACGCCACGGCGGTAAACTCTTAACTTTATGTTCTGCTTGCCATAACGTTATTAAGCGCGTTAACGACGATATGAAAAACGACCAAAATATCAATTTTAGAGCAAACAACTATTTAGGGCTTGATGAAAGATATAACGGCGAAACCGAAGTTATTCACTATCTAGAAATGCTCAAAAACGAAATCGGGTTCGACAATATCAAAAAGGCAGTAGTAAACCCACTAAACAGAAAAATCGGTGCATACTACGGCTGTTTACTTCTTCGCCCAAGTGGTGTTTTGGCGTTTGATAACCCAGAAAACCCAAGCATTATAGAAGATTTTATTTCTTGCCTTGGTGGAACGCCCGTTAAATATGCAATGCGCAATGAATGTTGTGGTGCATACGTTGGCATAAAAAACAAAGAACTTGCTAAAAAGCGTTCTCAAATGATTTTAGAAAGCGCAAAAGATAAAGGTGCAGAAGAAATCATAACGGCTTGCCCACTATGCTTATACAACTTAAACGAAAACGGCGATAAAATTTTACCTGTTAAGTATTTTACCGAACTACTTGCAGAAGCGTTGGGGGTTAAATAATGGATAAATTAGACCTAATAAATCATTTAAAAGAAATCTCTAATACAGACGTTGTTAAGTGTATGAAATGCGGTAAATGTTCAGGCCGTTGCCCAGCGTTTAATGATATGGATATAAAGCCACACCAATTCGTAAGTTATCTTGTTAGTGGAAACGTAGAGAAACTTATGGAAAGCAAGGCTATATGGAACTGCCTAACTTGTATGGCGTGCGTAGAGCGTTGTCCAAGAGCAGTTGCCCCAGCAAACGTTATCGAAGCAGTTAGAACAACCATCACGCGTGAGCAAGGCAAAAACGGAATTAAAGCCGAAGATATCCCACCGATTATAGACGAAAACGTACCACAACAACTTTTAGTTAGTGCGTACAGAAAATATAACAAATAAAAAGTAAATTATATCACGAAAGGTAGAAAAAATTATGCAAAGAATAGGCGTGTTTATATGTTGGTGTGGTTCTAACATCGCACAAACGGTAGACGTTGAAAAATTAAGCGAACTAATCAAGTGTGAACCAAACGTTGTTTACGCTGAAAATTACCAATATATGTGTTCGGAAAACGGCCAAGCACTCATCAAAAAGGCGATTAAAGAACACAAACTAACGGGTATCGTTATCGGTTCTTGTTCTCCAAGAATGCACGAAGCAACTTTCCGTCGCGCAGCAGAAAGCGCTGGGCTAAATCCTTATATGGTAGAAGTTGCAAACATTAGAGAGCATTGTTCTTGGATACATAAAGACAAAGAAGAAGGCACCGAAAAAGCGCTAATACTAGTTAGAACTGCTATCGCAAAAGTAAGGCTAAACGCTCCACTAACGGCAGGCAAAAGCCCCGTTGTTAAAAGAGCATTAGTTATAGGTGGCGGTATTGCAGGTATTCAAGCAGCACTTGATATAGCAGAAGCCGGATTTATGGTAGATATCGTTGAAAAGAACGCTACTATCGGTGGCCGTATGGCGCAAATCGATAAAACGTTCCCAACGCTAGACTGCTCTGCGTGTATTTTAACGCCAAAAATGGTTGACTGCGCGCAAAACGAAAACATCGATATTTTAAGTTATTCCGAAGTAGAAGAAGTTAAAGGCTACGTTGGAAACTTTAAGGTAAAAATTAAGAAAAAAGCAAGATTCGTTGACGAAACTAAATGTACGGGCTGTAAAATCTGTATGGAAAAATGTCCGTCTAAAAAAGGTCTTAACGAATTTAATATGAACTTAAACACCAGAACGGCAATTTATATTCCGTTTGCGCAAGCAATACCAAACGTTGCCGTTATCGACCCAGACCAATGCATTAAACTAAAAACGGGCAAGTGTGGTATTTGCCAAAAATTCTGTGGCGCGGGCGCAATTAACTACGACATGAAAGACGAATTTATCGAAAGAGAATATGGTGCAATCGTAGTTGCAACGGGTTTTAGACCTATTAACATAGACGCGTTTAACGAATACGGATATAGCGACAATAAAGACGTTATTACTTCACTTGAACTAGAAAGGCTTATGAACGCTGCCGGCCCAACCAACGGCGTGCTACTTCGCCCATCGGACAACGCGCACCCAAAAACCATTACGTTTATTCAATGCGTAGGTAGTAGGGACGTTTCGGGTTGTGGAAAACCATATTGCTCTAAAATTTGTTGTATGTACACGGCAAAACACGCAATGCTTATCCGTGAAAAATACCCGGACACCAAAGTTAACGTTTTCTATATCGACGTTAGAACGCCCGGAAAGAACTACGATGAATTTTATCGTAGAGCAGTAGAACAATACGGCGTTAACTATATTAAAGGTATGGTTGGCAAAATTTATAACGAAAACGGAACGCTTATGGTTCAGGGTTCTGACCTACTTAACAACGAACAAATCGTTATCCCGTCAGACCTAGTAGTATTAGCAACTGCAATCGAGCCAGAACCATCTGTTAGAAAAATTGCAACCTTGCTTACTGCAAGTATAGATACTAACAATTTCTTAAACGAATCGCACCCAAAACTTCGCCCAGTAGAAAGCCCAACGGCAGGCGTGTTCCTTTGTGGTGTGTGCCAAGGCCCTAAGGATACCCCTGAAACCGTTTCACAAGCATCGGCTTGTGCGGCAAAGGTTATAGGTTTACTTGTTAAAGACCACCTAAGCACCAACCCTTGCGTTGCAATGGCAAACGAAACAATGTGCAACGGCTGTTCTAACTGCGCAAACGTTTGTGCTTATGGTGCTATTACTTATATCGATAAAGAATTTAGACTAGGCGGTGGCAGAACTGAAATTAGACGCGTTGCAAACGTTAACCCAGCAGTTTGTCAAGGCTGTGGTGCTTGTACAGTCACCTGTCCTTCGGGCGCAATGGATTTACAAGGCTTTTCTTCAAAACAAATCTTATCGGAGGTTGAAGAGATATGCAAGAGATAAACAAAGAATATAAACCAAATATCGTTGCGTTTTGTTGCAACTGGTGTTCATACGCCGGTGCAGACCTTGCAGGTTCAGCAAGACTTACTTATCCAGCAAACGTAAAAATCATAAGAGTTCCTTGCTCTTGTAGGGTAAACCCAACCTTTATTCTAAAAGCCTTTCAACAAGGTGCAGACGGCGTTATACTTTGCGGTTGCCACCCAGGTGACTGCCATTACGTGACGGGCAACTACTACACTAGAAGAAGAATGGCGCTACTCTTTAACTTTTTAAACTATTTAGGAATTGAAAAAGAGCGCACGAGAGTAGAGTGGGTTTCGGCGGCGGAAGGCGCAAAATTTTCTAGCGTTATGAACGATTTTGTAAAAACGATAACCGAACTTGGCGAAAACAAAAAACTCACCGATTTAAGAATTAAAAAGGAGATAGAATAATGGCTGATATTCAATCTTTAATGATAGAAAAAGCAAAAGAACTTTTATCTTCTAAAAAAGTAGCGAGAGTTGTGGGCTGGAAGAAAGGCGAATTTTATTTCGACCCAACGCCTGCAACCTTTACCACCGAAGAAGAACTCAAAGATTTCGTGTACAATGGCTTTTGCGGCGCAAACCTATCTAAATATATGATAGAAATTAGCAAGAAAGAAGGCGCTAGCGCAGTATTTATTAAGCCTTGTGATAGTTATAGTTTTAACCAACTCTTAAAAGAACACAGAATTAAGCGCGAAAACGTTTACGTTATAGGCGTTGAGTGTAATGGCAAACTTGATATCTATAAAATGCGCGAAAAAGGTGCAGACGGCATATTAGACGTGACCGAAAAAGAAGATAAAGTGCTTGTAAAAACGCTTTACGGCGAATTTGAGTTCGATAAACAAGACGTTGTGCTTGAAAGATGCTTATGTTGCAAGGGCAAAGACCACAAGGTTTTCGACGAAAAAATAGTTTTAACCGAAAGCACGTTCACCCCTAGTGATAGATTTAACGGCGTTAAAGAACTAGAAGAAATGACCGAAGAAGAAAGGTTTAACTTCTGGCGTGAACAACTTTCTAAATGTATCCGTTGCAACGCTTGTAGAAACGTTTGCCCAGCATGTTCGTGCGTTAAGTGTGTGTTCGATAACAACAATTCGGGCGTTTCGGCAAAAGTAAACGGCGATACGTTTGAAGAACAAACTTTCCACATTATCCGTGCGTTCCACGTTTCTGGTAGATGTACCGATTGTGGCGAGTGTAGTAGAGTGTGCCCACAAAGAATACCACTTCATCTACTTAATAGAAAGTTCATTAAAGACTACAACGAATTTTACGGCGAATTTAATGCGGGTGAAACAAGCGAAGGCAGAACGCCACTAACCACTTTCACCGAAAAAGATATCGAACCAACCGATGCAGTAAAGGGGGCTAAATAAAATGTTTAAAACTGAAAGAAAAAATTTAGACCTAATATACGAAAGAATTGCAAGCGCGTTTGACTTATTCTTGCCAATTAAAAAGGCTGGCGAAGTTAACTACGGCAAATATTCAAGTGGTGCAGAAGTTAGTATCGATACTCTTAAAACCGTAAAAAGTGCAAAAGACTTTTTCTTTCCTACCTACGAAAATTTGATGGGTTTTAAGACTTCTAAGGACAATATCGAAATAGTAGACGTTAGAAAAGAAGTTTCGCCTTTCGTTATTTTCGGCGTTAGAGCGTGCGACTTTAAGTCTTTTGAAATTTTAGACAACGTGTTTTTGCAAGAACCCGTTGATACTTATTATAAAGCGCGTAGAGATGCGGGTATTATAATAACCCACGCTTGTTCTAGACCAGAAGAAAGTTGTTTTTGTTCGGCTTTCGGTATAGACGCTAGCGCGCCAACGGGCGATATAACGCTTTATACCGATAAAGACTACGCTTATTTTAAGGTAAACACTAAAAAAGGCGAAAAAGTTTTAGAACTTTATAAAGACCTTCTTATAGAAGATGGCGAAAAAGAAGTTGAAAACATAAAGAGCAACATAAAAAGCATTATAGAAAAACTCCCTTATAAAAGCCTTAACCTAGAAAACTTTAAGGAAGAAAAACTAAACGAACTATTTAATTCGCCTAAATGGCAAAGTTTATCAGAAGCCTGCCTAGGCTGTGGAACTTGCACGTTCGTTTGCCCAACTTGTCAATGCTTTGATATCCGCGACGTAAAAGCAAAAGACGGCATTATGCGTTGCAGGTGTTGGGATTCTTGTATGTATTCAGACTTTACGTTAATGGCACACGGCAACAACAGAACTACTCAACTTCAACGTTATCGCCAAAGGTTTATGCACAAGTTAGTTTACTATCCATCGCAATACGGCCCGTTCTCTTGTGTGGGCTGTGGCAGATGCGTTAATAAATGCCCGCAAAACCTTAACATTATTAAAGTAATACTTGCCTTAGGAGAAGAAAAATAATGAACATTGAAAATCTAATTCCTAAAATCGGCGTTATAACCGACATAAGAAAAGACACGCCCGACGTTAAAACTTTTAGAGTTGTTGGGCTAGACGGCAAAAAACTTTTCGAGCATCTCCCCGGTCAATGTGCAATGGTATCAGTTCCGGGCGTTAGCGAAGCAATGTTTTCTATAACTTCTTCGCCAACGAATAAAGAGTTTATGGAATTTTCTATAAAAAAATGTGGTTGTCTTACTGAAATACTCCACGCGTTAGAAGTTGGCAGTAAAATCACCGTTCGTGGCCCATACGGCAAGAACTTTCCGGTAGAAGGCGACTTTTTAGGTAAAGACCTACTCTTTATAGCAGGTGGTATAGGGCTTGCGCCACTTCGTAGCGTTATTAACTACGTTAGAGATAATCGTAGCAACTACGGCAAAGTGACCGTGGTTTACGGCGCAAGAAGTAAAGAAGACCTTGTTGATATCGACGAAATTAGAAACGAATGGGAAAAAGAGCCAAACTTTAACGTGCATTTAACCATAGACAATCCAGACCCAGAGTGGGAAGGGCACGTTGGTTTCGTTCCGGCGTTCGTTAAAGGCTTGGGGCTTGATAGCAATATGACGGCAGTTTTATGTGGCCCACCTATAATGATTAAGTTTACTCTTCAAGGCCTATTAGAACTAGGATTTAAGAAAGAGCGCGTTTACACCACGCTAGAACTTCGTATGAAATGCGGAATCGGCAAATGTGGAAGATGCAACGTTGGTAATAAGTTCGTTTGTAAAGATGGTCCAGTATTTAGAATGGACGAAATAGACGAACTACCACCAGAATATTAAAATTAGTAAATTATACCTAAAATATGGAGAAATAATTATGGAAAACAAAGTAAACGTATATTTTTTCGGTAAGAAATATCAAGTGCCAGAAAGCCTTACCATAATGAAAGCAATGGAATATGCTGGATACGAACTTGTTCGTGGTTGTGGTTGCAGAAATGGTTTTTGTGGCGCGTGTGCTACCATTTATCGTATTCAAGGTCAGCAAGAACTAAAAACTTGTCTTGCTTGTCAACAACAAGTAGAAGAAGGTATGTTTGTTGCAACACTTCCTTTCTTCCCACTAGTTAAAAAGGTTTACGATATCGAAAAGGTTAAACCAACCGAACAAATTATGATGCAGTTATACCCAGAAATTTATTCTTGCGTGGGCTGTAATGCTTGTACAAAGAGTTGTACTCAGGGCTTAAACGTAATGCAATATATCGCATACGCTCAACGTGGCGAATATAAAAAATGTGCCGACGAAAGTTTCGACTGTGTAATGTGTGGCGTATGTTCAGCACGTTGCCCAGCAGGTATTTCGCACCCACAAGTTGCCGAACTTGCTAGAAGACTTTACGGCAAATATATTGCACCAGAATCTAAACACTTAACCAAAAAAGTTCAAGAAATCGAAGACGGCGTTTATGCTGAACTTATCGAAAGCATTATGAACAAACCTATCGAAGAACTCAAAGAACTATACAATAGTCGTGAGATTGAAAAGTAAGGGGGCAAACAATGTATAAATATACCGAAGAACAATTAAATTCAATTAAAAAGGTAGAAGCAACCAGAGCCGAAAGACTTAAAAAACTCTTTCCGCGTATGACGGCAGAAGAAAAAAACGTCGTTCTTAAAGAAAATCATCCCGACTATATCGATAGCGCTTACGAATTACTTAAAGTTGGTAAAAATAAAGGCGAAAAAGTGCTCCACGAACTTGCCGACCTTTTACAAGGCAAATCAAGAGTGTTAGACCTTAATATCGACTTATCTAAACCAGACTACGACGTAGACGTTTTAGTTATCGGTGGCGGTGGCGCAGGTTCATCAGCAGCAGTAACGGCACACGCTAAGGGCGCAAACGTTATGATTGTCACCAAACTTCGTATCGGCGATGCTAACACAATGATGGCAGAAGGCGGTATTCAAGCAGCAGACAAAGAAAACGATAGCCCTGCAATTCACTATTTAGATGCTTTTGGTGGCGGACACTTTGCTGCAAAACCAGAACTTCTTTATAAACTTGTAAACGATGCGCCAGATTGTATTAAATGGCTTAACGAACTTGGTGTTATGTTCGATAAAGACGAAAACGGCGAAATGATTACCACTCACGGCGGTGGTACTTCTAGAAAGCGTATGCACGCTTGTAAAGACTATTCGGGTGCTGAAATTATGAGAACACTTCGCGATGAAGTGCTTAATCGTAAAATTCCCGTGGTAGATTTTACTTCTGCTATCGAAATCATTAAAGATGAAGAAGGCAAAGCGTGTGGCGCAGTTCTACTTAATATGGAAACGGGCGAAATTTTAATTGGAAAAGCAAAAACCGTTATTATTGCAACGGGTGGTGCGGGCAGACTTCACTATCAAGGATTCCCAACTTCTAACCACTACGGCGCAACGGCAGACGGGCTAGTTCTTGCTTATCGTGCAGGCGCAAAACTTCTTTACCAAGACACCCTTCAATATCACCCAACGGGCGTTGCAGAACCAACCCAAATCTTCGGTGCGTTAGTGACCGAAAAGGTTCGTTCTCTTGGTGCTCAACTTGTCAATAAAGACGGCGAAGCGTTCGTATATTCGCTAGAAACCAGAGACGTGACTGCGTCTACTATTATTAGAGAGTGCAATAAGCGTGAAAACGGCATTAAAACTACCGATGGCACGGGCGTATGGCTAGATACACCTATGATAGATATCATCGGTGGCGAAGGCACTATCGAAAAGCGTATTCCTGCAATGCTACGTATGTTTATTAAATACGGCATTGACATTAGAAAAGAGCCTATTTTAGTTTACCCAACCTTGCACTATCAAAACGGTGGTATTGATATTTCTGCAAACGGCGAAAGCACCGTTCCTAACCTATTCGTAGCAGGCGAAGCGGTAGGGGGTATCCACGGCAGAAATAGACTTATGGGCAACTCACTTTTAGATATTATCGTGTTTGGTAGAAACGCGGGTAGAAACGCTGCTGATAAAGCAAAGAATACTATCGTTAAGGCTATGACCTTAAACCACGTTAAAGAATTTAACGAAGAATTAAAAAATGCAGGTATCACGCCTAAAAAACTTTCTCCACAAATTCTTCCAAAATATGCTAGAAAAGATATGTAATTAGGGGATAACTATGATAAACGAAAACAAAAAAAGTCTTAAAAAATTATGGCTTATCGTAGGATTAGTTTTAGCAGTAGCCGTTGTCGGCTGGACGGTTTATAACGCAGTTATCGGTGGCGTTAGCAATACCTTTAATTTTAGTAGCACGTTCGTTCTATTCGCAACAGCGTTTATAATCGTCACCCTTGGCTATTTGCTTGGTGCAATAGATATTAAAGGCGTAAGTCTTGGCACGGCAGGCGTTTTCTTAGTTGCAATTCTAGTCGGCTTTTTAGTAACGCTAGACTTTGGTGACGTGCCATTACTTGGCGCGTTCCACGTAGAAAGCGAAAAAGACGCGATTGTTTCTACTTTCAAAGGCCCGTTCCAAAATATAGGGTTAATACTATTTGTCGGCGCAGTTGGTTTTATTGCCGGTCCAAACTTCTTTAAGAACCTTAAAAAGAATTTTAAGACCTATATTCTTTTAGGCTTAATTATAATTTTGTGTGGCACAATAGTCACCGTAATTTGCATACTTTGTACTGATTACGGCGCAGAATACTGGTCGGGCGTTCTATCGGGCGCACTTACTTCAACCCCAGGTTTCTCTGCTGCAAAAGACGCTGTTGCCGGCGCAACTAATCAAGGCGACCTAGAAGCACTTATCACACTAGGCCACGCCATAGCGTATCCGTTTGGAGTTGTTGGCGTTGTATTGTTTGTTCAAATACTTCCAAAACTTCTTAAAGCCGATATGCAAAAAGAACGAGAATTTCTAAAAGTCGAAGCCGAAGAAGTTAAAGAAGAAGGCAAAAAATTATTCTGTGGCGACCCGTTTGGTTTAACGGCGTTTGCGCTTGCCGTAGTGTTTGGGCTACTTCTTGGCTCTATCACTATCCCACTATCAGGCAAAGGGTTCGACGGACCTTGCTTTTCACTAGGCACAACGGGTGGTGTTTTAATCGGTTGCTTACTATTCGGGCATTTTGGCAGACTAGGTAAACTTTCTCTTAAAATCCCCGAAACAACCCTTAAAGTTCTAAAAGAATTCGGCTTAATGTTCTTCCTTTTAGGCGCAGGTTTCCACGGCGGAGTATCACTTGTAGAACAAGTATCTAAATATGGTGGAGCAATCGTAATTTGGGGCTTTGGTGGTGGCGCTGTTATGACTATGGTGCCTATGATTGTAGGTTTCTTCCTAGCAAAACGCGCGTTAAAACTTCCACTACTAAATAACCTTGGTTCTATAACGGGCGGTATGACTTCAACGCCGGCACTTGGCGCGTTAATTAACGTTTCTAAGTCAGACGACGTTGCATCTGCCTACGCTGCTACCTATCCTATTGCATTAGTGCTAATAGTTTTAGTTTCGCAATTCTTAATCATATTATTATAAAACAAAAAAGTCCCACACGCGTGGGGCTTTTATCATAAAGGAGAAATTATGTTCGATGGAAAATTGAAAGCCCTAACGTTCACTTTCGACGACGGGGTAGTAGAAGACGTTAGATTTATTGAACTAATAAACAAATACAATATTAAATGCACTTTTAACCTTAACTCTAAGCTTTTCGGCACAAGGCACGATTTTACTTGGCACGAATTTTTTATTCCACACCTAAGGCTAACGCTAGATGAAATAAACGGGCTGTATAACGGGCACGAAATCGCAGCGCACACCTTAACGCACCCAAACCTTACCGAACTATCAAAAGAAGAAATTATTAAAGAAGTAGAAGAAGATAGAATAAACCTATCTAAAATTTTCGGCTACGAAATAGTGGGTTTTGCTTACCCTTGCGGTGGCGTTAATAACGACGAAAGGGTGGCAAAAATCATAAAAGAAAACACCAAAGTTAAATACGCGCGCACCATAGACTTTACTTATAACTTTGAAATGCCAACTAACCTTTATCGTTTTCACCCAACCCTATCTCATAACGATTACGATAATTTGTTTAGGCTTGCAGAAGACTTTGTTAACCTTAAACCCACTAGCCCAAAACTATTTAGCATAATGGGGCACTCTTACGAACTTAATATGCGCGATACTTGGGATAAACTAGAAGAATTTTTGAAAATCGTATCAAAAAGAGATGATATTTTCTACGGCACGAACAAACAAATTCTTCTTGGCGAAAAATAGCGATTTATAGTTGAAATATTTATAAAAAACTGCTAGAATATATAAAAAAACTAATTAAGGGGAAAATTTAAATGGATTTTCTAACTATACTACTTTTTGTAGTGGGAATAATACTTATAGTTAAGGGTGGCGACTTTTTCGTGGACGCTGCATCTTGGATAGCCGAAGTTAGTGGTATTCCAAAACTAATTATCGGCGCAACAATCGTTAGTGTTGCAACAACGCTCCCTGAACTTTTAGTTTCGCTTATTGCCGGTGCACAAGGCAAAGTAGATATGGCGGTAGGCAACGCCGTTGGTAGCGTTACTGCTAACACGGGGCTTATTATGGCTCTATCTTTACTCTTTATGCCGTCTATTATAAACCGCAAAGATTTCTACGGAAAATCAGCATACCTAATTCTTGCAACTGCTCTAACGCTTATTGCAGGGCTTACGGGTGGCGTTAATATTTGGTTTTCTATTGCGCTACTTATAATTTTTGTGGTGTTCTTAGTAGAAAACGTTATGCTTGCTAAAAAGAACGAACAACCTGCTATGCTTAACGAAAACGGCGAAAAGGTAGAAAATACAGCAAAAACCGTTAAAAAAGACAAAAAAACTATAATTATCAACATAGTTAAGTTTATCACGGGCGTTGCAGGTATCGTGTTTGGCGCAGACTTTTTAGTAGATAGCGCAACCGAAATCGCACTCTATATAGGTGTTTCGGAACGTATAATCGGCGTTACCATCGTTGCAGTTGGTACTTCGCTTCCAGAACTAGTGACCACTATCACGGCTATCGTTAAAAAACAATCAGACCTTTCGGTTGGCAACATTTTAGGCGCGAACATCCTTGATATGACGCTTATAATGCCACTTTGCGCAATAGTTTCGGGCGCAACGCTTCCTATATCGTTTACCTTTACGGTAATAGACGTTTCGGCGTGCCTCTTAGCAGGCTTAATCGCAGTAGTGCCTATGCTTATATCTTCTAAATTTTCAAGATGGCAAGGCGCAGCGCTACTTGCCGTTTACGTTGGATACCTAGTTATAACTTGCATTGCACCAATCTAAATAAAAAAATTAAACGGGCAAACAGCCCGTTTTTAATATAGTAAAAAAATGAAAAACCCAGATAGAAACACCAAATATTATTTTTTAGATTTAGTAGAAAAAGGCAGTTCGCAAGGCTACCAGTTGCCCACGCTCAAACATTTTTGCAAAGTGCACGACGAAATTTCTATCAATTCTAGCGAATTTAAGTATTGCGTTTTTCACGCGCACGAGCACGTAGAAATTTTTTATTTCGAAAAAGGCAAAGGCGTTTTTGAAACGCAAACCGAAAAAACCGAAGTTTGCGCAAACGACGTTATTGTTGTAAGTAAAGGCACGAAACACAGGCTTTATTCTAGCCAAGAGCCTTTGGAATATTTTAACCTAGCCATAACCGATTTTTGCTTAGAGGCGTTTACATATAAGCCCTTTTTTAGGAAAGTTTCTTTAAGAAAAAAAGATAATCGGCTATACGCCATAATGCGCAAATTTGAAATCGACGCGAAAAAATCAAAAATAAGAACGTTGCGCGCCTATTCCGCCATCTACGAAATTTTAGACGTAATAAGTCAAACGCTAACGTTTAGAGAAGAAAAAATTCAAAAAAGCACGGGTTATCTTTTAACTGAAAAAGTTAAAGATTTTATCGTTAAAAACTTTGATAAAGAACTAACGATGGAAGAACTTTCTAAACGTTTTTTTATCTCTAAAAGCCATTTAGGGCATAGTTTTAAGCGCGAATACGGCGTTTCGCCCATAAGATTTATGATAGAAACGCGCATAGAACAAGCAAAGGTATTACTTCTTTGCACGGATAAAAATATCACCGAAATTTCAAGCGAAATAGGCTTTTCTAACTCTAACTATTTTACCTTTTATTTTACCAAGCAAGTAGGCGTTTCGCCATCAGAGTTTAGAAACAATAAATCGGTTTAGGATAACTATTTTTATCTTGTTATCTTGACTTTTATAGATATTTCATATACAATTTAAGTAATCAATGTTTTAGGAGAAAAAAACTATGCAAATGCTCGATATGTTATATGATGAAATTCAAGACGCGGTGGATAGAAAAGTACCTTTCGTTATTCCGATTGGAACGTTAGAGTACCATGCTCGTCACGCTTCTTGCGGAACGGATACGCTCGTTATTACAGGGTGCTTAAGAGAACTTGAAAAGGAAAAGGAAATAGT
>JAZLCK010000054.1:0-17882 GCA_045614165.1 Christensenellaceae bacterium | reverse complement strand
TGCGCTTAAAGTTTCACCTTCGGGCACAGTAGGTTTCTCAGAGTTTTCTACCGCCTTAAACATAATTTCGCTAACGTAGTCGATTTTGTCAACGGCTCTATTCATAACCTTCATAGAAACTTGGGTTTTCCCGTCAATTCTTTTGCCACTAGCGATAAATATGCCCGTAAAAATCGACAAGCCAAATACTATGCTTAATATTATTATTAAAAGTTTTGTTTTTTTAGCCATATGTTTTCCTTTAAGTTTTAAGTAGGTTTCGCTTTAATTAAATTATGCCCCAAGCAGTTTGCGTGGGGCATAACGTTTTAGTTTAGTATTATAAACCAGCGATTTTGTGTGCAGTTTCAATAACCCTAATTACTTCTGCGCCCATTTCTGGGGTAATCTTTAATGGTTTTTTGTTGATGATGTTATCGTATAACATATCGTAGAATTTTTTAACTGCGCCGTCAAACGTAAGGTCACCTAAATCGCCTTCTTCTTCGATAAATGGTAAATTTTCGCCACAGAATTGTGGATTCCAGTCTTTATCGTGTAAGGTTTCTTCGATAACAGGTTTAGCGTCTAATTCTTCTAGTTTAACGTATTTTGCTTTGTAGTGCGCGTGGGTTGAAACAAGCGTTCCCTTAGAGCCGAAAATTTTATAAACGTAGTCGCTAGCAAACGCGTCTACCGAACAGATTTCAAGGTCTACGTTTGGCTTGCCTTTGCAAGATAGAATAATTTTGCCGTAGTCTTCAGCGTCGCCACTAGTGATGAGCGCGCGCATATCCGAAAATTCTACTTTTGGTTTATTTTCCCAACCAAGAAGTTCTAACGCTTGACCAACAGGGTGCGGACCAGAGTTGTAAACGCTACCGCCAACACATTTTTGAAGTGTTTGCCAGTCCCAACGCCTAGCGTAGCCCGAATATTTTATATTGATTTGGAAAATTTCGCCAAGTTTACCACTTTCGATAAATTTTTTAGCGTTAAGGTAAGATTCGCCAAATAGGGTTTGGTGGAAAGCAACAACGGTCACGTTGTTCTTTTTAGCGGTCTTGATTAAATCTTTACATTCTTTATACGTTCTAGAAAAAGGTTTTTCTACTAAAACGTTAAAGCCGTGGTTTAATAAGTCCTTGGTAATTTGATAGTGATATTGAGAGAAAGATGCGTTAACAACAACGTCTATTTCGCTATTTTTGCCGTATAAATCTTTATAACTTGCAAGTGAAGGGCAACCAAAAGCCTTTTCGCCGTTTTCCCTTCTTTCTTTGATTTCATCAACGATGTAAACAACTTCTACGTTATCGTTTTCTTTGCTTAAAAAGTATCTGCCGTGAATATCTCTGCCACTTCTGCCTTGGCCGATAATGGCAACTCTCATCTTTTTCATAAAAAGTCTCCTTGAATTCGTTTTACTTTGATTATTATAGCACGGAAAGATTTTATTTGCAATACATTTTTAGATATAAAACTAACCTTTTATAGCCTTTTTTAACAAAAAGAAAACGCCGAATTTTTCGGCGTTTAAATAGTTAATTATTGCACTACAAAATAGTTAATTATTGTACTACAAAGTAGTAGGTTTGTTTTAAGAACTTTCCACTTGGGCAAACAAAACCTTTACCGTCGCCCGTCTTTTTAAGTTCTAGTTCGCAAAATACAAAAGTCTTTGTCGCGTTGCCTTGAACTTTATAAAGCGTGTTCTTAACGTTTATATATAGTTTATTGTCTTGATATTTTAGTTCAAGAGCAAGCGTTTTTTCTTCGCCATCAACACTATAGAACGTTTCGTTAAACTCATTAACACTAAATCCGTTTACTTTGATTGCATCTTTAATTTCGGTGCTAAAATCTTCGTGCACTAAACTATCGTAAGCAACGGCGTTATCAAAATAAGTGATTATTTCGGTATAATCTTGATAAGCGTTAACGTCCGTTTTTAACGGGTTAACCTTGCTTGAAACAGACCTGAACGTGCAATTAACTGCCCCGTCGCCGTTAAAGTTAATATAGCCCTTTGATTGAAGTGGCTCAGTATCGGTTAAACTACAAACGGGTTTTCCGTTAATGGTCACGAACACTAGCGTGCGACTTTCATCTAGGTCAACAGCGCCAAACTCAAAAATATAGTCGGTGTTAGCCTTATAGTTCCAACTACCGCTTGCGCTTATGCTAGCGCCCTTTTTGGTAATCGAAACGTTGCCCGTTTGACCGATTTTAATAACGTATCCACTAGTTATAGCGTTGTTTCTGTCAAATGCGTTTGCCCTTAAAGAAACCCAAATATTAGCGCCAGATGCAAAGTTAGACCAGTTCATTTTGGTTTCAAAAGAAAAGTTTTGTAAACCTTGCCACCAACCGAACGTTCCCCTACTTGCCGTTAGCGTAACGTTTTTATATTTGTCGTAAACAACGCCGTCTGCCGTAGCCGATGGATAACCACCGATTGTAGAGTTAGTGTAGGTGTAATAGGCAGGAACAATTTCTTTTTTGGTTGAATAAAGTTTTGCCTTTGTATCGCCTTCACCACAAACGTTAAACCAACTACCCGTAAGCACGGTTTGGGTTAATTCGTTAATAATTTCAGTTCCGTTCACGCTAAAATATAGCCTAACGCTTGTACCTTCTGTTATTGCACCAACCCTAATTCTATATCTTTCGCCAACTGAAAAGCCCGAATAATCGCCAGAAACACCCGAAACGCCCTTAACTTCTACATCTCCCGATGGATACATTGTAAAGGTATAGCCACCCGCTTTGCTTATTCTATCTAGTTCGGTTGCCCTAAACGTTAAGCCAAAACAACCAGGGTGTTTTAGATAATCGAAAACGATATCAAATTCTACTAAACTGCTAGTTAAATCTTTTCTATACCCGATGGTATTACTACTAGACGCATAGCAAAGCATACCGTCGTCGTAATAAGAGCCGTTGCCCGCAATAGAAGGGTTGCCAAGGTCTGGCAAGGTTAAAACGCTAGGCTCTATGGGCGAAACGCTATCGTCTGCCACGGCAAACGTAAAGCCACAAGTAAACGTTGCTAAAAAGGTTATAACTAAAACGAAAAATAATGCTAACTTTCTCATTTTATCACCTCAATTAGCACGGCTTCGCCACCAGCAAGATTAAAGCCAACCGTATTTACGTCGGTTATAGAAACTGTCCCGCTTGGGTTTTCGTCCGTCACGTAATTTAGCCCCGTAAGTCTTACGTTTACGTTAGAAGTAAAGTCTGCCTTAAAGGTTTTTATACCCGAAGAAACTGAGTTGTTTACAACGTAGTAAACGTCGTTTCCGTTATGAGTAAAGCAACCAACGAACGCATCTCCACTAACTTTACGAAGTGCACCGAAAGAATATAAAATGTCTTCGGCAATAAGTTCAACGTATTGCACGCCGAATTGCATAATGCCTTTGTGTTCGGCGTTAAGCAAGATTTCGTCGATAAGTTTTACGTTGTTGTTGATTTTTTGAATACGATAATAGTTGTCGGTTAGTGCGCCGTTAATGGTCACTAAACCTTGGCTACGCTCGTCACCTTGGTCTGCCCAAGAATCCTTGTTAGAACTGCCCGCGCCATCGTTCCAATAGGTGTAATATTGTAAACCTTTCGCGCCATAGGCCAAACTTGTGTTTACAACCCAACTTGTGCGCTTTATAGGGATACTATCGCCAACGTTTCCAACGTGGTCGTGCGAAGCAACGGTCACCCAGAACGGAATATTATATTCCATTGCATACTTTCTCATCATAGAAAGCGACCTGATATAGTTTCCAACCGTACCGTTTTTACCATTAGTGCTAGACACGGTAGAGTTTGCCCTAGTAATCGTGTAGCAGTCGTAAGCAAGAACGGTTGGGTTTACCTTTTCTAAATAAAGTTTAACGTATTCTTCGTATTGTTCCCAAGTCGAAGACGTTTTTTTAGTAGAAAAACCAAGTTGTTTTTGGTTTGCGCCCTTTGGATAAAGAGTTGTATAAGTGAGTTTTTTGCCATCGGTCATTTCGTTAAGCGCCTTAGAAACGCTACCCATTTGGTCAAAGCAATGTATGTTAGGCTCATCTCTAACGGCAATGCCCCCAAACGCTGGGCTATCGAAATAAAAGTCGTTTTGCATTAGACTTACGAAGTGGTCTTTATCAGGCGTGCTTGTTTGTGGCTTATCAAAACTAGAACGATATTTATTATCGCACACGAAATAGCAAAGTTCTAATTCTTCGCAAATTTCAAGCGCCTTAAACACTTCGGCATTATGAAGTGGCACTTTTTCGTATAGCCCCGACATAATGTTAAAACCCGCGTCTATATAGGCTTGTATGTTTGCCCTAGTTAAAAAACTTGGAGTAGCCGTGCCCATAGGATTTCCGGGAACGCCCATATAACCTAATATTGGCATTTCGGTTTGCTCATCTATATAAGGCAAATCATATCTTATAAGTGGAACAACGTCTTCTTCGCCGTTTACAACCCTTGTTGTCGAATAAATTGTAGACACGGCCGAAAAACTCATTACCGCCACTAGCGCAAAAGCCAAATTTTTAATACTTCTTCTCATTGGTTGGTTTTAGTCCTTTATTTTCTTTTACGTTTACGAACGAATATAGTCGTGCCCGTTGCACCACTAATAGCAACAACTGCACCCGCAGCGCTTAAACCTATAATTAAGCCCGCGTTAGAACTTGGTTCTTCTAGCCCTGGGTCAGAGCCTTCGGTTGGGTCGTCAGGTCTGCTATCTAAATAATTTTCAACAATCTTGAAAGTTAACGTTTGCGATTCAACGCCGTTCACAACAACTTTAACCGAAACTTCGCCCGTTTCAAGTGCAATAAGCGTTCCGTTTTCGTCTAAGGAAATATATTTATGTCCTTTCACGATAATGAATTCTACACTAGGTTCACCTTCGATTTCTAGGTCGGTTGTGTATGATAGTGTAAGCGTAGAACCAACTTTAACTTCGGCGTTAGGGCTGATTCCCGCAACGTTTACTTTACCTTTAACTTCGATTGTTAAGGTTGCAGTATATATTTCATCAACAACGGCTTTAATCACGGCTGTACCTTCAGAAATAGCAGTAATTTCACCCGTTTGGCTAATGCTTAAAAAGTCTGCGCCCGATACAACACTCCAAACAACGTTGCTTGCCGTGTAGTAAGTAGAGTTGAACATAATGCTTGCTTGTTCGGTTTTGCCAGCATAAATTTCTTCGTTAGCAATAATGGTTGCAACAAGTGGCTCAATCGAAATTTCAAGTCCTTCGTCGGTATCTTCAAACATTTCGTTAACGATAACCTTAAATTTAACTAGTCCACCCGCCTTAGCAGTAATGGTCATACCACTAACGGTCACTAAATCTTCGCCAGATAAAATTACTATCCTAGAAGAATTGATAGTTATACCGCCGTGTGAAATGCTAGCAACAATGGTCACGCTTTGTCCAACGTTTATATTGTCGATTAAATCGTTTTGAACGATTACCTTTGGTTGTTCGATAGAGAAATCTTCTACTTCGCTAACAGCAGAGAAGGTTTCGCCATAAATCGTGCATTTAAGTCTAATTACCCCAGGGGTTGTGCCTGCCGTTAAAATACTTCCGTTAAGAGTTGCATAATCGTTAGAAGAAACAAGTTCAAAAACAACGGTTATGTCTTCTTCTGGTAGTTCGCAGTTAACACTCCAATAATTACTTAAATCGTAAACACCCGTAAACGCAAACGCGCCAACTTTATTTATTGATAGTTTAGGAATAATGGTGATAGTGGCTTCGTTAGTTCTTTGTCCGTTAACAACGGCAAAGATTTTAACGGTACCCGCGCCGATTGCAGTAATTTCACCCGTCAAGGCGTCTATATCAGCCTTACCGCTAAGGTTTTCTCTTTGGAAAGAAAGCGTTTCTATTTGACTTCCGTCACTTAACGTAGCACCAACGCTGAATTTTTCGCCACCAACAATAATAGGTGCATCTGGAATATTAGTTAAAACGGCTTTAATAACGATAACCGAAACTGCTTGACTTTCAGCAGTAAAATCTACGCCCGAAACGATTACTTTAACACTAAATTCGCCCGCATCTTTAATGGTGAACACACCCATTTGGCTAACTTGCGCCACGCTTTCGCCCGAAACGATTTGATAACTAACGCTATATTCGGTTGCGCCTAAAACTTCTATTGTAGAAGTTAAGGTTTCGCCTTTAATAATTTTTGATGCAGAAAGCGTTAGTGAAACCTTAGGAATAATCGTTATTTCTAATTTTTCAGTTTCAATGCCGTTTACAATAGCGTAAACTTTTACCTTACCCGCTTTAATAGTGGTAATCTCTCCCGTTTGGGCATCGATATCACCTTCGCCCGTAAGGTTTTGAACTTCATATACGATAGTGTCTGGCACACTTGCATCGCTTAGTCCCGCGCTAACTACTAGGTTAGAGCCGTGTTCGATAACGTTTTGGCTAGCGGTTATAACTGTTTTGATAACTTTAATTTGCATTACTTGGCTTTCGGCAGTAAAATCTTCACCCGAAACCACTAATTTAGCACTAAATTGCCCGTCAGTTAAAACGTTTAGCGCGCCCGTTGCCACGTTAACTTCTGCAACGTTAGAGCCTGAAACTATTTGATAAGAACAAGAAACGTCTTGTTTGTCTGCGCCTAAAACGTTAAAGTCAAGCGCTACGTTCTGACCTTTAATGATAACGCTTGGTGCGATTAGAGTAATTTTTGGAATAATAGTAAACTCTATGGTGTTAGAAACCACGCCGTTTACAATCGCATACACTCTAACAAGCCCCGCTTTAATAGTGGTTATTTCGCCACTATTGCTAATCGTTGCTTCGCCACTATCGTTTTCTACGATAAATTCTTTACTTTCTATGCTTGAACTATCACTTAAAGAAACGTTAATAACACCCGTATCGCCAAATTCTATTTGTGATGGAGCAGAAATTGTCACGATAGTTGCTAGTTTTAAATTGATTGTTTGTTCTTCCGTTCTAATTCCATTAACAATGGCATAAACGCTAATCGTTCCCGCTCTAACAGGGGTAATTAAACCCGTTTGAGCATCGATAACCCCTTCGCCCGTGCCGTTTACTAAATAGAACGCTTTTGAAAGGATTTCCGTGCCGTCTGCACAAGAAACGCCTATCGTTGCCGTTTCGGAAAGTTTAAGTTCGGTAGGAACGTCGGTAAGCGTTGGCATTGTTTGAGCAGTAAAGGTTATATCGTTTGAATAAATGCCGTTAACACTTGCATACGCCACAACCACGCCCGAAGAAGTAGGCGTAAGGTTGTTTTCGCTAATCGTAGCGTTTGCAGTTGATTTATCTTCGTCTATAAAATAAGAAACGTTTTCGCCCGTGCAAGATAGAACTACGTCTTCTCCAACAAGCACGTTAGTATCACTTAAAACGTCGGTAGTAAGCACAGGGTATTCTATTGTAGGCAATAACTTACCTTGACAATTTTTACCATTTACAAGCGTAAACCAGCCACCCTCTAAAATCGGATTATCATAGTCTATATAGTTTACAACCATTTTCCCGTCTATACTTGCCCAAACTCTAACTGCACTTTCGGTTAAGTCAACCGTGCCGAATTCTATAAGGTGTTTTTTGGTTGTTGTTAATTTTTCTTCTGATAAAGACCAACCATCGCAAATCCTAACCTTGTTTTTAGTTAAATTAGTTTGTCCATTTGACATAATGTGAACGGTATAACCCCTATTTGTCCAAGCACTACCCTCACCATCTGGCATATAAAATTCAGAACCATTTGCCCTTAATTGCATTACAAGTTCACCAGCAACGGTAAAATCGGTATAGAACTCAATTTTAACGTTCTTAAAGTTGCCGTTATATCCAGCGTTTCTACCACCGCACATTTTGGCAATACCACCATTTCTATCAAAGGTAGCGCCCGAGTGGTTGGCTGGCGTTCCTAAATCGCTAGTTAAAAGCGTTTTAGTTTCATAACTAACCGTGCTATCACTTGGAGAAATCGTTCCACTAAAACTTGTGCTGTTATTGCCTTGAATAACGAATAATCTGTTTATTGAAGATGGCTCGCCACCATAATTTGATAAAGAAACTTTGTTTTCCGTATCAACTTCGATAGAAACGTTATCGTTCACTTTCGTAATAATACGATTAACGGTGCTTTCGCCGTCAGTTAAAACGTCTACGCCGTAAACAATTTCGTAAGACGTGCTAGGTGATAAAGAAGATAACGTTTTAACATAGCCTTTATTAGACATATTGCTTATACGATTTAATGTTCCACTAGCATATATTGCCATTTGCAAGGTGCCCGCGGTATTAATCGGCGTATAGTTGAACTTATAAAAACCAAATTTTGTTTGTTGAAAAGCAAAGCCAACGCCACCTGCAATACCCGAACCCGTTAAAAGAACACTCTTATCTTCGTTTATAGTCGTTCCTGGGAAGTTAGCGTTTGTGTAAGGGGTTGCTAAATCGTATAAACTAATAGCGTTAACGTTAAAATCAGCATTACCTTGAATGCTACCCGAAGTATCTCCGCCAAAAGCAACCATATATTTGCCCGCGCCAAAAATAGGCGCTTGGTTGCTTTCGGTTTCTTCGCCGTCTATACCAACCGTATCGATAAAGGTAATGGTTTTATTGCCCGTGGTAAAGGTGAGTTTTACGCTTCCGTCTGATAGGTTAATGGTAGAAAACACAACTTTATAGTCCTTGCCGGTCGTAGTAGAAAGTAAACCACTAACAGCGTTTGCACCACCAAAAATTCTAGTGTTGTTTTTTAGAATTTGGTATTTACCGCTACCATACCATCTAACTTGGTAGCCTCTATTCGTGTAAGAACCAGCCTCAACGTCGCCGTTAAGACGCAAATAAAAACTGTTATTATCCTTTGCAGTCCTTGTCGTAAAATTAACGATTGCGCTAACTTCTACGTTTTCAAAATAAGTATCGTAGCCAACCCTACCGCTTGTTGTAAGAGCGCTAACGCCGTTAGTTTTCGCGTCTCGCGTGGCACCAGTGTGCTCAAACCCGCCAAGGTCGTTAACCCAAAGGCTAGCGTATGGCGATGCGGTTATTTCTTCTTCTGCTCTTGCAGACGTAGGTGTTATAAATCCTACAAATGCAAAACTGAGCGTTATAAACGCTAAAACAGATAAAAGCACTTTTAGTTTTCTCATTTTAATCCTCCGTAAATGGACTTTCCCCTTTTGTCCTAAAAAAATTTATGGATTTTAATTTATATATTTTACCATATAGCGTGGTATATGTCAATGTTTTTTGCGGGGGGGGTAAATTGACAAAGTTTTTTACAAAGTTTCGACTTTTATCGATAAAATGTGCAATATTGCGCATTTTAATTTACAACAAGCATATTTTATGTTATAATTTCTCGCATAGGAGAATTAACTAATGAATTTTGATAGTGCTATTTTCTTGTTTTTAGCCTTTCCTATTTTAATGATTATATACGTTTTACTAGGCAAAAAAGCAAGAAACATATTTCTATTTATAACAAATATTCTACTTTACGCGTTTGGGGAACCTATTTATATCTTCCTTTTATTAGGCACGATGGCGCTTAATTTTGGATTTGGTTTAATCTCTAAAAAACACAAGGCGGAAAAGCCACGTTTAGTTAAAACGCTTTTTATTTGTTTACTTTGTATTAACCTTTCGCTTTTAGTGTTCTTTAAGTATATAACTATGCTTGGCGAACTTTTAAACAGCGTGCTATGGGTGCTAGGTATTGCACATTATAGCGTTCTTAAAGTTGCGCTACCACTTGGCATTTCGTTCTACGTGTTCCAAGCAGTTTCTTATATAATAGACGTTTATACCGAAAAGTGCGCGCCAGCGACTAATTTTATTAAGTTTGGCGTTTACTATTCTTGCTTTGCGCAAATCACGGCTGGCCCTATCGTTAGATATAACGATATTAAGGAAGAACTAGACGATAGAATTATCACGCTTGATGGGTTTAGCCTTGGGCTTAAACGCTTTTTAATCGGGCTTGGGCAAAAAATTCTTATAGCAAACTTCTTTGGCAAGGTTGCTAACGAAGTGTTTAACACTTCTACTTCTGCGCTTGGCGCTGGTGGAGCGTGGGTTGGAATTATATTCTACACACTACAAATCTATTTCGATTTCGCGGGTTATTCTTCTATGGCGATAGGCGTTGCTAAAATGCTTGGCTTTAACTATAAAGAAAACTTTAACCACCCTTACGTTGCTGATAGCCTTACTGATTTTTGGAGGCGTTGGCACGTTTCTCTATCAACGTTTTTTAGAGATTACGTTTACTTTACTATCGGCGGAAACAGAAAGGGCAAGTTCAAAATGTATTTGGGCTTATTTTTGGTGTTTGCGCTAAGTGGTATTTGGCACGGCGCGAACGTCACGTTTTTGGTTTGGGGCATCTACCACGCTATATTTAATATGATAGAAAAACCAAAACCTATGAAAAACCTTATAAACAAAACGCCAAAAGCAATTAGGCACTTTTATACTATGCTTGTTGTCACTATCGGTTGGGTATTTTTTAGAGCGTCTAGTATATCATACGCGTTCGGGTTTATAGGTAGTATGTTCTTTGCAAACGGATTTAGTTCGGGTATGCCTGCGCTATCGTTTGCGCACTTAATTCTATTTATCGTTGGTATTATTGGCTCTACCCCACTACTTACCATTATCAAAGATAGAATTTATAAAACACAAAACAAAGGGCTTATTCTTAGCCTAGAAATAGTTTCTTATATCTTTTTAATCGCAGTATTTGTGGTGTGCGTGCCCGTTGTTTTATCGGGCAAATCAGCGCCGTTTATTTACGCGCAATTCTAGTAGGTGAATTATGGATACGAAAGATTGTAATATAATAAGCAAAGAAAAGAAATTTACTGCTAAAAAAGTGGTAAGTTTAGTTTTCGTTATAATATTCGCCTTGATTACGTTGTGCTTTCCTATAATGTACGCGTTTGGTGTTTCGGCTGGCAAAAACTACGAACAAAAAGCGCTTAAAGAAATGCCTAAAATCAACGAATTGTTTACTAACTATTCGGGCTTTGCCGATGATTTTGACGAACATTATAACGACCATTTTCCATTAAAATCTAAAATGGTAGAACTTTATTCTTATACCGAATACAAAGTTTTCAACACTTCGCTAGTGCCGTCTGTCACAAGTATCGGCAAAAACGGATGGCTGTTTTACGAAAGTTCTAACACTAGAAAAATGGTTAGTGGCAAATACGTTTTGTCAGACGCGCAACTAGAAAGAATTTACAACGGAATTATGAAAAAATACCAAATTTTAAGTGATTTAGGTAAAAAATACGTTATTTTCTTGGCTGCCGAAAAACAAACTATTTACCCAGAATATGATAGGCTAGAAAACGCTGATTACACGGCGATAGACCAACTTATCGAATACCTAAATGAAAGAGATTGCCCTGTTCCGTTTATTTATTCTAAGGATTATTTGCTTTCTAAAAAAACTGCAACAAATCAATTGTTCTATAAATACGATACGCATTGGAACAAACTTGGTTCGCATTACGGCTACGAAGCAGTTATGAACGTTATTAAACCTATGTTCCCTGATAAGAACGTGCCCGTTTGCACAGAGTTTGGTTTAGGCACTTCTACCCGTAGTGGCGACCTTGCTACGACCATTTACCTTTCGGAATATCTAACCGAAAAAACGCCAAGCCTAAAATACGAATATAAACCAACGTATTCAAGAAAAGCGCCTATCAATTTCGTTAAATCGTCAGTTCCTAGCGATATTAAAATCTTTATATACGGCGATAGTTTCTCGCTTTCTGATTACTGGGGCGCAGCGTTTGCTCAAACTTCTTCGGAAACTAGAATTTTGCATAACAAAAATTCGTTCCAAGTATTGCTTAATAACCTTGGCGAATCAGACGTGGTTATAGAAGAATGTGTACAACGTGCTCCAACCACTTTGGGAAATTGCGTTATAGATGCTTAACTAAATTTTATAAAACAAAAAAACCGTTCGTTTGAACGGTTTTTTCTTTACGTTTTCTTATTTCTTTTTGTTTTTAGGCTTGCGAATACGGTTTAGTTTTTTGTTTAATTTAAGTAGTTCTTCTTTGGTGAAACTAATATTCATCATTCCCATCATGCTAGTTAATCTAAGCACGGTAAAACCACCCATCATTTGCATTAAACCGCCGTCCGCACCGCCTTTAAGGTCTACGTCGAATCCACCTGATTTTTTATCGCCTTTTTTGTTCTTGTTCATTTTTTTCTTAATGCCAAGCCCAACGCGAACAAACCACAACTTGCCCCTAAAAGTGCTCATTATATCGGAAATCTTATCGTTTAGCGAAAATCTTCCTTCTGGCGCGTTTACGTCAAACCAGTTAAGTATTGCACCTTGTTCTTTTAATCTATAATCTTCGTTAAATACTTCTACTTTGCGAATTTTACTTTCATCTACAAGTTCGCCTGCCTTTGCAACGATAACGCTTTCGCCAACGTTTTTAACGTCGAAATAGAAGAAATGGTCGGGCGCAGTTTTCTTGCCAACGCTTTCGCCGTTTACAAAAAGTTCAACTTCGGGTTGGTTAGAGTAAACGGTTATTTTAGTCACGTCTTCTACTCTATCAACGTATCTCTTGCCACAAACGTGAACGAACGGCTCGTCAGAAAGCCACGCTTTATAAGCAAAGAACGCGTCTTTTTTATACTTTCTATCCATTGTCACTAAACCTTTGTGGTTTTGTCCGTTTTCGCCACCTTCTGCCCTAGCGTCTGCACCAAAGTCAAACATATTCCAAACGTGAGTTGCCCATAAATATTTACGGGTAAAGAGTTGTTTGATTAGTTCTTCGTGATAATATGCTTGGTATTCTTCGGTATAGTCGCCTTGGAACGGATTAGATGAGTGCCAATTAAGTGCTTCGCAACCATATTCACTACAACCTACCGGTATATTTGGGTAGGTTTTGTGGAAGTTGTCAAACCAAGGTCCGTTCATACTAGTGTCGCCACCATACCAACCAAAATAGTGGTTAAACGAAACCACGTCTGGTATTTGTAAGTATGGGTCGGTGATTTTACACATAGAAACTACTGCAATAGTGGTTAAACGCGTTTTGTCCATTTCGTGAACTAAATCGTTTAGTATTCTATGGTTTTCTAAAAGGTCTTCGTCTGAACCTGCGATAGAAATTTCGTTAGAAAGTCCCCAAACCACGATAGATGCGTGATTGTAGTTTTGGGTGATAAGTTCTTTCATTTGGGTAATGGTGTTTTCACGCCCCGTAGGCATATGCCTTGAAATGTAAGGAATTTCAGCCCAAATAACTAAACCTTTTTCGTCGCATAGGTCATAGAAATATTGGTCGTGTTGATAGTGCGCAAGTCTTATGGTCGTTGCGCCTACTTCCATAATTAAATCGATATCTTCTTCGTGATGCTTTTTAAGTAGCGCGTTGCCAAAGCCCGTTCTATCTTGGTGCCTTGAAACACCGCGTAGTGGGTATTCTTCGCCGTTTAAAATAAAGCCGTTTTCTGGGTCTATCTTAAACGTACGGCAACCAAATCTAGAACAAACGTTATCTAAAACTTTGCCTTTCTCTACGATTTCTACTTCGCAACAATATAGATAAGGGTCTTTTCTGCCGTGCCATAAATGCACGTTTTTAATATCGAAATTAACTTTGGTGTCAGTTGTTGTAATTTTGTCTAATTCTTTTTCTTCTTTGTCGTATAGCGTGTAAACTAATTCTTGCCCATCAGTTAAGCCTTTAACGAAAACTTCTACTTCTACGCTAGCGTCTTTTTCTAGCACGCTTGGCGTGATTTTTAAGCCGTTTCCGCCATAATAATCAAGGTCGAAATGCGCATTGTTTACGCACACGATATTAACGTCACGATATAAACCGCCATAGAAAGTAAAGTCTGCCATTTGTGGATAAACGGTTTCGTTTGGTGAGTTATCTACTATAACGGCAATATCCGTTTGGTCTTTTATGCTAGAAGTTATGTCCACTCTAAACGTAGAATAACCACCATCGTGATGGAATAACTTTTCGCCACCCACGTAAACGTCTGCCGATGAGTTTGCACCCCTAAATTCTAAGTAATATAGGTCGGCTTTTGGCAAATCTTTTTTATCTAAGGTCTTGCGATAAAGGCACGAACCCCTAAAATAATCGTTTCCGCCATCATATCCGTCTTGCGCGTTATAGGTGTGTGGAAGATTTATCTTTTCCCCACCACTAACGCTTATATCGGTGGTGTCTTTTGTAAAAAACCAGTCGCTATTAATATTTATAATTTTTCTCATAAAAACCCCTGTTTTAAGTTAAATAGTTTTAGTTGTTAGAATCGTCGCCGTCAGTAAAATTAACCACAACGGTAGCAACGTCTTCGATAACAGCGTTGGTTTCTTTAACGTCTTCCGCTATACCGCTATCTTCGGTGATAACTCTTTTAGTAGCAAGGTCAGCGTTCATTTTTTCAAGAGTTTTCTTGTCTAGGTTATAGATAAACGCGATAGAAACGAACATTAAAACGGCACTAAATAGGTATAGCCCACTAACTAACCAACACATATTGTATGCAACTTCGATAGTTTGTCCGTCAGTACCTTTTGCTGAAATATAGCCAAGCGCACCCATTAAAAGTAGCACGATAGATGGGCCTATGCCTTGCGCAAGTTTTCTAAAGAAAGAGTGGAGCGAATAAACAACGCCTTCTTCTCTCTTGCCCGTTTTCCATTCGTTGTAGTCAATAGCGTCAGCCATAAACGCCCACGATACACAGGTGTAAATACCCATACCGATACCGAATATAGAAAGTGCTAAAACGTAAACGACTAATGCGATAGTTTTGTTAGAAATTAGTGGGAATAGTAGCATTATAACGCCACCAATAACTGAAACGAAAGAGCCTACCGCAGAAGATTCTTTTTTACCGAATTTATTAACGATTTTTTTGATGAACGGCATAAAGAATAGCATAGGAACAAACCCGATTGCCATAACCAAGCCTGAAAGCGACGCTTTGTTAAAATACGTTGCGAACATAATGGTGGTTGCAGTAGTTGCAGAGTTCATACCTAAGAACATTGCCATTGCAGCAACGGTTGCGCCAACAGCAGGACGGTTTTTCATAAAGTTGCCAAACGCTTTGATAACGTTGAATTTTTCACCGCCTTCGCTAGTTCTCACGCTGTTTTCATCAACACGAATAGTAATCTTTTTAAGCATAAACATAAATGCTATAAATCCTAAAACGCCCATTATTAAAGCGGCTAGGAATACTCTATTACCCATTAAAACTTCTACTTGTTCGCCAAGTTCATTGAGAACAGGTTTGCCATCTTTATCAAATTGTTTTTGCCAAATAAGCATAGGTAAAATGATTTGTGGAAGAAGATTACCAAACATAGAGCCGATTGAACGCCAAGTTGATAATTGCGACCTTTCTGCACCGTCGGTCGTCACAAGTGAAAGCATAGAGCCGTATGGCACGTTTGCAATGGTGTAGCAAGCGTCCCAAATCAAGTAGCCTGCAATAAACACGATACATTTAACTGCTAGCGGTGCGCTTGGGATAGGAATAAACACTAGCGCGCCAGCAACAAGTAGCCCTATTGCACCGATGAGTATATAAGTTTTAAACTTGCCCCTTTTATACTTTCTCTTGTCTGCGTCTATAAGCGAGCCGATAATAGGGTCGTTGATAGCGTCCCAAATTTGAACGATAAGTAATAGTAATGAAAGTAGCCCTGTTTCAAGTAGCATAAACGCTAACCAAAAGGTTTGTACTGTTCCTTTAAGAGAAAAACTCATATTGCAACCGAAGTCGCCAGCCGCGTATGCAATTTTATCTCTCATGCCGAAAGCAGGTTTTCCGTCTGCTCCCATTTTAACTTGTTTCTTCATAAATTGCTCCTTTGTTTTATTAGGCAATATGCCCTATCTTGTTAGATTTTACACACTTATTTAGTATAACATACCCTAAGGTTATAGTCAATACCGATTTTTGCAAAAAATCGCTTAAAAACCTGTTCGTTTTTAATTAAAATTCGCGTTCTATACTTGAAATTTTTTGCTACGTTTGATACAATAATAATATGTTAGTGAATTTAGATAAGTCTTTTATTAAAAATAAAGTAGTTGGCGTTGCCGTGTCAGGTGGTAGCGATTCTATGGCACTACTAGAATATTTATATTCTATAAAAGATTTATACTCTTTTTCTATAATCGCCATCAACGTAGAACACGGTATTCGTGGCGAAAGTTCGGTTAACGACACCGAATTTGTTAAGGCTTATTGCAAAAATCGCGGAATAGACTGCCTTTGCTATTCGGTAGATGCTATAAAGCACGCCGAAAAAAACAAACTATCCTTAGAGCAGTCTGCACGCGCTTTAAGGTACGATTGCTTTTTTAACGCACTAGACAATAAAAAATGCGACGTTGTTGCAACGGCGCACCACCAAAAAGATAACTTTGAATCGGTGTTATTTAATCTTTTTAGGGGCACGGGGCTTAAAGGGCTAACGGGCATTAGCGAATACGAAGATAAAATTATTCGCCCGTTTATTTCGGTTTCTAAAACTGAGATTAGCGAATATATAAATAAAAACAATATTCCGTTTGTGACCGATAACACTAATTTCGACCAAAGTTATACTAGAAACTATATTAGAAACAGCATTATTCCCGTTATAGAAAGCCGTTTTCCTATGGCAGAGAAAAACGTTTATAATTTTAGTAAAATCGCAAAGGTTGAAGATGAGTTTTTAGACAGCACGGCTAAAAGTTATATAAAATGCGAAAACGGGACTATAAAGATTTTAGATACTATCCCTAAGGCTCTTATCTTTCGCGCAACGATTTTGGCGCTTAAAGAACTTGGCGTTAAAAAAGACTGGGAGAGCGCACACCTTAACCGCGCTTACGAACTTTTTTCTAAACAGGTTGGCAAAACCGAAGATTTGCTTTTAGGCGTTATTGCGACAAAAGAATATAACGGCATTAGCCTTTCTAAAAAGAACGACGCTTGTTTTAGCGAAACGCCTTTTTCTCTTGCTACAATTAAGGTTTTAGATAAAACCATTAAAATTGAAAAAGTAGAAAGCGTTAAAGACTTAAAGTCTGGGCTTTATGGCGACTTTGATAAGATACCAAACGGCGCAACGATAAGGCTTAAAAAAGACGGGGACGTTTTTAAGAGTTGCAACGGGAAAACCAAAAACTTTGCAGACTTTTTGCAAAGCAAAAAAGTTCCGTTAAGAGAAAGAGAAACTTTGCCCGTTCTAGCAATTGATAATGAAATTTTAGTGGCGTTTGGCGTAGAGATTTCGGATAAAATCAAAATCACGCAAAGCACCAAAAACATAATAAAATTTACAAAGGAAAACTAAAATGCAGTACATTAAAAAACTTATACCCGAAAGAAAAATTAAAAAACAAGTTAAAAAACTAGGCAAACAAATAACAAAAGACTATAAAGGCAAAGAGCCTGTTGTTATCTGTATGCTAAAAGGCGCAGTTTATTTCTTTTCGGACCTTACAAAGCACATTAAACTACCTATTATGATAGACTTTGCAAGGCTTTCTAGTTATAGAAACGGCACAACCAGTGGCAAAATGGAACTAATTGCTAACTTCACCACCGAAATTACGGGTAAAGACGTTTTGATTGTAGAAGACATTGTTGATAGTGGCAAAACTTTTTCTTATTTTATAGAACTACTTAAAGAGAAAAACCCTGCGTCTATTAAAATTTGTTCTTTTTTAGATAAAACAGACTGCCGTCAAGTTCCTATTTCAGTAGACTATAAATGTTTCGACGTGCCACCTGTTTTCGTTATCGGCTACGGGCTAGACTACGCCGAAAAATACCGCGAACT
>JAZLCK010000053.1:0-52309 GCA_045614165.1 Christensenellaceae bacterium | reverse complement strand
GTTTTTAGAAAGCGAGAATTTTGAAGATGCAATAAGAAATGCAGTTTGTATCGGTGGAGATTCAGATACAATTGGAGCAATGGCAGGTTCAATGGCAGAGGCTTATTACGGAGTATCTTACGATATGGAAGATAGGGCGTTAGAATATTTACCAGAAGACTTAAAAAGCATATATTTTGCTTTTAATATGATTAAAGGGAAAAGGAGATAGATTTGTCAGTTTTAGTTGAATTAAATATTGAGTATAATAGGTTTTTTTCAAAGGCAGTTATTGCGTTAACAAAGGAAGATTATATTACGGCAAGAAGCTATTTGGAAAGAGCAGCAAAAGCTCTTAACGAGATTGCTGTAAGAAGAACAGGAGAAAATAAAGATTATACACAAGCTTGGGTTTTTGATATTGTAAAAGAAATAGGTGACCTTGACCGTAAGATTAATAATGAAAGGTCTAAGCAAAAACTAACGAAAATGCTTGCAGAACGTGGATGCTTAAAAAGCGATGAAAATAAAAATATAAGCAAATTTCAATCAAGTGAAATACCAAAAACTACATTTGAAGATATTGTTGGGCTTGAAGACGTTAAAGAAGCCGTGAAATATAAAGTTATTTATCCACGCAAACACCCCGAACTTTATGAGACTTTTAAGAAACGTACGGGTGGAGGAATTTTACTGTATGGGTTGCCTGGAACGGGGAAAACTTTAATTGCGGAAGCAATAGCGCACGAAACAAACGCCACTTTCTTTCCAATAAAATGTTCTGATTTGGGTTCGAAATGGTTTGGAGAAACTGAACAAAATATTCGTGATATTTTTGAGGCGGCGAGAGAATCGAAAAATGCGGTTATATTCTTTGATGAAATAGAGGCATATGCTTCAAATAGGCGTGATAATAGTGCAATGGAACGTTCGGTTCCAGAATTTTTAACGCAAATGCAAGGAATTGGCGCCAGTGGTGAGCAAAACAGGATTTTAGTTATAGGTGCAACAAACAAACCTTGGAGATTAGATGGTGCATTTTTAAGACCGGGAAGATTTGATGAAAAAATCTACGTTCCGCTTCCTTGTGACGAAGCTCGTAAGCAAATTATGCAATTAAAACTATCTGGGGTGCCAAATAGTGGCATTGATTTACAATCCTTTGTAGAGAGAACCATGGGGTACAATGGTGCCGATATGGATTATTTGTGTGAAAAGGCTAAAGAGTTTGCCATTAAACGAGTTATAAGTAATTACGAGGCGGAAAAAATTATTTGTTTGGAAGACTTTGAAAGGGCGTTTGCCACGATTAGAAGTTCGGTGCTAGATGCTGATAGAATTGAAATGGAAAAGTTTATTAAAAACTATGGAGAAGAAATCTAATGATAAGAGATAGTGTTTTATTAAATGAAGTTAATATGGCTAATAAAAAATGGGACGAGATGTTCCCTAATATAGCAGGATATAATAAGGTTAGAGAAGAGGGCTCTCAAATTATAGATATCATAGAAAGAAAAGAAGAATACTTGAAGGTTGGCGCTCGTTGTCCTAGAGGTTGGTTCTTTTATGGAGACCCTGGAATGGGGAAAACACAAATTGTTAAAGATATTGCAGCGTACGTTAATTATCCTATTATAGAGATTAGTTCTTCTGATGCAATAAAAAGAAAAATTAGCATTGACGAGGATATAGTTAACGGATTTGCCGAAGCGAAAAAACTGCGTAATTGCATTATTTTCATAGATGAAATGGATAAGTTTGCGGGTTATAAAAAATATGTTTATGAACTTCCTGATAACTTAAAAACACAAAAGATTCTTTTGCATGAACTTGATGGAATTAAAAGTTATAATGACGTCATAGTTATTGCAACAGGAAACAAAAAAGATTATTTAGATGAAGCTATATTAAGAAGTGGCAGATTTGACAGGCAAGTATTATTTTCTCGCCCGAATGAAGAGGATAGAGAGGAGATAATTAAACATTTTTTAAAAAATACGGACTTATCGGAAAACGTTCTTTTAGAGGATTTAGTGAAAATGACGACGGGAAGGTCTTGCGCAGAGATTGAATGTATAGTAAATGAGGCAAAGATTTCATTAGTTCATAGCAAGCAAACAAAATTAAAACTGGGCGACTTTACCGCAGCCTTGAATAGAATTGTATTTAGTGATATCCCGAAAGAAAATGTAAAAGATAAAGAGCAATTAAAGCTAATCGCATATCACGAAGTGGGGCACGCATTAATGGGTTATATACTACAACCTCAAAGCGTTCATTGTGTTTCGATTGTTCCACAAGGCAATGCTGCGGGAAAAACCAAGATGAATGCGGATGACGACATTGTAAAGAAAAAAGAGTATAGTGAACATTTACTTAGGATTACATTGGGCGGGATGGTGGCGGTCCGCGTTATGGCGGGTACTATGACGGGTGGAAACAAGTCGGATATAGAAAAGGGTATTTCTATAGCTACAAATATGCTTGACGAGGGGTTTTATGGAATGGAGTATCTCACATTTGCGGTTAACAAGGATACGTATGGCGAGTCTAGATTTTCAAGTGAATTAAGTACTAAAAGAGGTGCAAAAATTGTAGAACTTATGAATAAGGCAATTGACGACATTGAAAAGATTTTAACTGAGAAAAAAGACGTCTTGGCTAAATTGGCTGAAAAATTAATAGAAAAACGAGAATTGTCAAATAAAGAATTAGTTGAAATTATGGAGAAAATTTGAAATAAAAGCAAATTTATGATAAAATAAAAAAGGACATATAAAAGGAATAGGACCGTATAAAAATAAAATTATTTTAGAGATTACCTTTAAGAGCATTAGACGGCGGTAGACATAGCCGTCCGTCTATGCTCTACAAGTACGGACGGTCGGTATTTGTTGGATAATCTCAAAAGGAGTAAAAACTATGTCAAAATTTAAAAGAATTATTTCAATGGTGCTTAGTGTTGTTTTGTGTTTTGCAATGGCAATTTCTATTGTGGGTTGTGGAAACACAAATAGCGACGATGAAACTGTTACTGTAACGGATATGCTTGGGGAACAAGTAACCGTGAAAAAGAATCCTAAAAAGGTTGCTTGTGCGTCAAGAACAACGTACGATTTGTTAATTGCCTTTGGTTTAGAAGATTGTATAGATGGTGTTTATTATTCTTTGCTTCAAAACGAGTGGTCATCAGTATTTGATGCAAAGGCAAACAATAGATATAGCTTAGCATATCAAGAAAGTTATGAAACATATATTTCGCGTGGAGTAGACATTGTGTTTTCTCCCGAAAAATATATAACGGATGGATTAAAAGGACACGGAATTAAGGCGTTGAACGTTAGCTTGTACGGCAACCCTGATTTTAGTGGGTACGTATATTTCTTTGCGGATTTAGTTAAGCAAATTTGGGATAGCGAAGAAGTTGCTCAAAAAGTAGATGCTTGGAAATTACATATGCAAAACACGATTTCGGGCATTCAAACGGAACTTGCAAATCATAATGACGAGCAAAGGACGGTTTATTACGTGCGCGGTGATAAAAATAACGGCGTAGGATATACGGATACGGTTGGCTCGTTTACGGAGTATGCTTATAAAGTTCTTGGTATGAAACCGCTTAACGACCAATTTGAAACGAATAAACCGTCTGCGGAAGAAATTTGCGAGCAAAACCCCGACGCGTTCGTAGTGGGCGGTATTTATCAAAAGACTTTAATGAACGCATTACAAGAAGAACCTTATAAAAATCTTGATGCGGTTAAAAACGGACAAGTTTTCAATATCCCTATCGGTCTTACGATGTTTGAACAATTAGGGGTATTCTCTCCCGTGTTCCTTTGCGACCAAGCGAATAAACTTTATCCTAACTATTTTAATTACAACGTTAAAAAGCAAATTCAAGATTTAAGTAAGGAATTCTTTGGAGTAGAACTAACAGATACGGAAGCTCAAAATATGCTTGATGGTTTGAGCAGGGAGGGGAACTTACTTGCTTAATCAAAAGAAAAATTGGGTGACGGGCGTATATTTTACGCTCATTGTCATAGTGCTTATATTTGCATTTATATTGGCGCTAATAGTCGGTAGATATGAAATATCCTTGGGTGATTTCTTTAAGATGCTATTTGGTGCAGAAGGTTATGATACAGAAAGAAGCATTGTGATAAATTTGCGTTTACCGAGAACGATTATTGCAGCGCTTACAGGACTTGCTTTAAGTGTTTCTGGGCTTTTATATCAAGAAACATTTCAGAACAAATTGGTTTCACCTGATTTATTAGGTGTTTCTTCTGGTGCTGGGGTAGGAGCAGCTTTATCTATTATTCTTGGTTTATCATCAGTTTTTGTTAGCTTCTTTGCTTTCGGATTTGGTGTTTTGACCGTTTTTGCGACATTATTTGTTGCTAAAATATTTCAAAACAAATCGTCTACAATTTTAACTTTGTCTGGCATTATAGTTGGAGGTTGTATGAGCGCAGTATTGTCGTTTATAAAATATCTTGCCGATGCAGAAACAACCTTAGCAAGCATTACTTTTTGGTTGATGGGGTCTTTTGAACATTCGCTTATGGAAGACGTTTACATATTGTTGCCTATTGTAGCAATATGTTCATCAATCGTGCTTGCTATTAGTTATCGTGTAAATATTGTTGCACTTGGCAGAGAAGAAGCTCAAACAAAAGGTGTGAATTATAGGGCATATAGAACGTTAATAATTATCATTGCAACGTTACTTACTGCAAGTTCAGTTGCTTTTGCTGGAACAATTAGCTGGATAGGTTTAGTTGTGCCTCATATAGTTAGACTTATGGTTGGTAGAGATACACGAAAAACCATTCCACTTTCTATGTTATTTGGCGCAACATTTATGATTATTGCTGATATTCTTTCTCGTACGTTTACGTCTTCTGAAATTCCATTATCAGCTATTACTGGCTTTTTCGGAACGATTGTTTTCATTGTGATACTTTTTGCAAGGAGGAATACTATCAATGAAAATGATTAGTGCAGAGAACTTAACTTTTAGATACAACAATAATAGTAAAATTGTTCTTAATGATTTGTGTTTTTCGTGTGAGAAAGGCACCATTAACGTGTTGCTTGGATTAAACGGCTCAGGCAAAACAACTCTTATTAAGATACTCGCAGGCTTGCTTGAAAAATATCAAGGACAAATAATTTTAGACGATAAAAATCTTAAAGGGATATCTATAAAAGAACGTTCTAAAATAATGGCATACGTTTCACAAAGGTCAGGACTTATTGATGATTTTCTTGTTGAAGATTATTTATTGTTTGGAAAAGTAAACAAATTGAGTTTTTATCAATCACCTACAGAAAATGATAAAAAAAGAGCGTTAGAGTATGCTGAAAAACTAGAGATTACATATTTGCTTGATAAAAAGTTGGGTGAAATAAGTGGCGGCGAAAGACAAATTGTATCAATATGTGGAGCACTTATTCAAGACACAAATCTTATAGTATTAGATGAACCTACTTCTGCTTTAGACATAAAAAATCAGCACAAAGTGTTGTCTATTCTTAAAGGAATTGCAAAAAACGAAAACAAAACTATTATATTATCTTCACACAATCCTAATCATGCGTTATATTTAGAGAGCAATGTGCTTTTGCTAAAAGATGGAAAGATAGCCGTTCAAGGACAAGCTAATGATGTTATTACGCTTGATTGCTTAAAGATGGTATACGGAGATGATATTTGTTATAGCAACGAACTTAGTTATAAAGAAATATCATTTAAGGATTAATAATACTTAAATTAGTTTTTTTTATTTATAAAAATTTGCAGCGCAATTTAGGTGCTAAATCGTCAGTAAAATACTGGCGATTTTTTGGTTGATTCGAATAGGCGGAGTTGTGGCGGAGTAGGGGCAAAATCATTAGTAAAATACTAATGAAACTCCGCAAAAATATTTGGGTTAGGTCGGCTAACGTCGGACAGCAAACCCCTTACAAACGAAAGTTTGCCTTCCACTTATCAAGGGGCAGAAAACCCGCAGGGCTCACCATAGCCCAAAACAAAACCTATAAAAAAGACTAACGAAAACTCTTCGTTAGTCTTTTTTGTTTTTTAATTTTCGAGAGGCGACGAAACGCCTGCATGCTAGTATTAAAAAGTTCTTTCAGGAGGTAGCAAATTAAGTTGGCGGTATCTTTCGGATTCGGTGTTCATCATAGGAATCAAATCGCCACTAATAGAATAAATTTCGCCACGTCTAATTTTAATCTCAAACACAATTGTTTTGCCTTTAAGTTCTAATAAATCTCTTTCCTTAAACCTAAAAGAATAGTCGGTGCAATCGCCACTAAAACTAGTGCAGTCTTTGTGCGAAAACCCTTTTATTAGTTGGTTTTGCGCTAATAGGTTAGCCACGCCTTTATCTCCGTTTTTGCTTTCAAAAACAGCAATAGTCGCCTTTTTAGCCTTAACGTTAAAGGTGATTTCGCCCCCGTTATATAAAAACTCTCTGGTTGCAAGCGTAGAAGTTTTAACGCCCTTAGTTTTAAGCCCAATAAACCCATCTTTTCTAAGTTTAAACACGCCGATTTTGCCCGTTGGCTTAGCCCACTCAACGCCGTGTTCGTTTTGGGTGACGCCCGCGTAAATAAAAATTTCACCCTTTTCATTTTCTATAAAACTGTTAAGCCAAACCATTTTAGGCTCAAACCCTAAACCTTTTTTAAGCGCCCTAGTCGGCTTTATAAACGGCTCTCTTAAACTCCTTTGCCAATTTTTGCCATTTATCGAATAGGCAAGTTGTGGCTTTATCGTCCCACTAGCATATTTTGCCGAAATCACACTTTTAAGGTCGCCGTAAACGTGGGGGAAGCCAATATAAACGCCCTTAAAATACTCAAACGGCAAGCCGTAAATTTCTTCTAATGGGTTGTCTAAACTATCGGGTTGCATACAAAACGAATAGTTAGAAAAGGTCTTAAAATCCTTGGTTGTTTTATAGCCTATTCTACGCTCTCCCCAAGTCGGGCGTATAGTGATAACGTGTACGTCTTCGCGCACGTTTTTAGCCATACCAACCATTGGCTCTGCACCATTGTTCCAGTTTTCGTAGCCGTCTTTATCCTGCCAATGAATAAGGTCGCTTGAAACTTTTAGGCCACCGACAACGTTAAAATCTTGCTTGTTAACGCGCGTATAAAAAAGTTTGTATTTTTCTTGTTCTTCGGCGAGGGCGTCTAATAGTAAAAATGTTAGTTCAACGCCGTGGGGGAGTTCAAAAAGAGCGCCTTTTGGCAGGTTGCTATCTAAACCAAGTTCTTCTTTTTCAAAGTTAACGTAGTCTTTTGAAAGCGCAGTAAAAGCATAAATCTTTTGTGTTTTAATGCTCTTTGCCATATAAAGTAGTCTTACGAAATTTTCGGGGGTTTTAATCGCCCAAACGGCAGGCCAAGACGTTTTAAATTCTTCGTCTTCTAGCACGCCTAAAAGTTTAGGCTCTCCATAAACCCTTTTTAAGTTTTCGCGTTCGAAAAGTCTTGCATCGTCAAAGAAAAATTGCGTGTACATAAATTCACCCCTTGATATATTAACACAACTCTTTTTTTATTTCAACAAAAACAAAAAAGTTTTCTAACACGGCGAATAGATAATTGTACTATTTTTGGGATAAAACTTGTTGTATAAATAAACAAAAAAGGAGAGAATTATGGATAGAGTTTTAACGGGGTTTATCAGCATAGATGAGCAAATAAAAATTAGCAAAGGCGAATTAGTTGTCATTTCTAGCAGACCAGCTTGTGGAAAAACTTGCTTTTTATGTTCTATTATAGAAAAAACGTTGCCTAGCCAAAAAAACGTGTTTTTTTCTATGCAGACAAGCAAGCATAAAGGTGTAAATCGCTTAAAAGAGACTTTTAATAAAGAGTTTACATTAGTAAGTAAGTTGCTTGATTTATACGACCTACTTTTAGAAGTTGCAACAATAAATAGCAAAAGGAAAATCAGTGCGATTTTTATAGATAACCTTAAAGAGCTAGTTTCAGTTTCTAATATAGGCGCAGAAAAAATAATTTTACTGCTAAAAAGTTTGGCAAAGAGATTAAACGTTGCAGTTTTTATTACGGATACTTTAATGTATAACGGCACAAAAATGCCTACTTATTTAGACTTAAAGCACAAAGAATTGTTAAAATTTGCCGATAAAATTTTTATGTTAATAAAAAAGGAAATCTCAGCGCAAAATAGTGTTTTTGAGATTATGGTGAATAAAAACCTAGAAGACTTTTGTAGTCCGTTTATTGAACTAGAATTTGACAAAGAGAATTATGCTTTTACGGAAATTACAAAACCATCTTGATTTGTTGTGACAATTTTGGTATAATAATAACACTAAAAGCAAAGGTGAATATAAAATATGGAAAGTTTTGAACCCAAAAAATTAGCGCTTATTCGCATATTGCAAATTCTTGAAAAGCATAGCGATAGCGAACACCCTATCAAGCACGACAAAATTGTTGAGTTATTAGAAAACGAATACGGACTAGTGGTAGAAAGAAAGGTAATTGGCAGAAATATTTCGCTACTTAACGAAGCCGGCTACGACATAGTGACCACCAAAAAAGGGTCTTATTTAGCAGAGCGAACTTTTGAAGATAGTGAATTAAAACTTTTAATCGATAGCGTCCTTTCTAGCAAGCACATTTCGCCAAAACACTCAAAAGAACTTATAGAAAAACTTTGTGCGCAGTCTAATAAATATTTTAAAAAGAGCGTTAAGAACATATATTCGGTTAGCGACTGGAATAAGACCGAAAACGTGGCGGTTTTTTATAATATCGATATTATAGACCAAGCGATAAACGAAGAAAAGCAAATCAAGTTTGATTACAACAAGTATGGTGCTGATAAAAAAATGCACCGTTCGGCAACACACACGGTTAGTCCTTATCAAATGATACTTCATAATCAACGCTATTATCTAATGGCCTACAACGAAAGGTGGGGGCACGTTCAATATTTCCGTATGGATAGAATTACCGACATAGAACTTTTAGGGTTAAGAAGAACGCCTATCAAGTCGGTTAAGGGCTACGAAAACGGAATAGATTATAAGCGCTTTTCTTCTTCTATGCCGTATATGTTCTTCGATGAACCGCAAAGTGTTGAATTTTTATTAGGCGATTGGGCTGTGGACCAGGTTGTAGACTGGTTTGGCAAAGACATAAAAGTAGAAGCACAACCAGACGGGCGATTTTGGGTTAAAGCGAATGTTAGCCTAAACGCTATGGAATATTGGGCGATGCAATATCTTAACGCAGTAGAAATTTTATCGCCGTTAGAACTTAGAGAGCGTCTAAAAAGCAATGTGAAAAAAGCCTACGAAAAATATAAGGTATAAAAATGAAAAGTTTATTCTATGCACCAAAAATGGTATAAAAAATTTGATAAAATCTCTTTGTAAGATAGCAAAGAGATTTTTTATTATATGCTTTGCAAATTATAAAAAATTTCTAATATATGACAAACATTGGCAAGTATATGCGATATAATTAGTCTAAAAAATGGAGAATAGTATGGTAGAAAGAAAAAATTTAGGAACTGAAATGTCGGTAGAAGGAATGAGAAAATATTTGTCTTGGGCATATATATCTCTAATAAAGAGTAAAAAAGCATTTAAAAGGTTTCCGTCGGTTATGCTTTGGGGAGCGCCCGGTGTTGGTAAATCTCAGGGAATAAGGCAAGTGGCACAAACCATAGAAGAAAACACCGACAAAAAAGTTGTGGTGTCAGACGTTAGACTTTTACTTTTTAACCCAATCGATTTGCGTGGTATTCCAACAGCAAATGCCGAAAAAACGCTTGCCGTATGGTTAAAGCCTAAAATATTTCAAATGGATGAAAGCGAAGACGTTGTTAATATATTATTTTTAGATGAAATATCGGCAGCACCACCGTCAGTTCAAGCGGCGGCATATCAAATAACGCTTGATAGAACTGTTGGCGAACACAAATTGCCTGAAAATTGCATAGTTATCGCTGCGGGAAATAGAGTTACGGACAATTCAGTTGCGTATAATATGCCAAAAGCACTTGCCAATCGTTTACTACACATAAACGTAAACGCCGATTTTGATTCGTGGAAGAAATGGGCGTATTCAAATAATCTTCACCCACTAGTGATAGGCTTTTTAGAGCAAAACCCTAGTTTGTTAGTTGAAAGTTTTGTAGACAAAGAGAATACTAACGCCTTTGCGACGCCACGAACTTGGGAAATGGTTAGCAATATATTAAACGACGTTTCAGAAGACGTAAAGGTTGTGTTCCCATTGGTTAAAGGTTGCGTGGGTGGTAATTGCGCATATGCGTTTAGGTCGTTTGCTGAAATATATTCAAAGATACCATCAGTACAGGATGTGTGCGACGGCAAAATAGTGGGCGTGCCTGTTAGTGCCGAAGCAATTTATGCCACAATAAGCGCGCTAACATCGTATTTACTAGAACACCACAGCGATAGTGAGATAAACGGCGCAATAACCTATATTAGAAGAATTAAAAACGAAGAATTCCAACTTTTATTCTTAGAAAATTTAATTAACGTTAGGAATACGGGGTTTGCAAAAGCAGTTTCTAAAAACGCTAATTTTAATTTGGCTTTGGAGTATTTTAACCTAAAATGATAAGCAATACCACACTTTTACAAATAAAAAGGAAAATTATAGAATCCAAAGTGAGAATAATGCGCGATTATCCCGTGTTTGGACTAATGCTTATGCACCTTAAATTCGTGATTGACGAAAGCGTGGAAAAAGTAAGCCTAAACGATAAATGTATATTTTTTAATTTAGGATTTATTAAGAAACTGCACGCAACGGAAATGGATTTTATGTTTTGTCATTTGTTAATGCATATCGTAAATCACGATATTTGGCGGGACAAAGATTTCCGTGGTGATAATTATCATTATGGTTGCGACGTTGTAAATAATTCATGTCTTCGCGAATTAAAAATTGGCGAAGATAGGTATGGGCATTTAGGTAAAATTCATTGGCGTTTTGGAATGCAAGGGCAGAAAGGGCATTTGTTTACACCAATCGAAATTAGTTCTTCGCTAATAATAAATTTAGAACGTTTAGAAAAACGCGAAAGAGCACAATTTCTATTCGATAGCGATGAGAAATGGGACAACGCGAGAGACTGTGGCGAAGGTAGAGTTGTGGTGCTAGATGCTGATGGGACGTATGTTTTAGATAAACAAGAAGAAACTATAAGTTTATTAAAAGATAGTGATGGGCTTAAAACAAAAAAGGACAATGGCGCACCTATTTTTACTGAGATGTCTGATGATTCTTTTTTAACCGAACAAAACAGCAAAGAAAAGTGGGAATATATTATCGCGCTTGCAATCGAACACGAAGAAAAATCAAAGAGCAAGCAAGCGGGACAAACAACGTTAGGACAAATTCTAAAACTCAATAAATTAAACAAACCAAAAGTCGATTGGAAAAAGATACTAAACGAATTTTTAAGGGAAGAAATTACCGATTATTCTTTTACACCGCCAGACAAGAGATTTGGTGACCACGATTTCTTTTTGCCAGACTATAACGAACGCGATTTTGTAGAAACAGACGTGTTGTTTGCCGTGGATTCTTCTGGTTCTATTGATGTGAAAGACCTAACTCTTGCTTATTCTGAAATCAAGGGTGCAATTGAGCAGTTTGCAGGCAAATTAGTTGGTAAATTGATATTTTTTGATTTTGACGTCACAAAGGAAATTTCATTTTCTTCCGTTGATGATATTTTAAGAGAAAAACCTAGGGGCGGTGGCGGTACAAATTTTTATTCTATCTTTGAATATTTAGCAAGAAAATATCGCGCAACAAAACCAGCCTATATTATTGTGTTTACAGACGGCTATGCACCAATCCCTGAAAAAGAGTTGGCATTGGGCGTGCCGGTGTTGTGGCTTATCAATAACGAAAAAGTAACGCCTAATTGGGGTAAAGTTGTTAGAATTATAAATTAGCGAATTATGAGTATTTGCAAAATTAAATTAAACGCAAAAAAGTTTCAAAACTCACAAAGCACCAAAAACGACATAATGGGTGGTGTATAATAAAATAAAAAGGTATATTTATGAACAAAAACGCAAAAAAATTTTTAAGAAAATTAACGCTAAACACGCCGATTGCCGAAATAAAAAAGTTTTGCACTAACGAAGAAGATACAAACGCTATAATGAAGCGTTTATACGACTTGATGAATAAAGACGTTTCTAGCGTAGATTTAACAGAAGACCTAAAAATCAACTTTGCCGGCGAAAAAATTCCATCTAGCCCAAAAGAAATTATAACCGACAAAACGTGGCAAGAAATATTAAAGGGCTATTATCAGCCACAAAACGAAGCACAAAAAAGCCAATCCCTTAAAAAGATACTTCAAGTATTAGAAGGGATAGTGGCAATAGAAAAGCCCGATGAAGAAGTCGAAATAAGTTTGCTAATTAAAGCGCAAGCACTTTTTAGTGACGTTCCTAAGGACAAGTTAAAAACTTCTTTTATACAAAAAACACTTAAAATCGGCTACGGCAAAGCGTGTAAAATCAAAGATTATTTGCTGAATAAAAACTAAACTTAAAAGGCAAGGGGGTTAAAACTTTTGCTTTTTATTTTTACTAAAATAATTAGACACGGAATTTTAAATAAGTCTTTTTAACGTAGCAAAATAAAAATATTCGGTATTGTCAAGTATTCGCGCCTATGTTATAATTTAACCAAGAACAAAAAAGGGAGAGAAACTATGATAAAAGTTGTGGCAAAAAAGGTCACCGAAGCAAAAGATGGTGGGATAACTAAAATCGTTAGAGAATACCTTGCTCACGATGGGCTTGCGCTTAAACAATACGTTTTAACTCAGCAAGAATCCGACTATGCAGCGTTTGGCAAGTATAGAATTAGTTATGACAACGGCAAAACTTACGGCGATTGGCAAGAAATTTCGCTAGATGATTCGCGCACGTTTTATGGCGACGATGAAGTTTTAGATGGTGCGGATATTCAACTTGCTTCTAAGGTGTGGAACCCAGTACACAAGCACTATGTTTCTACATATTTTACCCGTTATTTTATAGACGGGCACGAAAAGGCGTATAGAGCAGCGTGGATGGGTGCATCAGATGGCAAGCAGGGCACTTACGACCATCAATATATTCGTATTTATAAAGAGCACGAAGAAAAACACTTTAAGCAACAATTTATGAAATACGAAGACGGCGATGACTTCGACCCAAACAACCCAAGAAACGTTAACTTTTTAACCAAAAATCAGGGATATATAAACAAACCTATCGTGCTAAAAAACGGCGATATTATGGTTGTTGTGGGCGCAACAGTAGAGTTTGGTTGTAGAATTTCTGGACAAGACGTGAATAAAGTGTTCCCATCAAGACCAAAAATGCACAGGTGCGCGTTAATGGCGCGTGGCGTTTATAACGCTCAAAAAGAAGAATACGAATTTACTTATTCCGACCCTGTAATTTTAAGCGACACGCAATCTTCTAGGGGTATAGACGAGCCTATGATAGCCGAACTAAAAACGGGGCGTATTATTTTAGTAATGCGTGGCTCTAACGTTATGTCTGACGATTGGGGAACGCGTATTAACCCATACGCGCCATCGTTTAAGTGGTGGTCTTATTCGGACGATGGTGGCAAGACTTTTACAACGCCAACGCCTTGGCACTTTGACAATCGCGAAGTAGTATATTCTAGTGCAACTATTTGCGAACTTGTGCGCTCTATAAAAACGGGTAAACTTTATTGGATAGGAAATTTTACAGGCCCAAAAACATACGGCAATGGACCTAGGTTCCCGCTACACATTTGCGAAATAGACGAAGAAACGGGCGTTCTTAAACACGACACCTTAACGGTTATAGATACGCGCAGAGAAGGCGAAACCGAAAGTTTACAACTATCTAACTTCCACGTTTTGCAAGATAGAGAAACGGGGCATATAGAAGTTGCGCTATTTAAGAACAATCAATACGACGCAAAAAGACCTTTCTATGGCGAAGGTTGGGTTTACGACATAGACCTAGGCGAATAAAACCTAAAAAATAATAACGGCTACGTGCAAAGGCGCGTAACCGTTTTTTGTTTTTAGTTAAATTATCTTAGTTTTTCAATTAGCCTTAAAGCGTAGTGTAAAAAGCCTGCTTCGTTAGGGTGACATTGCTCTTCTCGTGGGTCGTTAAAATATTTTTTGTCGTGTGGCACAAGTTCGTAGCCATCGATAATCTTAACAAAATCGAACTTTTCGTATGCCTTTTTGATTTCTTCTCTAAACTCAATAAAGGTAGAGCCGTTATTAACTTCCATATCGTCGCTACGCCAAATAGGAAGAATACCATAAACGTTTTTAGTTTTGTATATAGAAAATAGTTTTTCTAAATATTTAGTTGCCACGTCGCAAATCTCTTGAACGGGAACGCTGTTCCAATCGTTGCAACCAAGCGCAATGGTAATAAGGTCTGGCTCTTTACCACAATGGTCTAGTTCATCAGCGGTAAACTTAATACTGCCCACGCCACAATTTAGCATATCGTAATCGAAAAATCTAGCAACCGAAACGGGATAAGCAAAAGAAGGGTGAACGGCAACCATACCTTGCGTTATAGAATCTCCAAGCGCAAGATAAAACTTTTTGTTTTCGCTGTTTATAGGAATAAGTGGCGCATCGCTTTTTGGTGCTTTAATCTTGGTTTCTACAAGGTGTGGAAGATAAATTCTAGTAATGGCGTTAGGATTGCCGGAAAGTTCTAGTTTTACAACACCCTTATCTTCGGTTAAAATTTGATAACTATAAATAAGTTCGTTAACAACCACGTCAAAACACGCCCAGTCGCGCGCTTTTGCGCCTATTTCATATTCAATTTCTATGGTTTTTGCGCTAGAAGTAAAAGCAAGGCACACGCTAGAAGTTGCTACGCTTCTAATATAAAGAAAATCTCTTTTTTTGTATTGCGCGCTTTGTTTTTCGGTGAACCTTGTAGGGAAATACCAGCCGTTTTCTTCTTTAACACTAACGCAGTTATTAAATAATTCTTTCATTTTTTTCACTCCAAATACGCGATAAAATACTAATATCGCGCCCAAAAAACGCCGAAAAACGCCTTCGTCACGCTTTAAGACGCTACTTAAAGATTATATCAAATAAAAAAATCAAAATCAAGTGTTTTTAAGTTAAAGCGAACGCCTTTTCGCCAAAAACGACAGCGCAAAACTAGACGCTTTTTATACGTTTTGTCTTGTTTTGTGTGCTGTTAGATGTTGCGTGTTGGCTTTTTATGCTATATAATAAGAACAAGCGCGAAAAACAAAGGGCGCGTATGGATTGACAAAAATAAAAAATTCTATCATAATAAAACTATGAAAAATTACAATATTGCAGTATTAAAACTTGGAAATCTTAATATAGAAGTTTTAGACTTATACAACTTAAATTTAAGAAAAGGCATAACGCTTTATAACCACGCGCACTCTTTTTTTGAAATACATTTTGTTTTAGAAGGCTTTGTTAAAATGAACGTTAACGGAAAGTCTTACACCATAGAAAAAAACAATATGTTTTTATTGCAAAAAAACTGCGCGCACTACTGCGAAGAGCGTTCGCAAGATTTTACTGCTTGTTCGATTTGTTTTGATATAAGTTATGCGGGCAGGGGCGAACAAAAGTTAACGCACGAATTTGGTTATTTTTCTAAACTATTTTATAATCAGCATTTTACCATACTAAATTTTTCGTCGTACGATAGAAGTTTATTGTATAACATACTAGAAAATTTAACTTGTTTTAACGTGTATAGCGTTTACAAAGTTAACACCGAAGCGACTAATTTATTTTTAGAAATCAGCAAAAAATTAAGTTCTTTAACCGAAAAGAGCGAAAAAGAAGAGCCGTCTAGCGTTTCAAACGACCAAAATTCGTTTAGAAAAAATCGCATAGACCAATATTTTGTAAAGAATATAAGGGGTTGTTCACTTGAAGACCTTGCTCTATTTTTGCATCTTTCGGTAAGGCAAACTTCTAGGTTTTTGAAAAAATATTACGGCAAATCTTTTAAGGAACTTTTAATCGAAACAAGATTAAGATATGCAGAGCCGTTAGTTAAAGAAAACTTGCTTTCTATAAAAGAAATTGCCGTAAAAACGGGATTTAGGTCGACAAAACGCTTTATTGAGTGCTACGAAGCATATTTTAAAACGCCACTAGATAGAAAATAGAAAAAATGAAAAACAAAAAAACGCAGAAAATTCTGCGTTTTTCTTTTTGCTCTTTATTAAGTTTTAGGTTAAATTTCGCCCATCGCTTTTAAAAGGGCTGTAAGCGTTTGCTTGCCTTCTTCGCTAACAGGCAAAGAGTAGTCTTTATGGAAGTTTCCTTCGTAGCCAATAGCGTTCATACAATAGGTAAAGGAATAACTTAAACCAAATTTAATCATAGTGTTTCTTAAAAGCAAGATTTCATCTAAATGCTTTCTTGCAGTAATAAAATCGCTGTTTTTAAGCGCGTTAAAGGTTTTAGTGGTGGTTTTTGGACAGCAAGAGAACATACCGTCTAGGTTTTTGTCTAGCCCAAGTATATTAGCGTAATCAAAGTTATCAAGGCCACTATATAAGCACTCAAAGTTCGTTTCAGGGTATAACCTTTTAATCGCCATTAAAAGTTCCCAGTCGTTAGTTTTTATACCCTTAATGTTTGGGTGAGTGATAAGTTGCTTAATGATAGGCAAGGTAATTTTTAACTTGGTGACAACGGGTAGGTCGTATAAGTATAGTGGGTATGGCGAACGGTCTGCAACAATAGTAAACCAGTTAACAAGTTCAGCATCACTTACTTTACTATAAAAAGGTGTGGTTAGAACAACGCCGTCGATATTAGCACCGTCTATCATATCAATTCTTTCCATAACCTTTGCAACAGAGTTATCCATAACGCCCACGAACAAAGGAAGTCTGCCATTGTTTGCCTTAGCGCCCACTCTAACGATATCTTTATAAGCAGAGTTTTTAACGTATGCTTCTATACCCATACTGCCTAAAAGCAATAATCCCGAAGCCCCTGCTTGAATTTGGTCTTCAATATGTTTAATTAGCGAACTTTCAACTAGGTCGCCGTTTTCGGTTAATGGCGTTCCTAACGCCGTGTAAAAACCTTTTTGTATTCTCATAATATACTCCTTTTATTTATTTAATTCATTAAGCAAAATTTTGCCTTCTTTAATAACGTATTCGGCACCGCCCGAAGCAAAGTTAGAACATCTTGCTTCGTATCCGCCTTCATCGTAAGCGTCTTTCATAGGGAAGTAGCCTTCGTAGCCACAAGTAGCGCAAGTTGGGCAAACCATTTCGTAGCCATCAGTTTCTTTTAACGCTCTACCAATTCCCGTGAACGGCTCACCAGGTATGCCAATTAACCCAATCGGTCCGATTTTAACGCCCGATAGCGTCATTTCAAAATAATCAGGCCCGTCTTTTAAGCGTAGCATGCGCGCAGATTCGGCAACAACCGTTGTTAGCATCATACCCGTAAATGGTATTTGGTCGTCTTTGCCTGCAAGATGCAAGTCGTTTATAAGGGTGGCGTTTGGTATTTCTTCTTTTTTAGGTTTATTAGAAGGAACTTTGATTACGCGTTTAAGGTAGGTAAGGGTGGGGTTTTCTACGTATTTAACTTTGTCAAAGGCTTGCAAAACACCCGCCGTCACTACTCTGCCGATATATCTTGCGTGCAAGTAGCCCCTAGAAACGTCGTCAAAGTCAACCACCATATCGTTAAAAAATCCACCGCTTGGCTTAACGTTAACGTGATTAACGTCTCCTTGTGCACCGTTAAAGAATATGCACTTTGTATTGTCAAGCACCTTTTCAACCGTGCGCCTTGTAAAGCCCGGCCAGTCAGCCGAAATTTTCGTTCCGCCAACGGTGTCGGGGTGATTTGCAAAGTTAACGAAAACTATCGTTTGCGCGTTTTCTCTATCAAAACGAATAACGTTAACGCGTTCATCAACTTCGCCAAGTGGCGCTAAAATATCAGGGTTGTTTACACCGGGGTTAGTTCTAACACTCCCGTCTTTCATACGATATCGCCTAATAAAAGCAACGTTTGGCGCGTTTCCTACGCCATAGCCCATTTTTGCAGGTTTTAGGTCGCTAATCGCCATTTTAGAAACTTCTATCGCTTTACTAATTAGGTCCTTAAAATAGTTTTCTCTAATACTCTCATCGTAAGTGCCTTTATCGTAGCGTTCGTTAAAAGGAACAGTGTCTGGGCCTGTGTGCGTGTGTGTTTGAGAAAAATACACGCCGTCTAGATTAACGCCCGTAGCGTTAGAAACGGCAAGGCAAATTTCTTTGGAAAGTTCTTGTTTTATACCAACGTTATCAAGCACAATTAGTAGTGCGATTTTATCTTCGACGTTAAGTGCGATGGCATTAAATTCTAAATCATCTAAAATTCCGTTAGCCCTTCTTTCTACGTAGTAGCCCGCCATTCTAATACCCATAGGTGGGTTGGCGCAAACTCTACCAAAGCCAACTTTCAAACTGCTCATATAATCTCCTTATTTTGCCGTAAAGGTGTATCTAGACGCTCCGGTATCTTGGTTATAATATTCAAGGTTAAATTCTAGCCCTAATTCGCTAGCAAGCGTTTGCATAACGTATTCGGTAGAATAGCCGAAATATTTAGAAACTTCGCGGTTGGTGTCTTTTAAGTGCTTAACGGCAGGGCAGTAGTTAACCGTTATCGTTAAACTTCTATCATTTAATAAAATACTAATCGCATCTGGCGCTTTTTCGCTAGCGTAAGTGTTTTTTATCAACGTTTCTACGGCTAAAAGTGGGTTATCTTTTCCATTTTGTATGGTTTTAACGTAAACGTTTTTAGTGTATCTTGTAAGGTATGCCTTTAAGTGTTCTTTTCCGTAGTTAGCACCAAGATATTCTAGCCCCATATTAAGACTGCTATGGAAATCTTTATGGAAATATTCCGCATCTTTTGCGTCGATTTCAAAATTTTCCACGTTTTCGTCCATATTCATAACGCCACTAAAAGTTTTAGGGTCGAATATAATGCGCGAACACTCTGCCTTGTCAACGTAAAGATGGTTTCTAATCCAAGCAAGCCCAACCTTTTCTAGCGCAGAGCGGTAATAAACGCAATGCCCACAATAATCGTAGTAAGGCACAAGACCTATCTCTTTTTGAAGTTCAAGTAGCCTACCCTTAGAAGGACAATAGTGCATATGGCTAGAGCACCAACCGCCTTTTTCGTTAAGGCGCATCGTAACGGTTGCCGCTTCTTCTGTAAGAGTGCCTTTCCAATAATTAAAACAGCCCCTAAGCCCGTCTTTTTTAGCGTAGTTGATTAGTGGAATACCTTTGCCCGTTGGCTCAAACAAATACGTCCAAAAACGCTTTACTTCATCGTGCCCACCAAGGTTTTCATCAAGATAAGAAAATAGTTCGCTATACGCTGGTATAAACTCTGTGCAAGAAATCATTTTTTATTTCTCCAAAACGTTTTATTAATACATTTTTATTTTAACAAACATAAAAATTCTTGTCAATATTCACTAGTTATAAAAAGTGTGTAAAAAAAGACGCTTTTACATAAAAGCGTCTTGTTTATAAATACAAAAAAATAAAAATTATTTACTTTCTCTATATTTTTTGGGGCTAACCTTAAACTTTTCGCAGAATTTTCGATAAAAATAACTCTTGTTTTCATAGCCTACGATAAGCGCGATTTCTTCTATTGATAGGTTAGTGGTTTTAAGCAAAGAACTTGCCGAATATTTTAAGGTTAATTATAGAAAAGATTTTTTAGACGTATAAAGATAGCAAACAAAAATAATTCATTCCCTATTTTGCTTGACAGCGAAACTATCGGGTAGTATAATAAAAGCGTACATTACTGACGGAGAAAGGTGGGAAACCATCGGGGAGTGTACGCGTTAATGCCGACCGTCTGGGCAATTCAATTTTTCAAAATTGGATTGCCTTTTTTATTTGGCAATCTTAAAGGAGCAATGCTATGGAAAGAAAGGAGTGGCAAGGTTTTACCGGTGGAAACTGGCAAACCGAAATAAACGTTAGGGATTTTATTCAAAAGAACTATCGCGCATACACGGGCGACGAAAGTTTTTTAGAAAAGCCAACTAAAAGAACTAGCGCACTTATGGAAAAGGTAAACGCTCTTTTTAGTTTAGAGCGCAAAAATGGTGGCGTGCTAGACGTTGATACAACAACCGTTTCTTCGCTAAAAAGTTATGCACCCGGCTACGTTGACAAAGAAAACGAACTAATCGTTGGATTGCAAACGGATAGTCCACTAAAACGTGGCGTTAACCCGTTTGGTGGTATGCGTATGGTAAAACAAGCGTGCGAAGCGTATGGGTTTACTTTAAGCGAAAAGGTTAAAAACGAATTTAAGTATAGAACCACTCATAACGACGGGGTGTTTAGAGCGTACACCGAAGAAATGCGCCTTGCGAGAAAGTGCCACGTTATAACGGGGCTACCCGATGCTTATGGTAGGGGCAGAATTATAGGCGATTATCGTAGGGTTGCGCTATACGGCGTTGACAAACTTATAGAAGAAAAACAAAAAGACAAAAACGCGCTAGCAAACGAAAATTTTAGCGTTGATAATATTCGTTTAGACGAAGAACTATATCAACAAATCGCCTTTTTAGGCTATCTTAAAGAAATGGCAACGTCTTACGGCTACGATATTTCGCGCCCAGCAACAAACGCCAAAGAAGCAATACAATGGACGTATTTTGCATACCTTGGTGCGATAAAAGAGCAAAACGGCGCGGCAATGAGCCTAGGCAGAGTTAGCACTTTCTTTGATATCTATATAGAACGCGACCTACAAAACGGCACCCTAACCGAACAAACGGCGCAAGAACTTATCGACGATTTTGTTATAAAACTTCGCCTTGCTAGACATTTAAGAACGCCCGAATACAATGAACTTTTCGGTGGCGACCCAATGTGGATAACCGAAGCCGTTGGCGGTATGGGTGAAGACGGAAGAACACTTGTCACAAAAAGTAGTTTCCGAATTCTCAACACTTTATACACGCTTGGTTCTTCGCCAGAGCCCAACTTAACGATATTGTGGTCTAACGCGCTACCAAAAGCGTTTAAGAAGTTTTGCGCAAAAGTTTCTTGCGATACCGATTCTATACAATATGAAAACGATGATTTAATGCGCGAACTCTACGGTGACGACTACGCTATTGCTTGCTGTGTTTCGGCAATGAAAGTCGGCAAGCAAATGCAATTCTTTGGTGCAAGATGCAACCTTGCTAAACTACTTTTAATTGCGCTCAACGGTGGCTACGATGCTACAAGCAATATAAAAATCGGACCACAAATGCCCGTTTTAGAAACGCTTGACTACGCTAGCGTAAGAGAACGCTACGAAATCTATATCGCGTGGCTTTCACGCCTTTACGTTAACACAATGAACGTAATTCACTACATGCACGACAAATACGCCTACGAAAAAACGCAAATGGCGTTGCACGATACAAGCGTTCATAGGTTTATGGCGTTTGGCGTTGCGGGGCTATCAGTAGTGGCAGATTCGCTTTCGGCAATAAAATTTGCAAACGTTGCGCCTATCAAAAACGAAAACGGCTATATCGTAGATTTTACTAGGGATGGCGACTTCCCAAAATTCGGCAACGATGATGATAGGGTAGACCAAATTGCAAAAGAGTTAACTAATAAAGTAATAACCGAACTAAGAAAAACACCTGCTTATCGCGGTGCAGAACATACCCTTTCGGTGCTAACCATAACGTCTAACGTCACCTACGGCAAGAACACGGGTGCAACGCCTGATGGTAGAAAAGCGGGTGAACCTTTCGCACCGGGCGCAAACCCTATGCACAACAGAGAAAAGTGTGGCGCATTAGCATCGCTTAATTCGGTTGCTAAAATCAGTTATGCCGATTGTAGAGATGGCATTTCTAACACCTTTTCTATAACGCAAACTGCGCTAGGCAATAGCGATGATGATAGACAAAATAATCTAGTTAACATTTTAGACGGATATTTTAAGAAAAAAGCGCACCACTTAAACGTTAACGTTCTTAATAGAGAAACGCTAATTAAAGCGTTCGAAAACCCAGAAGCCTACCCAAATCTAACAATTAGAGTTTCGGGCTATGCGGTAAACTTTAACAAACTTTCAAAAGAGCAACAAAAAGAAGTAATTTCTAGAACGTTCCACGAAAAAATATAGGGTAAAATAGCACAAACAAAAAACCACCGAACAATGTTGTTCGGTGGTTATTATTTTTATTTTTTAGCCTTTCCAAGACGGATTGAATTGCGAAACGTCGGTATCGTTTATCGATAGCACGCGTATATAACTAGATTTTTTTGCTAGGTATTCTTCACGGCTACCAGCAACGTAGAATTTTTCGGTGTTGGCTCTGTTTAATATCTTTGCGCGGTGGTTAGCGTTCCAAGAAATAAACTTTTTAACCCCCACGGCTTTAAGCATATCGCTAATTTTAATAATGTCTTCGTCGTCGTGCGCTTGCCACAATAAAGTCGCGTAAAAGTCAACCTTGTCTTTACAAATTTCCATAAACGCCTTTGCGCCACTAACAATATAATCAAAATTGTTTGAATGATATTTTCTAACGATAGTTGGGCGCACAAGCAGTTCTTTTTTATACTTTTCAAGGTCGACAAGCCCGTTTTCATCGAGGCACCCGTCTAGGTCTTCGTAAATAGTCATAAGCCCTTGCGAAATCGCGCTAACAAGCCCTTCGGTTGCCCACGCTTTAACGTCAAACCCATAATTTTCAGAGTCTTCGGGGTTGAAAAACACTATCGCGTTAATGCCTTTCTTTTCGCCGAACTTATCTATTATCGCACCGTTTAGTTCGCGCAAGAACTCTGTTAAGAACGAACAAGCAACCTTTTTATACCTTTCATCCTTCATTTGAAGCGTTCTAGCGTCAACGCCGTAAAGTGCTTTAACTTTATCGACAATGGGCTGTTCAAACGCCACGAAAGCTCCACGATTAAACACCAAAGAAAGCCCATCGTAGCCAACGCTTAGAATATTTAAAAGCGAGTTAATCATTTTTTTTCTAACGGCAGGGTAAGCATAAGATGCCACGCCTAAAACTCTGCCGTCCCTTGCCACACAAGGGTAGTCTTTAACGTCACTAAAATCTTCGCCGAAAACGTAGTTAATACCACTAGCATCGCTAGGTGCAACAAATTCGCCCGCTTGTAGTCTATATGTCCCGTAAATCTTTATATTGTTATCGTGCGCTTTTTTAATAAGCGCCTTTTCAAATGCTAACTTGTTTTTATGAAAGTTAACAAAGTTCCCAGCCCTTTTATAAATTCTAAAATCAAGGTCTTTAATATTAGTCGATTGATAAGCAAAGGTTTCTTGCAAAATAGTTTCCGCACCACCATCTTTATAATAGTCTATAAAGCCAGTAATCGCGTTTGGCGTTTTATAATAATCGTCTGAAAAATAATCGCTATCTAGGTGATAGGCAATAATCGGTTTCTTTTTTTCGAACTCTTTTTTAACAGGTTCTAACCTAACCCAAGCAAGTGCGGTGTTGTGGGGGATATAGTCCTTGGGTTTAGAAAGCACAAGTCCTTGCCCGTCAAGTTCAACTTCTCTCCAAAAATATTCCACGGCAGTTTCTAGTGAAGACCATTGATATTTTGTTTCGGGCGCAACTAAATAAACGGGCTCTTCATCCGTTAGCCTAAAACTTGCCATAGGTACGCTGCCCCTACCTTTAAGCATACCCAAATAAATGTAGTACTTGCCTTTGGCGTTTAACGGAATAGTCACGTCGCTTGGCATACATTCAGGCGTAGCGTAAAGCATAGTGCCACTAAATTTAGCCGTTTCGTAATTCATCGCACGCCATTTATCTAGCGTGATGTTTTTAGAAACGTTGTCTTTTTCTAGCACAGCGTCTAATAGGTTGGTTATAACTATTTCTTTGTTCATACTAGCTCCTAGAAACTTTTTAATACGAACATATTATAGTATTATATTTTAGCCTTGTCAACAAAACTTTTTAAAATCACACCAAAAAAAGACGCTTCTAAAAAACCACGTCTTTTTTTACCCTTGCGGGAAATTTGCAGGCAAATTTTCTCCTAACTCAAATCCCCAAAAAAGCATACTCTCAATAAAACGAAAAACGGCTAGGCATAAAACCTATCCGTTTTTGTTTTTAGTATTCTATTTTAAATATTCTATGCGCAAACTGTTCTACGTCAAGTGTAAAGCTGTTGCAATTTTCTGCCAAAATTTCATTGGTATAGGCGTCACACACCTTTTTTGCTTTTTTATCAAGCGTTACGTTTGCCTTTTCTACCTTTGCTTTTACAAGGTTGGTTACAAAGCATAATGCATCGTTGTCCGTTTGATAATAGCCAATGCGTAAATTGTCATTGTCTGCAATAATTTTACCCTCGTAGCAATTTACCCATTTTGCTTTTTCAATCGCGTACCCGTCCAAAACCTTCCACAACGCGCTGGTTTTTTCAAGAGGATCTCCTACGTCAACGGGCTTTGGAATAATTCCTAAAAATAACGCATTTGACATTGCCTCGTCATAACTCCACACGTCCGAAGAATAGCAAAGCATATTGATAGGGACGCCAATATTTCTGCCACTATAAACAGAACGATAATAGCCTTCTGGAACTCTTTCAAGCTTGCCTTTCAAAAATTCGACTTGAACTGGCTCGCCCTCCCACAAGCAGTCGGCGTACGCTACCATATTAAGAGGGAAGGTTGAATTTAAGTGTAAGCACACAGTTCCACCTCTTTCCTTTATTGCTTTGTACATTTTTTGCATAAACCTACGAGTTGCGCCAACAGGATAAGTGCCATGAAGCTGTCCGTCTACTCCTACGTATCCACAACCATGCTTAGTGTTTCTGCAAATTACGGCAGGATAAAGCGAATCAAGATATAATCCGTCAAAACCGAACTCATCGTAAAGCTTTATATAATTTTTGATAAACTCATCTTGCCAATTACTGTTGGGACAAACTCTAAGCGCTCTTTGGTACGGATATCTGTACCAATGCCAATGAATATCGCTCGTGGTATATTCTTCACCATGCTCTGCATACGCTGGATCTAACGAAGACATTTCATAGCCAAAGTATGGAATAACCTTCATACCTCTTTTGTGCGCCTCATCAACAATAAGCTTTAATCTATCTGCGCTTCGCTTTGTAACGATTGGACTGTTTTGTATATCGTTCCATTTTTCATGGATATAAAGCGTGTTTACCCCCATGCGCTTAATTCTATCAAGTGCGATATCGGTATCGTTTGCATAAGGTTTGAAAAGGAATTCCTCGTACGGCTCTAAAATCTTTTTAAAGCAGTCGATATGCATGTTTTTTTCAGTATAAGGATTTGCTGGATATTCTTTAATTGGGGTAACCTGTGTTGAGAAACGGTATACTAATGGGATTAAATCAAGACCATCGTTATAATCCTTTTTATTCTTCCATTTTTCACTTTCGCTATCAAGAAGATGTAAACGCAATACTACCTCATCATCTTTTACGATACACTCGATTACGTTTTTATCATCAGCATATTGCCAGTTCTCATCACTTTCTAGCATAAGGGCAAAGCCTATTTTATCGTTTGAGATAAAAACTTGCTCAACGAACGGAAATTTAATATCTGTTTTTGCCATTGCTCCTGCAGTATTCAATGGACGCACACCAGAAGGAATTTTACCGTCTACGTAAATATCTTTTTGAGACTCGGCAAACTGATAGGATACGGCAACACTCTTTTTTAGTGGTATTTCGAGCCATAACTTTTCTAATACTCTTCCATTGTCGTCGTTTTTATTAAGGCCAAAAACCTGCGCTACCGAACGACCTTTACTCGATATGGTAAATCCCCATCGCGCATAGCCGTCCTCTTCTACTTTAACCGACGTGTTAAACACAAAGCTAGAGCTTTCAAAATACTGACATGCGCTTACGCTTTGCTCGCTTATATCGTTCATAAACAAGCTTTCGCCGTCCACAAGCTTTATCTCTATGCCGTTTTCTACGCCCACAAGTTCCATCGGACGAGCAAGAAGCTGTTCACCGTTTGAAATAATGGAGGAGAAAAATGGAGTGGAAGAAAGAGTATATTCTCTATTCCACGGCATAATTTTACAGTCTTTGCCGTCTTGTTTTATTTCGATTTTTTCAAACAATTTTTTCATAATTCTTTATCCTCTTTTAATGCATTCTAAAATCCAATTCTTCATAAAGCGGGTACTTTTCGAATACTGTTTTTTCACTAACCTCTTCAACACTTATTCCTTCCTGCTTTGCAATAATTTTTGCATATAATTCTTGCCAGATTGCCGACAGTGAATATTCGCCTTCCTTAATGTCGCACACCACGAAATCTTTAGTAAGTATTGCTTTAGCTTTATCAAGCTCGTCTACTTTTACGTAGCAAGCACAAAGTAGCATTTTTATTCTTCCGTTTTGCTTGAACTCATCGCATAACGTTTCGTACACTTCTATCCAATCGTTATATCTTTTTGCATTTATTAACGTTTGCGCATACTCGATAACAAGTGGCAGGTAGTCATTTTTGAGTTCATACGCTTTTTTCATATATTTGCACGCTTTGTCTGCTTGCTTTAAAACGTTTTTATAAAGCATTGCTATATTTCTTTGCGACCAAGCATTGTTTTTTTGCGCAATACTTAATTCGTAATACTGCTTTGCTTTTTCCATTTCGTCGTTTGCATAATAAGCCGTTGCAAGCTGGTAAAGAACGTACCAATTTTTATCTTTTACGTTTTCTAAATAGCCAATCCAATGCTTATCTACGTTGTAGCTATTTATGGGATCGTTTACGTCAACCTCTATCATTTTGCCAGTGTTAATTAAGTCAAGCCATTGCTTTTCAACATCAGTAACGCTGTTTTGTGGGAACGTACAATATTTGCTTATTTTTTTACCTCTTATTTGTTCTTCCACGTAGCCCCAGCCCGATGCGTAGTGCTCAATATTATCAAACTTTACACTTTCAAACGCAACGTCTGCATTTTGCATACGCTCTTTTGCTATAACGCTTGCGTTTTTAACGGCGTTTTCAAACTCACCGTGAGCAATAGTTGGATCTAATGATACCAGGCTATAACTTTCGTGCCAGCTAATTTCGCTTTCGCCTTTCATAATAAAGTGTTCAAGCTGGGTTTTTAAAAGACCTGCTTGAATTTCCACGTATGCGCCAGCCTTGTCCGAAAGCCATTTATTCCAATGTCTTCCACCTTGATGCTGTCCCCAAACAAAAAGCTTTCTTCCTTTTAGTATTGGATCGGAAACCTGCATCAAGCCTTTTCCGTTTTCATCTACTGCACATATCCATTTCTCCTTACTATTTTCCGTATCAAAGAAGAAATCACGCGAACGGGTGCTGTTTTTGCTATAAGTAATATCCTTACCTTCCACGTACGGCATATCCGTCTTATCCAAAAAATATCCTCCGTCGGTATATGCACAATAAAAGGTTTTGTCGCACGGAGCAATAACGCGCGTTTTATCCGTTTCGGGTACTGCGATATTTGACCACCAGTACATATATACGTCGTTTTTACTGGTGTTTTCTATGCTGATTTTTACTAAAAGTTCTTTACCCTTTAGTGTTGCTCTTATGCAATATACTACGCCTCTTATGCGTTCGTACTCGTACATTTTTAAAATTTCGTTGCCGTCCTTGTCGTATTCTTTTTGTGCAAACAACTTACAACAGGTTAACGGATTGTGTCCTTTAATGCCTACGTTCCACTCAACCCCACCCGAAAACCATGCGTTTGTGAGGGCAAGATTTGCAGGCTGGAAAACGTCGTTTTTGTATAATAGTTCTTTGTTTTCGCTTTTATCGATCAATGACCAAAGTCTTCCACCAATTTCTGGTAAAAATACTGCTTTAACGTATTCGTTTTCAAGAATTGCGCCTTTAAAGTTGCGTATTTTTCTTTCTCTATTATAGCCATCATAAATCGTATACGGCAAAAGTGTGGAGATCATTCCTTTCCCAACGTACTTGGCATCATTGCCCACAATTTTGTCACTTACCGAGATTGGCGCTCGTATATAGCTATTAACGTGAACGTCGGCAAGACAGCTGCTTTGTCCTAAAGAAGCTGACAGTATTGGATAATCTTTAAAAGTTAAAGTAGTCATAATACACTCTCCTTTTGTATATTATGACTACTTTAAGTCTTTAAATCAATGTATAATAAGGTTTATTTTTTGTATAAAATGGTGGCGAGAGCCACTATCGGTAACTTATCTTCTTGCGTTAAACTGTAAACTATATGCAAGCAATAAGTTTGCGTTGGTTTTTCTAATCGCCTATCTTAATAAACTTTGCAGGGGTAGTTTGGGTATATGCTTTAAAGTTTTTTGAAAAATGGTAAACGTCGCAATAACCCAGTTCATCGGCTACTTCTTTAATTTTAAACACACCACTCTTTAGCATATCCTTCGCTTTGCTTATTCTAATTTCTTCTCTATATTCCATAACGGTTTTACCGGTATCATGCTTAAAGGTTTTTCTAAGGTGCGTTGCGCTAACTAAGCAATGAGCTGCAACGTCGTCAAGCGAGAATACTCGATTATAATTTTTATGCAAATATGAAACGGCAAGCTTTACAATATCAGTCGTTGGCTGTTCGTTTTTAAGACGCTTTGCAACCTGAGTAAAAAATCGCAAAAGCGTAACTTTGCTTTCTACCCACGAAAATTCATCGGACTCTTGCCAAATCTTATTTAACGTAAGTATTCGTTCAATCTCGCTTTCTTCAAGCATAATGATTCTTGGTAAAAACGCCTCCCAGTTTTTCATTTCCATTTCGCTGGTAACGTACGAACAAGGGCCCTCGAATAAAAACTGGTAGTTATCGTCTTTTTTTAAAAGGACGAAAGAACCTCGTTTTACCTCTTGCGCAATTTGACCGTTTATTTTAACGCTACCCTTTCCCGACAAAAAGCATACGAAACCATCACCGCATCTTTTAGGATTATAAAACTTAAAGTCGGTTTTCTCTTCCTTTTTTATTATTATATTTACGCTGCCTACGTCAACGTTATAGAAAAATTCCATACGCTCTCCAATTTCGTTTTTTAAAACTAACTTGTTGATTTAACCAACCTGTGTTTAGTTTTCGTCTAATAAATATGTAATATATAATAACATTTTTCGAGTATTATTGCAACAATATAAAAAAGCAAAAACTTTTTATTGTTTTCGCTTTTTTAAATGATTAGATTTTTACTAATAAAAAAATACTCCAAAGCCTTATGTGGCTCTGCAGTATCTCACTTTGTTGCGGGAAAATAGGGGAGGGGATTTGCTTCTTTCGAGCCTCCCGATAAACAGTGGGTGTCCACTGTTTACCCTACGGGAAATTTGCAGGCAAATTTTCTCCTAATTCAAATCCCCAAAAAAGCATACTCTCAATAAAACGAAAAACGGCTAGGCATAAAACCTATCCGTTTTTGTTTGGTTGCGGGGAGGGGATTTGAACCTCCTGACCTTCGGGTTATGAGCCCGACGAGCTACCAAGCTGCTCCACCCCGCGATATAGTGCGTTTCCGTTTAACGCCTTACTATAATATAACATAAAAAAATATTTGTCAACCATTTGAAAACAAAATTTTCGGTCTTAAAAATATTTTTAAGGCGATATTTTTGGCGCGATATTGAAAATAAAGTCGACTTATGTTAAAATATCAAAAAAGGGATATAAATACAGGTTATGAACCAAACTCGCGCAATAGAAAAGGCGTTTTTATTTGTAAAAAACAAACTTTTCCATCAAAAAACCAACTTAATATACGACCATATCGCATATGGCAAAGAAACAGACTTTCCAACCCCGACTGAAATTTTAAGTGGCTATCCTAATCCGTGTGGCTACACAACGGGTATGGAAGACGGGATGATAAACGGCGCGACAATGCTAGACGCGTGCATTACAATGCACGAAAAACACGCTAACGAACAAGCGCGTGATTTAGCAAAAAAACTTGTTAAGGGCATGTTAAATTGTGCAAAATCAGCAACGGACAAAGGTTTTTTGCCCCGTGCAGTAAGCATTTTTGACGGAAAAACTCATTACACCGATTCTTCGCGCGACCAGTATACAATGTTTGCTTTTGCGATGCACAGATACTTAAACAGCACCCTATGCACAAAAAAAGACAAAAAAGAAATAAACGGCGTTATAGAGCCTATTGCAAGGCGATTAGAGAAAAACGTTATTAAAGAAAACGGCTACGACGCGCTTACCGAAGACGGAAGAAAAACTCTTGCGACTACGATGTGGGGCGACGGGCTCGATAACCACGAATACTTGCGCCTACCTATGATATATCTTCTAGCATACGAAACAAACGGCAACGAATATTGGCTAGAAAAATACAAAACCATACGCGATAAGGCAATACAAAAATCTTTGCCACTAATAAACTATTGGTCTTTATACGCGCTATCGCAAATGATGGCGTCTATTAGACTATGCTACGACGTTGATAAAGACCAAGACTACAAAACAAAATACCTATCACTAATGAACGCCGTGTGCGACTACGTAGAAAGCAAAGTGGATAGCATTAGAGAAAGGATAAACGCCTTAACTAACTATAATGCACCCCAACCATCATTTAGAACGTTAGAAAAAGTTTTAGATGCGCGCTGGGTAAATCTTGGCTACAAAAACGCCGTTAGACTAATAAGGCAAGACGAAAAAGAGTTCTTCACGCTTCAAGACGGGGCACAAGTAGGCATAATTTTAGGGCTAGCGCCTTACAAAGCGCCCACTCAAAACGCCAAAAACTTATTTTTAGAATCATTTGCTAAAATAGACCTAAACGTTCACGAACGAAACTTGCCGGTATTTTTTATAGACGGCTATTATAGGCTAGGCTTATAAAAACCATATAAAACAACAAAACGGATAGAACTGCCTATCCGTTTTTAATTTTGTCTATATCATATATAGGTATCTAGCACGCCGAATAAAAGTCGTTAAGCACTAGGCAACAAGAAGCGCACTTGCTAATCTTTTCGTTTTTCTTGCTGATAACGATTTTTGCGAAATTTTTTCTAGGGTAAAGCCCCTTGCAAACGTTTAAAATCACTTCTTCAAAAATCACGGGGTCGTTTTCTAAAATAGAACTTTGCACGATAATCTTTTCGGGGTCGAACGCGCGAATTAAATATTCAATGCCAAGCGCCAAGTATTCGCAAAACTTACCTATAACTTTAACGGCATCTTTATCTTGCGCGCTATATAGTTGGGAAATAAGTTTAACGTTAGCATCGCTAAACCCCAAAGACTTAAACCACTCTATAACTGCTAGCGTAGAAGTGTATGCTTGTAAGCACCCTTTTTTTCCGCACTCGCAAGTCCTTCCGCCCTTAACAGCAGTAATGTGCCCGATTTCAGGCCCAAAATGGTTAAATCCGTGAAAAATCTGCCCGTTAATAACAACACTAGCACCCGTTCCATCGTCAGCACAAAGATAAGCAAAGTTCTCGCACTCATCAAACACGCCCGACCACTTAACGCTAATCGCTTCGGCATTAACGTCGTTATCAATACGCGCAATCAAACCCGTTGCGCTCTCAATTTCTTGTTTAAGATTAATCCCGTTCCAGTTTTTTCTGTCTGGAAGTTCAATAATTACCCCGTCTTTATCGGCTCTACCGGGTATAGAAACACCCACACCCAAAAACTTTTTATCGTTAAACGCCGACGTAACGCAAAGCAATTCTTTCTTTAAGGTCTTTAAGCATAAATCAAGGTCGTGCATATCCCACTCAACCTTTTTTTCGTAAACCAAATCAAGCGAAAGGTCACACACCGAAATTTCTAGCGCGTGCCTATAAAAGTGCATACCAATAGATAAAGCATAGTCTTTATTGAGTTTATACTTAGTAGCCTTTCTTCCACCACCGTGCAAAAAATCACCCGTTTCAATAACCACGCCCTTAGTTTTTAGTTCATTGATAAGGTTATGCGCCGTCACCGAAGAGAGATTTATGCGCTTTGCAATTTCGGTTTTGGTAAGTTCCTTTTCACGATAAAGCGTGCTTAAAATCGTGGAAATATTAAGTTGTTTAATATCCGTTGTGTTGCTCATTGCTCTAATATTACCACTTTTAGCCTTTTTTGTCAACTTTTGCACTTCTATATATTGACAAAACCCATACGCCGTGTTATACTTTTAAAAACTTAATTAAAATGCTTAATAAAGTTTAGGCAAAAGGAGAGAATATGACCGAACTTAAAGAAAGGTTGTTCAAGGATATTTGGGCACTACCTACGCGTGACGTGCATACACACATTACGGCAAGCCACCCTGCTGCTAGGGGTTTACACGATATAATCTTATATCATATGATTATCAGCGAATTATATTCGGCGGGCTGTCCGGACGGGGCAAGGTTATCCGAAGAACCAACGATAGAAGAAGCGCATTATCGTTTAGAAAGGGCTATACCATATTTAAAATATATAAAGAACTCATCGCTTTACTGGATAGCGAAAACTATTCTAAAAGACCTTTATGGTTGGGAAGAAGAACTAACCGAAGAAAATTGGAGAGAGTGCGATAGGGTTATTCGCGAAAAAGGTTGCAGTATAGAAAGGGCAAGAGAGATTGCAAAAATGGCTAATCTTACCAAAATTAACACTGAACTTTGGCGTGGCGAAAACCATAAATACGACGACTTGTTTTATTATAGTTTAGAGTGGTCTTTCTTTACTCGTAGTCAATGGGGCGCGTATGATACGGCGCTTATCGAACTAGAATATTCGTGGAATCAAGATATCCCTGGGCCACCGCTACCTGTCACGCTAGATAGGAGCAAATTAAACTTTAAAAAGACCATAAAAACGGTTAAAGACGTATACGATGCGATAGACCACTATATAGAATACACTCCATACGACGAAATCGAAAATATGACTTCGCATTTTTCTACGGATATTCGCTTTTACGACGTGACTGAAAAGGATATGAAAAAGGCGCTTAAAAATCGAAAAAAAGCAGGTGAAAAAGAGCGCGACGTTTACGCTAACTTTATAGTAAATCTATTTTTAGATAAACTACAAGCAAAAAAACCAGGGTTTAATTTTCAGTATTCTCTTGGTGGCGAACCATTGCCTTTTGAGGGTGGTAGTAAGTTCCGTTCGGATAGTGTTTTCGACCTTGCAAGACAAGTGGATAAATATAAGAACATAAATTTTTGCATATACAACGCGAACGCGCACCAAGACCACGCACTTTGTTCGCTTATTCGTGAACTACCTAACCTATCGATAGCAGGGTATTGGTGGCATTGTTTCTTTCCAACTAAAATGCGCGATATTATGGCTACAAGGCTTGACATGTTGCCAACGAATAAGCAATATGCTTTCTTTTCGGACGCGTATTGTATGGAATGGGCGTATGGCAAAGCATTTTTAATTAAACGCCAACTTGCCGAAGTTTTTGCCGAAAAAATCGAACAAGGACAATACACCTACGAACAAGCAATGGCTATTGCAAGCGAAATTATTAAAAAATAGTTATATAATGTTTAAAATTTAATAAACCTGTTGACATTTATAGTGCAATATGGTATAAATAAATAGATAAAAATATAGAGGCGCGATTGTCAAGATAAACGCTAATAGTGGCTAAGATTAGCGCGTGAAAGGGACAATTGCCGAGAACGGATTTTTTCCACAAAGAAATTCGTTCGGGCGCGACGAGAATATCGGCGCGACTGTCACCCGAATTTTAGGGTGGAGTGCTATAATGTTTTCGTAACTTACCACGGGAATATTATTGCCCCGTGGTATTTTTAATTTAAATTTTACAAAGGAGAAAAGAAAAATGGTAGGAACTTTTTGGGCGTTTATACCTGCAATAATTGCTATCGTGCTTGCACTAATTACAAAGCAAGTTTACGTTTCGCTTTTTTTAGGTATATTCGTTGGTGCGTTAATGTTCACGGGCGGAGACCCACTTAACGCTTTATTTACACTCTTTAACGTTATGAGTGAAAAGGTAGGCGCAAACGTATCTATTATAGTATTCTTGGTTGTTTTAGGAATACTTGTAGTGCTAATGCAAAAATCTGGTGGCGCAAGAGCGTACGGAAACTGGGCAAGTAATAAAATCAAAACCAAAGGTGGCGCGCTTGCTGCAACTGCTGGTCTTGGTTCACTAATTTTCGTTGACGACTATTTTAACTGCTTAACCGTTGGTTCGGTTATGCGCCCTGTGACTGATAGATTTAAAGTATCTAGGTCTAAACTTGCTTATATTATAGACGCTACTGCTGCACCTATCTGTATTATCGCACCAATATCTTCTTGGGCAGCGGCTGTTGCGGGCGAACTAGAAGGCGACGGGCTTATCGTGTTTATCAAAACTATACCGTTTAACGTATACGCTATTTTAACTTTAATAATGGTATTCACGCTTTGCTTTATTAAATTCGACTTTGGTAAAATGCGCAAAAACGAACGCTATACCGAAAAAACGGGCGACGTTCATAGTGGCGTAAAACCTGATGACGAAAGCGCAGAAGAAGTTAAAGAAAACCCACGCGGTAAAGTTCGTCATTTACTTGTTCCTGTGCTAATCTTAATCGCTTGCTGTATCGGTGGTATGATTTATACTGGTTATTTCTATAACTGGGATACGGGCTTAATCGACTACACCCCACAATCAGAAAACGTTATAAAAGCGTTCTCTAACTGCGATGCCGGTATGTCGCTTGCAATCGGTTCTACTATCGCGTTAGTAATCATTTCTATTTACTATATGATTTCTAAAACCGTAAGTTTTAAAGAAATTACGGGCAGTTTCGTTGATGGATTTAAGGCAATGGTTCCTGCAATCTTAATTCTAACTTTCGCTTGGACTATTTCTGGTATTATGGGTGCTAAGGGTGGCTATCTTGATGCTAAGGCGTTCGTTCAAAACAACCTTGCTGGCGGAAACTTCCCAACTTGGATTTTCCCTGCTGTATTCTTCGTGCTTGCCGGTGGTATTGCTTTTGCAACGGGTACTTCTTGGGGTACGTTCGGTGTTCTAGTTCCTATCGCAGTTGTATTACTTGGTGGCGAAGGCACACTTACTATCCTAACCGTTTCTGCAACTCTTGGCGGTGCAGTATTCGGCGACCACGTTTCACCAATTTCAGATACTACGATTTTAGCGTCTGCTGGTGCTAAATGCAACCACGTAGAACACGTTAACACTCAATTACCATACGCTAGCCTTGTTGCAGGTATCGGCTTTATCTCTTACCTAATTGCAGGCTTAACGGCATCTCTTGGTAGCGTGCTTTGTTGCGTAATTATGTGGGCTGTGGCTCTTCTATTATTCGTTGGCGCAATATTCTTAATTAAATATATCAATAAGAAAAAAGGCTACGACAGCGAAGTAAACGCATAATTAAAAACAAAACAATAACAAAACTAAAAGCGAGAAAATAATTTCTCGCTTTTTTTATTTATTTTTTATAATATGACAAGCGTATGGCAGTATATAGCGTTATAATCAAAGAAAAACGTGGGGGAAAATTATGACTGCCGTTTTAGTTGCTTTGGGTTTATTTTTAGGCGCAATAAAAACAATCTATAAATACAAGTAGTTTTGCTTAAAGATTTGCGCGCAAGTTTTACGAATATTTTTTAAGAAAATCGTTTTCAACTCTCTTTGGCGAATTTTTGTAATATTCGGTAGGGGAAACGTTAAAGCGTTTTTTGAACGCGCGTGAAAAATACAACGGGTCTAAAAACCCACAAGCATATGCAACGTTTTTTATTAAACTTTCGCCATCGTCTAGTAGTTTAACGGCAAAACCTAGCCTTAAATCGTTTAGGTATTTGCTAAACCCAACGCCAAGATTTATGGTAAAAAGTCTAGATAGGTGTTTTATAGAATAAGAAAAAGTTTCTTCTAATTTTTTAAGCGAAAGCATTGGGTCGTTAAAGTTGGCGTTAACAAAGTCTAAAATAGCACCAAAAGCGCCCGTAGTTTTATCCTTTTCTTTGTCTTTAATAAAAGTTGAAAGAATTGAAAGCGTGTAAAGCACGCAAGCGGATATAAGCGCGTTAGAGTTATAGTTTCTAACCATGCTAACAGCACTAGATAGGGTTGTTAGCAATTCGTCTTGCCCCGAAAAAACCACTTGTTCAAAACTGATAGACTTAGCAGCGAAATGCTCTTTTAGGTTAGAAGAATTAAAGTCTAAATAAATAACCGTAAAATTATCATCCATTTTAAGAGAATACGAAGTGAGTGGTTCAAAAAAACAAAGCGTGCCCCTTGTTATAAGATGATTATTTCCATTAACCGATAAATTTGCCGTTCCGCTTTTTACAATCATTAGTTTATAGCAGGGCGAAGTAAAGGGTTGTTGAAATTTTTTAAGTTCGGTTTCAAAAACAAACCTTAATGGGCTTATTATGGGTGTTTTTTCATCTTTGGTTGCAAAATTACAAATACTTCTCATGCCTTAATTATACAAAACAAAAAAAAGATAGTCAATATTTATTTTATTAAATGGTAATAAAACAACATAATTAGGTAAAAAAAATCCATATAAAATTTAAAAACAAAATGATATAATGTAATTAAAGGAGCAAGACAATCTAAAAACGTTTGCCTTGATAAAATTATGTTACCATATCTTTTAATGTTTTCTTCAATTCTAGTGCATTACTTTGAAGGTGCAAGTATGAAGATATACAACAGAAAACACACTAAGGGTGGTTTTATGTTTATATCTATCGTTTCTTTTTTCTCTGCTCTTTTCTTTTTATTAAAGTATTTGTTATTAGATGCAAACAAAGCAGATTTTACAACGCTTGTAATTCCTTATGGCATTATCGGTGGTATAATGTATGCAGCATCTTCGGTGCTAGTATTTTACGCTATTCAAGTAGGCTCGCTTGCGGTTACTCAAGTAATTTTAGGCTACGCCACGATAGTTAGCACACTTTTTGGTATTATAGTTTTAAAAGAAAAAACAAACTTTTTAACTTACGTTGGTATATTAATTTTCATCGTTGCGATATTCTTGTTAAAAAAACCTAGCGAAAAGGGCGAAAATGCAAAAAAAGCAACGCTTGCTTGGTTTTTACTAGCGCTTTTTGGAATGCTTACTAGTAGTGGATATGGTATAGCATCTAAACTTCAACAAATTAGATTTAAGAACACCGTAGATAACGAGTTTGCAATGATAGCAATAGGCTTTTCCTTTGTAGCGAACTTTGTTTTAAGTATAATTATAGATAAAAAGCACGCGTTTTACGTTTTAAAAACCTGCGCGCCCTATGCTGCGGTCGCAGGGCTTTCTAACGGATTAACCAACGCAATAGTATTTATTTATAATCCTATGATAGAATACTCTATTGCCGTTCCAACCAAGTCGCTTATGGCTAAGACTTTCCACTTTGTTATGGGCAAATACGTCTTAAAAGAACAATATTCTAAAGCGCAAATCATTGGACTTGTGCTTGTGTGTATAGCCGTTATATTAATGAACCTTGTAAAATTTATTTAGCGTTAACGATGCGTGATATAATAATTTAGTATAATAAGTTAAGGAGAAAAATATGAAAAAAATTAAACTTGGTGTAGTCGGTCTTGGGCATCGTGGCAGATTTATGTATAAACTTGCTTGCGAAAAATTCGATTGTGTAGAAGCCACAGCCGTTTGCGATATTTTGCCTAGAAACTGGTATGAAAAGCGTTGGGGTTTAGAAAAATCTATGAGCGAACTATTCCCAAACACAAAATTTTATGAAGATTACGATGAAATGCTAGAAAAAGCAGGGTTAGATGCAATTCTTATCGAAACGGGCGCAGACATCCACGCTGATTTTTGTATTAAAGCGCTACAAAAAAACATACACGTTTTGACTGATATTCCCGTTGTTGCAAACCTACTAGAAGCGGATAGGTTATGGGAAGCATCTAAAAACACCAAAGCAAAAATTGCCGTTGGCGCAAACCCAAATATGCAAAAATTCGTGTATATGCTAAAAGAATTTCATAAAACGGGTAGGCTAGGAAACCCTTATTATATGGAAGCCGAATATATACATTGGGGCTATCCTAAATCGGATATGAACGTAATGTTAAATGAAAATGGTGACTGGCGCAAACTGCTAATTCCCGTTAGGTATTGCACTCACTCATTAGGCCCACTACTCACCGTTTTAGATGAAGACATTAAAACGGCAAGTTGTTTCGTGACGGGTAGGCACGGGCCAAAAGAAGAATATGGAAATTCTACAAAACCCGATATGACGTGTGCCGTGTTCCAAACCGAAAGTGGCGTGACGATTAGATTTTTAAGAAACGCTAGGTGTAGGGCAGACTGTCAAGGGCATTCTTATCGCGTGTTTGGTTCGGAAGGGTATATAGAACGCGAAGTTAGGTCTGATAAAGAAGTTATTAGGTTTAACTCTGAACTAGATTTTAACAAAAAGTTGCAAGAAGTTAGTGGCGAATATATGCCACCTGAATACGCTAACGACAAAAACGTTGACGTAGCAAATCACGGCGGTATGGACTACGCGATAATAGATAAGTTCATTAAATCTCTTTTAACAGACGCGCCCGTTCCCGTAACCCTAAAAGAAGGTTTAGCAATGACCTTGCCGGGCATATACGCTGAAAAATCTATGAAAAACGGCGGTGCTGTGGTAAAAGTATATTATCCTTGGGACGAAGAGTGGAAGGAAATAATCAAAGCAGAAAAATAGAATAAAAATGCAAAAAAATAGAAGTGCGATAGCCAAAAAATATCGCACTTTTTTATTATGACAAATAGTAATAAATTATTGACAAAGATTTGTGCTAGTTATATAATTAAGTGTAAGAGAAGATTATATCTTAATAATAAAAAAAGGAAGATTTCGGGTATGAAACTAATAGTTAACAAAACCAAAGAAGAATTAGGTAAAGCATCTGCTATTCACGCAGCAAAACTAATAAACAAAGCGATTAAAGAACAAGGCTACGCTAGAATTTTATTATCAACGGGCGCGTCGCAATTTCCGTTCTTTGTTGAATTTGTTAAACAAGATATAGATTGGAGCAAGGTAGAAATGTTCCATCTAGACGAATACGTTGGAATTAGCGAAAATCACCCTGCAAGTTTTAAGCGCTATCTACTAGATAGGTTCGTAAACGTTGTAAACCCAGGAAAAGTACATTTAATCGATGGTCAAAAAAATCCAGAAGAAACTATTAGCGAACTTACCGAACTTCTTAAAGATAAACCTATCGACGTTGGTTTAATCGGTATCGGCGAAAACGCGCACATCGCTTTTAACGACCCACCAGCAGATTTTAACGATACGCGTTCTTATAAAGTTGTAACGCTTGATAATCGTTGCCTTATGCAACAAATTGGCGAAGGTTGGTTTGCTAGCGTAGACGAGTGTTTTAAGCAAGCAATTTCTATGACCTGTTCTAAAATTATGGCTTGTAAATCAATCATTTCGGTTGTGCCATATAAAGTAAAAGCAGAAGCAATTTTTAACACCTTAACGAGAGAATTAACACCAGAAGTTCCTGCAACCTTACTTAAAGAACACGCCGACTGCACCGTTTATTGCGACGCGGATTCGGCTAGTTTATTAACCGAAGAAATTATTAAAAAATTCAGTTAATTAAAGGTAAAAATATAGCACGCTAAACATATAGCGTGCTTTTTATTGTGTTGGGGAATTTAATGTGATATAATATATAAAAGGGAAAAATAATGAACGAAGAAAATTTTAACGCTACTCAAACACAAACGGATATAAAACGCAAAAACAAATGGCTTAACGCACTTAAAATGACAGGAAAAATTTCGCTATTGATTTTAGAGTGTATAGGCTACTTAATTATGTGCCTATCTTTCGTTTGGCTATTTATAGATATAACCGATAGTTTCAAAAAGAAAAAATAAAAAAAGAACTCTTTTAAGAGTTCTTTTTTGTTTATTATTTCATAAAGAACTTTCTGTATTCTAACGGGGTATAGCCCGTGCGTTTTTTGAACGTTCTAGAAAAATAATTATAGTCCGAAAAAGCAAGTTTTTCAGCAACGTCTTTAAGCGCAGTTTCGCCTTCGATTAAAAGTTTTTTGGCTTCGTTAACTTTTAGGTCTAAAAAGTAATCGATTATGCTTTTGCCAGTTTGCTTTTTGAAAACGGTAGAGCAATACACGGGCGAATAAAAGGTTATTTCGCTAACCTTTTCTAACGAAACGCTAGAATAAACGTTGCTTTTAAGATAAGAAATTATAACGTCTGCCGTAGGGTCAGTCACTTTTTTAGTTAGTTTTTCAGTAATGGTTAAAAGCAAAAGGTCTAAAAAAGCAAGTTTTTTCTTTTCAACAATTTCTCCATCGGCAAGTTTATACCCGTCGTATAAATTGATAAGGTTTTTAATTTCTTCGCTAGCGCCACCCTTAATTAGCGTTGGAAAAGAATATTCTTTTCTTGGCGTGTAGTTAAAACTAATATATTCGCAAGGGCAAGTTGCCTTTTCTCTTTCGCGCAAACTTTGGTTTTTAATAAAGATAATATCGCCGGCTTCTAGTATAACTTTGTTGCCGTTTATGTAGTAGGTTAAACTTCCACTAAACAAAATGGTAATCTCATCAAATAAAATAATGCTTTTTTGCATTACGTTTGGCGTGTAAGAAAATTGATGTGTGTCGTATAAAAGTTTCATATAAACCTTAAAATTGTGCTAAAAATTTTAATAAACAATAAGATTATCGCTTGAAATTATAGTATATTGTGCTACAATTATATCGTAGATAAGCGTTCGTGTCAATAAAAAAACTACATTTGCGGGCGCACGGGGAGAAATTATGAAATTAGGTCTTAACTTATATTCTATAAAAACTCTTATTCAAACTGAAGAAGACTTCTTAAAAACGGCTATTCGCCTAAAAGAAATGGGCTACGAAGTGTTGCAGTTCTCTGGCGCACCTTTTAATGCCGAAATGATTAAAAGAGTAAGCGAAAAATCGGGTATGCCCGTTGTTCTAACACACGTTAGCGACGATAGGATTATAAACGATACCAATAAACTTATGGAAGAACACGCGCTTTTCGGGTGCAAAAACATAGGTCTTGGCGCATTAAGTATCGAAACGATGAACAACGAAGATGAGTTTAAGAAAAAGATAGAAGAACTTAACAAGGCTGGCGAAGTTATGAAGAAAAACGGCTTTAACTTTTATTATCATAACCACCACACCGAAATGGTAAGGCTATCTTCGGGCGAAACCAAACTTTATTATATGCTAAACAATATGCCATACATTAACTTCACGCTTGATACCTATTGGCTACAATACGGTGGGCTTAACCCGATAAAAGTGTTCAACGATTTTAAGGGAAGAATTGAGTGCGTGCATCTTAAAGACTATCGCATAACTTTTAGCGAAGGGGTGTTTAAGCCTGAATTTGCGCCTTGCGGTAGTGGTACGCTAGACCTTAAAGGACTAATAAAAGCAGGGCTTGATGGTGGCACTAAATATTTCTTAGTAGAGCAAGACGACGCTATTAAATACGAAAACCCACTTAACGAAGTTGAAAAGAGCATTAACTACTTAAAGGAGATAACGAAATGAAAAAAATTAGATTTGGTATTATAGGCGTAGGAAACCAAGGTACTTATTACTCAAACGGACTTTTAAAAGAAGGCAAAATAACCAACGGCGTTTTAACCGCAATATGCGACGTTAAAAAGGACCGTATAGACGCGCTTTTAGAAAAACTTGGCGACTACAAGGTAAAAGCATATGATAACTATATCGATATGATAGAAAGTGGAGAAGTTGATGCCGTTATTATCACCACACCACACTATTCTCACCCAGAAATCGTTTCAAAATGTTTAGAAAAAGGAATGAACGTTATTTGCGATAAACCCGCAGGCGTTTACACCAAGCACGTTTTAGAAATGAACGAAGTGGCTAAAAATTCAGGCGCAAAATTTGCAATGATGTTTAACCAAAGAACAAACTGCGTTTATAGAAAAATGCGCGAACTAATTGCTGGTGGCGAAATCGGCGAAATTCAACGCGTGACTTGGATTATTACCGACTGGTTTAGAACGCAATACTACTACGATAGTGGTAATTGGCGTGCAACTTGGGAAGGCGAAGGCGGTGGCGTTTTAATCAATCAATGCCCACATCAAATCGACCTTGTTAGTTGGGTAGTTGGCAAAATGCCAAAATCAGTTAGGGGTTTTTGTAAATACGGGCATTGGCACGATATTGAAGTAGAAGACGAAGTGACTGCTTATTTTGAATACGATAACGGTGCAACGGGCGTGTTTATTACCACCACGGGCGAAACTCCGGGAACTAACAGATTTGAAGTTAGTGGCACTAAGGGTAAACTTGTTTGCGAAAACAACAAACTATTCTTCCATAAACTAGACCACGACTCTCAAACTCACTATAAAGCGTTAGAAAAAATGTTCGTAGACCCAGTAAGCGAAATTATTGAAGTAGAAACGGACGGGAACAACTTCCAACACGCTGGCATTATCAATAACTTTGCTAACGCTTTACTTGGTTTAGAAGAAATCTTCACCCCAGGCACCGAAGGTATTAACGGCGTTGAACTTATGAACGCTATTGAACTTTCGGGCTGGAACGATGGCGAAAGAATTTCTATCCCTGTAAACGCCGATAGATACTTAAAAGAATTAACCGAAAAACGTAAAACTTCTAGGCTAAAAACTGCTAATGAAGTAGGCCCAGCCGATACAACGGGCACTTTTTAGGTCACAATAAAAAAACATTAAAAAATCGGACACTTTTTGGTGTAAAAAAAGCCGTTTAGTTATACTTATAAGTCTTGACTAAACGTTTGCTTTGCATTAAAATTATATTAGTAATTTTTTTGGAGAATTTTTATGAGAAGAAGTAAAGCGTTAGAAAAAATGCGTAGGGGCGAACCCGTTATATCTATTAAACTAAACCTAATTGACGTTAGGGGCGTAGAACTTGCTGCAATGTGTGGCTTTGATTGTATTTGGGTTGACCTTGAACATTGCCCTAACGGAATAGACTTTTTAGAAAACGCTATTCGTGCTGCAAAAGTTTATGATTGCGATATTTTAACACGCGTAGAAAAGGCAGGCTATAACTCTTACATTAAACCACTAGAAGCCGACTCTACGGGCATTATGATTCCACACTTAATGAGCCTTAAAGAAGCAAAAGAAATCGTGTACTATACAAAATTCCACCCTATCGGTAGAAGACCTATCGATGGTGGCAACGCCGACGGGGCATACTGCCTAGAAGACGGCAAAACTTATATGGAAACTGCTAATAGAGAACGCTTTGTAGTAGTTCAAATTGAAGACCCAGAACCACTAAAAGAACTAGAAGAAATTTGCGCGCTAGACGGCATTGATATGATATTCTTTGGCCCAGCAGACTTTTCACAAGGCATAGGCACTCCACTTGATTTTGCTAACCCAGAAATCGATAGAGTTAGAAGACTTGTTCCTAAAATGGCTAAAAAATACGGCAAGTTCGCAGGCACGGTTGGTAGTGCAGACAATATTGGCGACCTTGTTAAAATGGGCTACGATTTCGTTAACGTGGGTTCAGACGTTATTGGGCTTGCATCTTACTACAAAGAAGCCTTAAACAAAAGCAAAAACAACATAAAATAATTTTTATGAACGAATTTGTTTTTAACGTAGATGAAACCTTAAACGGATACAGCGTAAAAGATTTTTTGTTAAAGGTTGGCGTTTCAAAAGAAATAATAAAAAAAGTAAAATTTGGTGGCGTTTTTCTTAACGGGAAAACGCTTTCTAATATTTTAGTAAAGGTAAAGGATGGCGACAAGGTAAAAATAGTGCTACCTGCCGAAAAGTTAAATGCTTTTATTAAGCCCATAACCCAAAAAATTAGCGTTTTATACGAAGACGAATATATTTTGGCAGTGGATAAGCCAAGTGGCGTGCTCACACACGCGTCTAAAAGTGGCGCGCTTTCGCTAGACCAAATGGTTTTAGGCTATCTTTATCCAAGCGTTAGCGTGTTTCGCGCAGTTAATCGGCTAGATAAAGATACTTCGGGCGTGGTGCTAATCGCAAAAGATGAGTTTACTGCAAGTATTTTATCGAAAAATGCATCACAAGGCGATTTCAAAAAGACCTATCATGCCGTTATAAAAGGCGTTCCTAAGGAAAAAACCTTTATAGTGGAAAAGCCTATAAAAAGAAAAGAAGACGGCAACATAGAACGCGTGATAGATTTAAGTGGAAAGTATGCTAAAACTATTTTCACGTTAATAAAAACGCTAGATAACGGCTTATCGCTAGTTAGCGCTGAACTTATAACGGGTAGAACTCATCAAATAAGGGTGCACCTTAAAAGCGTTAATCTTCCACTTTACGCCGATGGGCTTTATGGCGAAAGGGTAGAGAATAAAACTTTTTTCTTAAATGCAAAAGAGTTAGAACTAACCCACCCACACACCAAAGAGCGCATAAAAATTTGCTCTCAAATAGAACAATAAACAAAAAAATCCGTTCAATCGAACGGATTTTTTAGTTTAGTTATTATTTAGTTTTTATTTTTTAACTAATCCAAGTAGGTTAGAGTAAGTTCCAGGGAAGAACATAAACACAACGATAAGTGCGATTAGTAAAAAGAAAATAATTTTAATAATAAAGTTTCTTTCAGCAAGCGCTTCAAAGCCAACAACGCCTATTAAAGCGATAGAGCCGTAAGTTCTAATAAGTTCTAAAATTCCTAAAAAAGTGCCTTTTGGAATAAAAGTAAAGTTAGCGTTGATAATTAGCACAGCGTAAACAACAATAAGTGCAACTGCTAAAATTTCGCCAAGTAAATCCCAAAAATTTTTCGTTCCTTTAATCATAAGTAAATCCTCCTTAATTTACTTTAATTTTATAATATGAAGAAAACCTTGTCAATATGATTTTTCAAATTAGTTAAAAATTATATCGCAAGGTTTTTGCTATTTAGTTTGTTAATACTACTAACTTTTCTATTTCGTTAAGAACGCCAAACAAATTATCGTCTGATAGTTCTACGCTAGAAGTATATTCTCTGCACGCGTTTATAAGGGCATCTTGGCCATTGCCCATACAAATAAACGCCTGATAAATAAGCCTAAAACTCAAAACACAAAAGGCTAGCCTAACGCTTAAATCAATGTTATCTATCGCGCGGGGCAAGTGCCTATAAATTAAATACGATAGTATTTGCTCTAATGGTTTGGCGTGCTTATCAACAATTTTAGAAAAACTATCAAAGCGTTTAAGCGCACTAAAATCAAATTCGCAAGTCGGCAATTTTTCTAACAAGCAATAAAACTCTATCCACTCTTTATAAGGCTTTTTATTAAGGCTAATAGAACTTTCTTTTTCAAGAATTTCTAGTCTTTCTTCTATGCTAATTTTATCGTTTTGCGCAATTTTAATGGCGTTTTTTCTAAACTCTAAAATAGTTTTTTCAAAAGAAGTTAGGCGTTTAGCATTTTTTGTTTTGCGCACTAAAACGGGTTTCATTTTTTTAGTTTCCGATAAAATAATTCTGCACGCTTCTTCGCAATAAAGCCCAAGTCCCGTTTCGGTAAAATTGCTAAAATAATTTATAAACCTAGGGTGCGTTTTGCAAGTTCTAGAAAGCGCCTTTTCGCCGTAACGCTTAATAACGTGGCAAAGGTTATCATCATCTAAAAACGGACAGCGCAAGATTTCGTTAAGCGCAATATTTTTACCTATAAGGGAGTTTTTGAACCTGTCGTCGCAGTTTTCTAGTTTTTTATAATTGTCGCGCGTTTTTTTGTCGATAGAAATTTCCCAACCCACGCAACAAGAGTGCTTGCATTTAGAGCCTACGCACTTAAAATTTTTAGAATAATTAAATAAATACTTTTTCATTTTTGTTATAGTGAAAACGGCTCTTTGCCATCGCGATGGATAAGTATTTCATCGATAACGGCGTTAGTTCTATGCGTTAGTAAAAATTCAATAACGTCTGCAATGTCGGTTGTTTCTATCATATTGCTATTAGCAAGGTCTGGTCTAGTGAGTTTAACCATTTCCGTTCTAACGCCACCGGGGCTTATTACGTGCACTCTAACACCGTCTTTATAAGTTTCTCTTGCAAGCGATTTTGAAAAACCTATAAGCGCGTGTTTAGAACTAGAATATACGCTTTGGCTTGTGTATCCCGAATGCCCAACCACCGAAGCAACGTTAATAATCGTTGGAGTTTTAGATTTTTTAAGCGTTTCTAAAAAAGTTTGGGTGATAAAGAAAGGCGCTTTAACGTTTAGCGCAAAAATTTTATCAAATAGTTCTTCGCTAACGTCTAAAAACTTATCGTTATGCGCAAGCCCAGCATTGTTAATCAAAACGTCTAGCCCACCGAATTTAGAAATGATAGCGTTTTTGCTTTCTAAAATAAAATTCTTATCCGTAATATCGCCCGAAAGCACAAGGCAATCGGTGTTATTAGATATAGCAAAATCTTTAAGTGTGTTTAGTTTTTCAATGTTGCTTCCACCAAGTAGCACAACTTTTGCTTTAAGCGAAATAAGTCGTTTAGCAATTTCTTCGCCAATTCCGCCACTAGCACCCGTTAGCGCAATAATTTTGTCTTTTATACTTTCCATAACACTCTCTCTTAAAATTTAGGTTCTACACCTAAAAACTTACAAATTGCAAGCGAAAAGTCCATTGCAGACTTAATTCCGTCCGCCGTAATCAAGTTTCCGTCTACTTCCACGCTGTTTTTTGTGTAAGTTGCATTTTTTAGTTCACTAATGAAATTTTCTGCTGGATAGCAAGTCACTCTTTTTCCATTTACAACGCTAGTAGGCGCAAGAACGACTGCCGGCGAAGCGCAAATTCCAGCAACCAACTTGCCGTTATCAAAATATTCGCGTATAGCGTTAAGCACAATATTAGAATTTTTAATATTAACCGAACCAGGCATACCGCCGGGGATAATAATTCCGTCGTAATCAGGGGCGGAAAAATCTTTTACCATTTTATCAGCAACCACCCTAACCCCGCGAGAGCAGTTAATAACTTCATTAGAAACGGAAATTATATCGCATAAAACGCCCGCTCTCACTAAAACGTCTTTTGTAGTAAGCGCTTCTATTTCTTCCGTTCCATCAGCCATAATTAAAGCAATTTTTATCATAGTAATCTCCTTTACAAAAATATTTTAGCATTTTATCTCCTTAATTGCAATAAAAATTCTATCTTCTAGGGCTAAAACGACAAAATTAAATATAAAAGAGTAAAAAGCGTGGTTTAACTTAAAACTAGCCGTGCTAAATTATAGCAAATGACGGTGTATATCGAATACGTGCTGTTAGACAACTTTATAGTAGATTACCTTATTCTTAAAACAACGCACAACTTACTAAAAAAATCATATAAAAAACTTCGCCTAGCACTAAGTTCGCTACTTGGCGCAATCTTTGCGCTTTTGTTTCCGCTTTTTTCATTAGGCACGCTTTTAGAACTTTTCGTAAAACTTTTAACGGGCGTTATAGTGGTGCTATTATCAAATAAATATAGTTCTACAAAAGACGGGTTTATAAGTGTTTTAACTTTTATTTTAATAACCTTTATCTTCGGCGGTGGTGTTTACGCGATTTTCGGGCTAATCGGCTTAAAATTAGGCACAAAAATATCTATCGCGCTAATAATTTTGCCCGTATACGCCACCTATAAAATATTATTACTTATCATTTCGCAAATTTTTAAAATTAAAGAGATTTCGCGCTTTACCTATCAAATTTTAATAAAGTATAAAAACAAAGAGATTATCGAAAACGGCTTTTTAGACACGGGCAACTTAACCTTTATCGAAAACAAGCCCGCCGTGTTTGTTTCAAGCCATCTAGCGCAACAAATTTTTGGGGTTAAAGACTATTTAAGGCTTAAAAAAATAAAAATCACAACGGTAAACGGGATAGAAGAAAAATACTGCGCTAAAATAGATGAGTTTTCCGTATATGTTGATAACAAGTGGAATATATATACTAACGTTTGGTGCGTTATAGTTTCGCCTAGCGCACTAGGAAGTGTTAAAGCGCTGTTTGGTAGCGCGTTTTTGGAGGGTGAAAATGTTAAAACTACTGCTTAAAAAAGTAAAGAAACTGCTAGAAAAATTTAATCTAAATCAAAACGTATTAAACTATCTAGGTGGCGGAGAAGTTTTGCCATCGCCCTTTTCAATAGAAGAAGAAAATTTTTTAATAGAAAAGTTATCTAGTGGCGATAAATCGGTGCAGGACAAGTTAATCGAACATAACTTGCGACTTGTGGTATACATAGCCCGTAGGTTTACTAACACGGGGCTAGACCTAGACGACTTGGTTTCGGTTGGCTCAATCGGACTAATAAAAGCAGTCACGTCTTTTTCGGCAGATAAAAACGTAAAACTAGCAACATATGCATCTAGGTGTATAGAAAACGAAATTTTAATGCACCTTAGAAAAGCCAACAAAATTAAAAACGAAATTTCCTTTGACGAGCCCTTAAACACCGACTACGAAGGCAACGAACTAGTTTTATCCGACGTTATCGGCACAGACGGCGATGCCGTTTATAAAAAAATAGAAAACGGCGTAGAAAACGAACTTTTAAAAGAAGCGATGCTAAAACTAAACGCCAGAGAACGCGAAATAATAGGTTTAAGATACGGCTTAAAAGGTCAAGAAGAAAAAACGCAAAAAGAAGTTGCCGATATGCTAGGCATTTCGCAAAGTTATATTTCTAGGCTAGAAAAAAAGATAATATCTAGGCTAAAAAAAGAATTTTCTAAAATGGTATAAAGTGTAAAATAGGTCTTGTATTTTTGCAATTTAGGGTTTATAATGTAAGTATAAGTTAAATTATAGAGGAGAAAAAAATGGCATACACTAACCAAGATTTATTAGATGCAATAAGTAAGTATAACGAACTAGACCCACTAGACGATATTATCGATATTACACCTGACCTTTATAGCGCACACGAAAAACTAATTCCTATTTTCGAGTATTTCTATAACGAAGGGAACGCTACGGCAGAGTGCTTTTTAGGGCTTTGCTATTATAAAGGCAAAGGCGTTAAAAAAGACGAATATAAAGCCGAAGAACTTATAAAAAATGCGTCTACAAACGGAGACGCAGTTGTTCAGTATAAATACGGCAGATTTATTAAAAGTTTTTATATCGATGCAGGTATGGGCATAGAATATTATAAAACTGCCTTTGATGCCTTCTTAAAATCGGCAGAAGCAGGATACGTTCCCGCTTACTACGAAGTTGCAGACGTAGGCTACTTTGTAGATAAAAATAGAGAAAGGGGCGTTTACTGGTATGGTAAGGGTGCTGATGAAGGCGACGTTGACTGTATATGCGCACTAGCAGTTGCATACTTTAATGGTAGTGGCGTAGAACAAGACTACAACAAAGCAATAGAGTTATGGCAAAGAGCGTACGATTTAGGCAATCTTGGTTCGCTTGCAAACATTGCAAAGTGCTACGCTAAAGGACTTGGCGTTGAAATAGACTATTCTAAGGCACTAAAAATGTATAAAGAAGTTATTGCTAACACCAAAGGCGGAACGGTTTACTACGAAAACAGAGTAAAAGAAATCGAAGATGAACTAGTAAAACAAGGCCGTTGCAAACATTGTGGTGGCAAGTTTAAGGGCATATTCACCAAAAAATGTGCAGACTGCAAAAAGAAAAAAGATTATAAATAAAACGATAAATTTTAGCGAGGGCGCGCCCTCGCTAATTTTTTTTGCAAAAATTGCCAAAAATACGCGTTTTAAGCCACCCGTGCACGCTTTACAAGCAAAAAAATCAAAAAAATACTTGACATAGTAATTTCAGGGGAATATAATTTATTTATAAATTATTTTTTAAGGAGATAAAAAATGAAAAAACTCAGTTTACTTGTTGCGCTATTTATGTGTTTAACCATTGGTGGCGTATACGCAACCTGGTCTTATGCAGGTACAAACGACATCGCAGACTCTTTTGCAGAGGCAAAAGTTACTATTGCCGACGCAGAACTTACTGGTGCTAACGGAACTTATAAAATTGAATCTAACCTAGTTCTAACCGTAGACCAAGCAAACGACGAACACGAGGCAGAACTTATTTTTGCTGGCAACGATGGTAAGGCTATCTACTTAACCATTACTTTCACCCCTGCTACAAACGCACCGCTTACAATTAAGAAAGACGGCGTGCCATCAGAACTTTACTTTGGCACGACCACTGCTATGCAATATAAAATGGATGCACAAGGCAATTACAGCGAAACAGGCACTCCAACCGACATTTTCGTGTTCTCTAACGTAGGTAACGGCGTTATAGACGAACCATTTACTTGGACGAAACATGGCGAAGATGAAAATGGAATTTGTTCTTCTTTCACTTACTCTATCGGCGAAGCAGAACTTAGAGCGATGATTCAACTTAACGATAATGAAGGTAAAAACCCATTCGTTCTTGATACCAAAGCAGAACACGACGCGTTTAGAACTGCTCTTTCTGGCAATATCGTTGCAAGAGTATCTGACGGAGTATTTACTGAATAATTTTTGCGCAAAATAAGAACTTAGTATTAATTAAACCAGCCGTAAAATCTTACGGCTGGTTTATGTACTATTTAGAAAAGGCATAAAAAAGACTGAAAAAATGACGAATTTTGAGATTTATTCGCTCGTTCTTGCGCTTATAGTGTTTGCGCTTTTAACGGCACTTTCGATAACGTGCATTGCCTATATATATAAAATGCAAGCGCGTTTAATTAAAGTTGGCGCAGAAGACGAGAAAATTACAAAAGAATATGAGAAAAACAAAAATAAAAAGGCAAGTGTTTTCGGTAAAGTAGTAAATTATACTTTAACGTATTTAATGTTTGCCGTTTTCGTCGTTGTCTTTTCAGGCTCTATTTATATTAACTGCACGCAAAACGCTTATTTTGAAAACGTTCCTACTTATCGTGTGGTTAAAACTTCTTCTATGGAAAAGAAGAATAAAAAGAACGAATACCTTTTCGAAAACAACTTAAACGACCAAATCTCTGCATTTGATTTAATTTTAACTTATAAAGTTCCTAAAGAAGAAGACCTTAAACTTTACGATATCGTGGTTTATGAGACGGATGGTATGCTTATAGTTCACCGTATCGTAGGTATAGAAGAGCCTAACGAAAAGCACCCTAACGAAAGGTGGTTTTTGCTCCAAGGCGACGCTGTAGACGCTGCCGACCGTTTTCCGGTTAAATACGAACAAATACAAGGCATTTATAAAGGGAACAAAGTTCCTTATATAGGCTCTTTCATACTATTTATGCAATCGCCTGCGGGCTGGCTATGTATGCTTTTAGTTGCCGGTGCAGTTATTATTACGCCAATTATAGAAAAGAATCTTCTAAAAGCAAAACAAGCAAGGCTACTAATCTTATTCCCACAAGACACAACCGAAACTATTAACGAAGAAACGGTTGTTTCTGAAGTTATTAATAAAGCAAACTCCGTCTTTGATAAGTTTAGCGATAAACGCGACAACCGCACCTTCCTAGAAAAACTAAACGATTCTAATAAAGACGTTAAAGATAGATACGAAACCATAACCGAAACCATTGCACGTATAGCGGGTGCAAGGGTTATACAAGGTAAAAAACACTACACTTATAAGAGTGGAAACTTGCCGATTTTAAGGCTTTCTATTCGTGGTAAAACCTTAAACGCTTACCTTGGCTTAAACCCAGAAGAATACGCTGACACCAAATATATATTTACCGACGAGTCTAGCGTAAAAACTCACCAAAATTATCCTATGCGCGTTAAACTAACTTCTAATAGGCAAGTTAAATGGGCTAACGAACTTATAGAAGAATTGTGCGTAAAATCTGGCGTTGCACTACTTGAAAAACCACACGAAATAATAGTAGAAACCGAAGAAACTGATAAAAAATGGTTCGAGGGGCTAGGTAAAAATAGAGATGCTCGCACCTTCCTAGAAAAACTAGAAAGTTTGCCACTAGCAAACGAAAGATATAACGCCTTACTAGAAACCTTGCTCCGTATAGATGGCGCTAGGGTTATAGATAGCAAGAAGTCACAAACTTATAAAGTGGGAGTTGCGCCTATCGTTAAGTTT
>JAZLCK010000052.1:0-2079 GCA_045614165.1 Christensenellaceae bacterium | reverse complement strand
ATAAAAATCCTGAAGCTGGAGATAACGTCAATTACGTCGGCATTTCAATTGTTGGTTCGTCTGACGTTCCTGTTACTCTTTATAAAGAGGGTAATAACGATTCTCAGTAATAGCATTTCTATCACATTAAGAACGGTGAGCGTTACGCTCACCGTTCGTTTTTTATAAGCGGATCGTTGTCCCCCAAAAAATGAAGATATTTATTGGGATGGTTATTACGATTATAACTTTAGAGGAACTTTAATAAGAGTGTGTATGGATGAAAAAAACACTATTGAATATGATGGTGGTGTATTTGAGTAGCAGCCGAGAAGAAAAAGGCGAAAAAAGCACAAGAAAAGGGGTGACGGAAAACAAGCCCTCCCCCCTCAAAATTTGCGTCGGAGAAGACAAAGAATAGAGCTTTTTGAGAAAAGTGTTAAAAATGCAGGGCACAAACCACCGAAATCGTTCTCCAGTATCCTGCACTTTTCTTGAGGTTGGAATAAGAGAGAAAAAGGACTTCTCTCGATTATAATAAAACAAAGAAAAAACAGCCTAAATCCTGCGAAATAGGCTGTTTTTCTAGTGCGAAATGCACTTTTTGGTCGAAGTGTGGAGGTATACGTCGTGCGAAGATATCCTCTTACTTCGCCTGACAAGCGAGCTTGTCGATCTTCGTAAGGGATATGCGAACTCCTTTGTGCTACGCACAAATGTAGTTCTCATCACCCACACCAACAAAAAAGAAAAGAGAACCGCAAGGGCTCTCTTTTCCTTTTTGGTCGAAGTGTGGAGATTCGAACTCCAGGCCTCCAGTACCCGAAGCCAACTGAAAAAGTTTTTTATACAATTTTGTGCACATATAGCACGTTCGTTCCGGAAAAACATCTCATTTTGCACGATGTTTCCGTTATTCACGTGTAGAAAAATCCCTGTTGTGGTCAGTTATGTGGTCAAGATCCTTTTTTTCTAACGACAATTTTACTCCGTGTTAAAAGCACGCGTGTTAATCGTCCCACGTTGGGATATATTATAACTCTAATCAAATGTATTGTCAAGTAGCAAATCTTTAATTACTACGATTTTTTGCGCACAAATAGCGACGTAAGGTGTCACATCCATACAGTGGTATGCCGGCGATCTCAACTCCCAAATTATCCATTTCCCAAAAAAGAAAAATCACTACGCCTAAAGCAATTAAAACATCTTAAGCTGACCAAAATTTAGTCAGCACAAAACAAAAAGAAACGGAAAATCGCTGTCCGTCCTTTGCAAGCCGTTTTTTATTGTTGATTTACTGCGTAAAATGTGATATAATATTATTATATTTTATTAAGAAATATGGAGGTTGTATTTTGACAAAACAGAATAAAACCACACTTCAAAATATTATTTTGGTAGCCGTGCTGTTGATTATAGCATACATATTCAGAATGATCTCGAGGCAAATGACGGATAATTTTCTGCCGACACTTTTGACAATGCTTCGTGCTATAATTCACGTGTCTATCGTATTGATCTGGACAATATCATTAAGGCGCAGAGTGGTAAATATCCAGGTGCGTAGACTTCTCGTTTCATCGGGACTTTTGATGGCGATGTGGCTTGTTGCCAAAAATATCAAATGGGAGTTCTTCACGAACAATACCGAGCCGGCGGTACGCTACCTTTGGTACAGCTTCTACATACCGATGGTGATGATACCCTGCCTTGGAATCTTCATCACCCAGTTTATCGGCAAGCCCGATAGCTATCGTTTGCCGAAATGGACATATTTCTGTTATGTTCCGGCAATTCTAATTATTCTCGGCGTTTTGACAAACGATCTTCACAACCTCGCCTTTGCATTTCCTAACGGAATTGAGATGTTCGACTCCGACTACACCTACGGCTTCGTGTATTGGTGCGCGATGGTATGGTACGTGGGATTAAGCGTGGCATTCGTGGCTAATCTCCTGCGCAAGAGCCGCGTGCCCGGCAGCAAAATGATGCAGCAGGTGCCGATCTTCGTTATGCTCGGCGCCATCGTCTTTTGGTTGCTTTATACCCTGAAAATTATTAATGGTGATTTGACTGTTATCGACTGTATTCTTATCG
>JAZLCK010000051.1:0-44625 GCA_045614165.1 Christensenellaceae bacterium | reverse complement strand
TAGAAGAACTTGGTGAAATGATTTCTGCTATGGCTCTTTGTGGTCTTGGTAAAACCGCCGCTGGTCCTGTTCTTTCTACTATCAAATATTTTAGAAAAGAATACGAAGCCCACATTTACGATAAAAAATGCCCAGCAGGCGAATGTGCTAAACTAAAAACTATCACAATAGACCCTGAACTATGTAAAGGTTGTTCAAAATGTTCGCGTATTTGTCCAGTTTCGGCAATTAGTGGCGAAATTAAAAAGCCTTTCGTTATCGACCAATCAAAATGTATCAAGTGCGGAAGTTGCTTAGGCGCGTGTCCGTTTAAGGCTATTAAGGAGAACTAATATGGAAAAACAATATTTGACTATAGACGGTATTCCCGTAGAGATTAACGGAGAAAAGAACTTATTAGAACTTATTAGAAAAGTAGGCATTAACCTACCTACTTTCTGTTATCACTCAGACCTATCTGTTTACGGCGCTTGCCGTATGTGTATGGTAGAAAACGAATGGGGCGGACTAGAAGCCGCTTGTTCAACTCCACCAAAAGCAGGTATGAACATTAAAACCAATACCGAAAAATTAAGAAGATACAGAAGGTCTATTCTAGAATTATTACTTGCAAACCATTGCCGTGATTGTACGACCTGTGATAAAAACGGCTCTTGTAAATTACAAGACCTAGCAGCAGCGTTCAAAATCGAAGGCGTGCGTTTCCCTAACTCAAAAACCGAACCAAAACCAGACAAATCTTCACCTTGTATCATAAAAGATTCAAGCAAATGTATCCTTTGTGGCGACTGTGTGAGAATGTGTAATGAAATCCAAAACGTTGGCGCAATCGACTTTGCTCATCGTGGTTCAAAAATGGTTATCAGCACGGCTTTTGATATTCCTATGAAAGATTCTCCTTGCGTAGGTTGTGGTCAATGCGTGAGCGTATGTCCTACCGGTGCGCTAGTTCTTCATAGAGATAGCGATAAAATTTACGAAGCACTTGCTGATAAAGATACCTATACAACTATCCAAATCGCACCAGCAGTTAGAGTTGCTATTGGCAAAGAACTTGGCGTGAAAGATGGCGAAAACGTTATGGGTAAAATCGTTGCTTGCTTACGTCGTATGGGCTTTGATGAAGTTTACGATACAGCACTTTCAGCAGACCTTACGGTTATAGAAGAAACCGCAGAATTTATTAAGAGAGCAGAAACGGGCGAAAATATGCCACTATTCACTTCTTGCTGTCCTGCTTGGATTCAATACGCTGAAAAGAAACACCCAGAACTTCTTCCAAACATCTCAACTTGCCGTTCACCAATGCAAATGATGGCGTCCCTTCTACAAGAAATGCACAAAGACAAAAAGCATTTCCACGTAGCAATTATGCCTTGTACTGCTAAAAAATTCGAAGCGCAGAGAGATGAATTCAAGATTAACGGCGACCCTAATGTAGATGCAGTTTTAACTACCAAAGGCTTAATCCGTATGATTAAAGAATCTGGTATCGTGTTCGAAGAAATCGAATCAGAAGCAGTTGATATGCCATTCTCAACCGTTTCAGGTGCAGGTATCATCTTTGGTGTCACCGGTGGCGTTACCGAAGCGGTTTTACGTCGCGTTTCTGAAAACAAATCAAGAGCAAATCTACTAGACATTGCAACTCTTGGTCAAAGGGGTGAAGAAGGCGTTAAAGAATTCGATATCCCATTTGGCGAAGGCACGCTCCACATCGCAGTAGTAAGCGGTCTTGCTAACGCTGAAAAAGTTATCAAAAGACTACAAAACGGCGAAAAATTCGATTTAATCGAAGTTATGGCTTGTCCTGGTGGTTGTGTAAACGGTGGTGGTCAACCTTCAGCGCTTAAAGCGCAAAAGAAAGACAGAAATACCGGCATCTATCTTGCAGATAAAAATTCAAGTTTAAGAAGGGCAGAAGACAACCCACTTATCAAAGACATCTACGATAAAATTATCAAAGATAGAGTACACGAATTACTACACGTTCACTACGGCAAAAAACACTAATTAAAATAGAAAAGGCAAAGCGGTGCTATTGCATAGTTTTGCCTTTTTTTATAAATTTTAAGAGAGAGAAAAATGGGCTTATTTAATAAAGGGTTAAAAACGCAAGTCGCATACCCAGAAATTCAAAAACTACTAAAAAATCTAGACCTAATCGGTCTTCCTAAACTAGAAGAAAGAACAGAAGAAAACTATAAAATCGAACTAGGTGAGTGCAATAAAAAATACGCGTATTGTTCGGTGAAAACTAGCGTTCTAGGCGACGCTGTGACCTTTACTTTTACCTACGATACAAGAAAAGGTATGCCAAAACTCAATATGGAAATGCACTACGAAGACGTTGATTTTGACGAATACCCAGATTACCCAAAAGTAATGCACGAAAAGCACCCAAAATTCGATTTTGAAATCATAAATCGTGAACTTTACGTAGATTTTTCACTTGATAAATGCGACTTTTTATCAGTTCTAGCACTATTTATCAAATATTTTACCGAAGAATATACAAAGTCAGAATTTATCTTTTCAGTAAGAAACAAAATTAAGGTAATCAACGCTGTAAAGTAACGGGAGCGCTATGAACAACTTAACGGGCATTTATAGTGGCTGTATTAAAGGTAAGAATAGGGAAAGTATAGACCTTGACAATTTAGACCTTATAAAAAACGCTAATTTTCAAAGTTTTTTTACGAGCCTTTACGAACTTTATGACGTTCAAGCCCTAAAAAACAAAGCCGAAAAACTAGGTCTTATTTTTACGTCTATTCACGCACCGTTTAAGGGTATTAACACCATTTGGCAAGACGGCGAAGACTATAAATTTATTTTAAGCGAAATAATAAAAACAATAAATTCGGCAAGCACTTGTGGCGTTGAAACTATTGTTTTGCACGTTTCTTCTACTTGGCGACCACCTAAAATTTGCGATTTAGGGCTTAATCGGTTTGACGAAATTGTTAATTTCGCTATCCAAAAAGGCGTTAAAATCGCTTTCGAAAACTTGCGTGTTAAAGAGTATTTAGACGTGGTTATGGCAAGATACAAAACCGTTAAATCGGTAGGTTTTTGCTACGATTTTGGGCACGAAAGTTGCTTTGATGGTAGCAAAAATTTATACCTTCCAGAATATGGCGAAAGGCTGTTTGCCACACATATCCACGACAACGAAGGAAGAACGATAATAGACGATACTATTAAAGACGATAAGCACTATCTTCCACTAGACGGCAATATAGACTATAAAATGATATTTTCTACTCTAAAAACTATCGGCTATAACGGCCCGTTAACGCTAGAAGTAGTAAGCGACGCTAAACCTAGTTATAAAGACCTAACGCCACAAGAATTCGTTTTTTTGGCGTATGAAAGGCTTAACAAAATAATCAGTTAATAATGGAGATTATTATGGATAAATATACAAGATTGAAAGAAAAGTTTGCAAACAAAGGTCAAATCATCGGCACAAACATCACGCTTATAAATAGTTCTCCGCTTATAGAACTAATCAACGAAGACTATTTAGATTTTATCTTGTTCGATATGGAACACGGCATTTTTAACAACGAAAATCTAATCGGCGTTTTGCAAACTTGTAGGTTAATAGGTCTCCCATCTTTCGTAAGAGTTCCTGAAACGACTTATCACCACATTTCACGCTGTATAGACCTTGGTGCAGACGGCGTTATGATTCCTAGGGTAGAAACGCTAGACCAACTAAAAAAAGCCGTAGAATGCTTGCGTTTCCCACCAGTAGGTTATAAAGGACGTGGCGGTTATAGGCAAATTAGAGAAGGCGAAACTACAAAAGACCTTCAAACTAATAGACACTTGCTTATCCAAATTGAATCAGTACTTGGCGCTTTTAACCTAGAAGAAATGCTTTCTAAATACGGCAAAGAAATAGCGTCAGTCGTTGTTGGGCCTTACGATTTATCCGTTTCTATGGGGCTAGAATTGCAGTTCACGAACCCGATTTTTGTTAGCGAAGTAGAACGTATTTTTGCTATTTGCAAAAAACACAACGTAAATGTTGGAATTTTCTGCGATACGCCAGAATCAGCAACTTATTGGAAACAAAAAGGCGCAAACTTCTTTTGGATGTGCACCGACGACGAAGTGTTTTTAGCAGGTATGCGCTCTTTAATTAAACCTGTTTCTAAACTATAAAAATTATAAATAAAAGTGCCACACGGCACTTTTTTTATGTATAAAAGTGATAACGGAACTTTTTACTAAAACTTTTCGTATTATAATAAAAAAGTTAAGGAGTAAAAAATGTTTGGTATAAATAATTTTAATAGCGAAATAACCCCGCCTATGATGAACTTTGATACACTTCAAAAAGCAAGAAAAGACCTAATTGGCGAAATAGAAGCAGTTATCACCTACGACGCACATATAAAAAGCACAAACGATATCGTTGCCAAGAAAATTTGGCAAAGCATCTTAAACGAAGAATTAGTCCACGTGGGCGAACTATTAGCACTTATTAACTACCTAGACCCCGAGCAAAAACAATACGTCCAAAAAGGTTATTCCGAATTCTTCGACCTACAAAAATAGGGAAAAGGTTAAATAAAAAAAAGGAGCGTTAAAACCGCTCCTTTATGTTTATCTTGGCAGAACGAGTGAAACGTAAAACTACCCGAAAAGGTTGGAGCAATTTAGCCCACCCAAATAATTAAAATTTATAGGTTTGCGTAACCATCAAAAAACAAGTTAAAATTTCAAATACTTTATAATCTCATTTTAGATGGTGAAACACCAACAATATTTTTAAACACTTTTGAGAAATAATAAACGTCTGAGAAACCAACTTTTTCGGCTATTTCCGTTATGGTGTAATCTGTTTCAGTAAGAAGTGTTTTAGATACAGAAATTCTTATTTTATTAACGTAATCAGATGGTTTTAACGAAAGACTATTTTTAAATAGCCTTGCAATATATGATTCTGATAAAGAAAATTTATTAGAAAGAATAGATAAAGTAATCTGATTAAAATAATGTGAGTGTATATAATCTAATATTTCTAAAAGCTTACCATTTAGCTTAGCATTGTTGTTTGAACCCATATAGATTAACAGTGTTTTTAAGGAGTTATCTAATAAAAGTTTATCGGTATAATTTGCGTTTGGGTGTAATTTGTTAGCGAGTTCAAAAATGTTTTTTATATGGTAAGATGCATTTTTTATTAGTGTTGGTGTGTTAACTGCTGAAGTATTATCGTCAACTAAAGTGTAAGCATACCCAGTTTTAAGCCACGAGTGTGGAACAATTGATATATAGTCGGGTATTTTTATTGTACTAGAAAGTGTTTCAGCTTCGAAATTATAAAAAAAGTATTTACAAGCAGGACCATTTAGTGGTTTGTAATTAGTGCCTTTAGGCATCAGCAAAATATCGCCTACTTTTAAGTGGTAGGCGTTTTCTTTTAATAAAAAGTTAATTTCCCCGTCAGTACAATACAAAACAACGTGATTATCTGCAACTGTTCCGTTGTGCCAACAGCCACTTTTTTGATGAACGTGTCCAAACATTTTTACTTTTATTGGCTTATCTAAATTAAATATCATATAATTTGCTCCTATATATATAATACACCAAAAAATTAAAAAGTTCAATATATTACAAAAAATAAATAATCCACTCCATTTTAATTAAAGAAAATATGAGTATAATTTTTTGATGGTGGGAACACTATTCAACTATACCCAATAATTCCAAAAGAAAACTAACGGGAGATAACTATGAACAATAAACCAAATTTTTTAGCATATAGGTCGTTTTATACACCATTAGACGCAATCGAAAGGTTTTCAAACGCAGGCTACGAAGTAGCGTGTGTTTTTCCAGCACACACCCTAAATTCATTAGGTCAACCATATTCGCAATATCCACCAACTTGGATATGGCACGACACGATAGATTTTACACCTTTTGATAAGATGGTAGAAGATACAACTACTGCTATGCCAAACGCAAAACTTTTACTTATGATAGACCTAAATTCTCCAGCTTGGCTAGAACATAACGATTACCTTGATTATAACGATACTTTTATAAATTTAGGAAAGGCAATTCATAACCCGAAATGGCTAAAAGCGACCGAAAACTATCTTAAAAGATTTGTTGAATACGCTAACGAAAAATATAGCGATAGAATACTTGCTTATTTACTTGCTTGTGGCTCTACAGACGAGTGGTACGACTATTCATACGGCACCGAAAGTAGTGGCAGAAGAAAAGCGTGGAGAGAATATCAAGTATTAAATGGTAAACCTGACCCTATCGATATTCCACCAGAATCAGTTAGAAATCGTATGGAGTTAGACAACTTTTTAAGAGACCCAGTTAAAGATAGCATAGCCCTTGATTACTGGAGATTTTGTAATGAATCTATAGCAGACGTTATAATACGTTTTGCTGATGCTACAAGAAAAATTATAAAGGATAAAGCAGAAATAGGTTGTTTCTATGGATATATATTAGAAAAATCTACAAGTACGCTAGTTTCTTGTGGACATCTTGCCTACGAAAAAGTTTTAGATTCAAACCTTGTTGACTTTTTGATTAGTCCAGGAACTTACGTTGATAGAAAAATCGGTGGTGGCAGTGGTTTTTTAATACCAAACGGCACAGCACAAGTTCGTGGCAGGCGTTTGCTACACGAATGTGACCAAAGAACGCATACTTACAACAAGTACCTAACGCCAAAAATCTCTTTGCCTTTTGAGCATTGGGAAAATGAATTAGAAACAATTTCTGGTGTTAAAAGAGAAGGTTGTTTAGGGCTAATTAAACGAACGCACCTTTGGTGGTTTGATATGTGGGGTGGATATTATCATAGCGAAAAGGTCATGCAAACCCTTTCAAAAATTAAAGAATTATGGTACGAAATTTCGCCAAATGACCCTATCGACAACTCGGAAATTGCAATGATTGTTGACCCTGATTGCACTTATTACGTAAACCAAGACCACGAGTTTACACCTGAAATGAACCTTGGCACTAGAAATAAATTAAATCGTGTTGGTGCACCTTTTGAAGTTTATTCTTTTAACGATATCCCACTTATTAAAAACTTCGATAAATTTAAGTTCGTAATATTTACTTCTACTTTCGAAATAACCCCTAAAAAGCAAGAAATTTTAGATAAATACGTTCTTAAAAATAATAAGGCAGTGTTATGGTTATACGCTCAAGGCATTATCAATAACGGCGTATTAAACACAGCAAATTGCGAAAAATTAACAGGAATTCCTTACGGCACAAAAGGGCTTACCAAAAAAGATATGGGTAACTACGTTTCTTATTATCTTGATAACTATGCTAGCCTAACGCCTAAAATGCTTAAAGAAATCGCTAAAAATGCTGGTGTTACTATTAACGTAGAGCCTGAAATCCCTGTTTACGCCGAAGGCAACCTTATAGCCGTTCACACCAAAGATGGTGGCGAAATTGCCGTTACAGTAGATAAAAAATATACTGCTTACGAAGAACTATTTACTGGTAAAAAAGGCACGATTACTAACGGCAAATTTACCTATGATTTTAACACCCCAGACACAGCATTGTTTAGATTAAGTTAATAAAAGGAGAAATTATGAAAGAAAATAAACCAACAATTTTATCTTATAGGTCGTTTTATACACCCCTTAGCACTATCGAGAAATTTCATAACTACGGCTATGACACGGTTTGTGTTTTTCCAGCACATACACTAAACTCAATAGGAACACCTTATTCGCAATATCCACCAACTTGGCTTTGGTATGATAAAGTAGATTTTTCGCCATTTGATAAAATGGTAGAAGACGTTTCATTGGCGATGCCAAATGCAAAACTTGTTTGTATGATAGACCTTAATGCTCCAATTTGGCTCATACATAAAAATGAATTATCAGTGTGCGATACCTATAATAATTTAGGTAATGCCGTGCATAATCCTATTTGGATAGAGGCAACCGAAAATTATCTAAAAAAATTCGTTGAGTATGCTAATGAAAAATATGGTGATAGAATTTTAGCATATTTAATGGTCGCAGGCTCTACAGACGAGTGGTATGACCGTTCAAATGGTAGTGATAGTCCAGAAAGGGCAGAAGCATGGCGCAAATATCAAATTTCAAAAGGTAAACCAGACCCAGTAGATATCCCAGGTTATACTGTTAGAGAAAGAGTTTCTTTCGATAATTTTTTAAGAGACCCTGATAAAGAAGGTATTGCTGTTGATTACTGGAGATTTTGTAACGAATCTATTGCCGATACTATTATTCATTTTTCAAAAATAGTTCGTGCCATTATTCAAGATAAAGCTGAAATAGGTGCTTTTTATGGTTATGTTATCGACAACGATACTGTTTGCTGTGGGCACCTTGCCTACGAAAAAGTTTTAGACTGCGACACTATAGATTATTTAATTTCACCAGGCTCTTATTGTGATAGAAAAATCGGTGGTGGCAGCGGATTTTTAATTCCAAACGGCTCGGCAAGAGTAAGGGGTAAAAGATTATTCCACGAGTGCGACCAAAGAACACACACATACAATTCGTTTATAGATTCGTTTAAGTCTTTTAAATTTGAACATTGGGAAAACGAAGAAGCATCTATCGCTGGTATAAAAAGAGAAGCAAGCCTTGGCTTAATCAAGCGAACTCACCTTTGGTGGTTTGATATGTGGGGTGGCTTTTATGAAGGCGAAAAAATTATGCAAACGCTTTCTAAAGTTAAAAATCTTTGGGAAGAAATTACGCCACTACCAGCAGTTGATAGCTCAGAAGTTTGTTTAATAGTTGACCCTGATAGTTCATATTACACTAACTATAAGGGTGCTTACGTAGGGCACTTAAATCAAAACTTAAGAAATAATCTTAGTAGGCTTGGCGCATCTTACGAAGTGTATTCTTTTAATGATATTCCAAAAATTAAGGATTTTGATAAATATAAATTTGTTATTTTTCCAATGCTACTTGAAGTTACAGAAGAAAAACTTAAAATACTAAATAAATACGTGTTAAATAACAATAGAAATATTTTGTGGTTGTATGCACCAGGCATTATAAGAAATGGCAAATTAGATGTTAATAACTGCGAAATATTATCGGGTATTCCTTATGGCGAAAAAGAAGTTGTTAAAAAAGATATGGGCAAATTTGTTTCTTGGTATGCTATTGATGATAAGTTAGTGCCACCTAGCGTATTAAAAGAAATCGCTAAATCGGCAGGCGTTAATATTAACGTAGAGCCTGAAATCCCTGTTTACGCCGAAGGCGACCTTATAGCCGTTCACACCAAAGATGGTGGCGAAATTGCCGTAACAGTAGATAAAAAATATACTGCTTACGAAGAACTGTTTACGGGTAAAAAAGGCACGATTACTAACGGCAAATTTACCTATGATTTCAACACCCCAGACACAGCATTATTTAGATTAAGTTAATAAAAAAATATATCCACCTAAATTCTAGGTGGATTTTTACACAGAACAACTACTAATATTTATCTTACTTGTTGTAAGTAAAAAGTATAAAATGTGTAGGTTGACGCTCATAAAAAATAGTATTAAAATAAACTTTAGGAGAGAGATTATGGGTTTATCACAAATATTTGCAACAAACTTAAAAAAGTATAGAAAACAAGCAGTGCTAACTCAAAAGCAACTTGCTGAAAAGCTAAATTATTCCGAAAAGACCATCGCAAAATGGGAAAGTGGAAGTATAATGCCGTCTATCGAAGCTTTGCTTTTAGTTTGCTCGGCACTAAAGGTCGATTTAGAAAGTTTACTTTCAGTGCCGGAAAGTATGTATTTTTTAGGCGTAGATGGTGGAGCGACAAAAACGCATTTCAAACTTGTGGATATTAACGGAAAAGTTATAAAAGAGCTTTTTTATCCAAATAGCAATTCATTTGATATAGGTATAGAAAAATCTAAAGATATAATCGAAAAAGGGATAAAAGAGATTTGTTTTAATATTCCATACGAAAGGGTTTGTGCGTTTTTTGGAATAGCAGGCGCAGGCGTTAGTGGTGTTAGAGATAAATATTTAGAAATGCTTAAAACGTTTAATTTCTATTCGTTTGATTGTGATAGCGATAACGAAAACGTGGTGTCAGCAGGGCTAAAGGGACAAGATGGGATTGCTATTATAATGGGGACAGGCGTTTGCTTGTTTAAAATTCTAAATGGAGAAAGACAAATAAATTTAGGTTACGGCTATCTTTTTGATGATGGCGGTAGTGCTTTTAATATCGGGCAAGACGCACTAAAAGCATATTTTGCCTATTTAGATGGCTATGGTGAAAACACTTCGCTTGTTAAAGAAATAGAAGACTATACAAAACTATCAAAAAGAGAACTTTTAGAGCCGTTATATAATGGTGGTAAAAAGTATATAGCAAGTTTCGCTCCGCTCGTTTTTAAGTGTGCAGAAGATTATAAAGACAAAGTTTGTGCAGAAATTATAAAGCGCAATGTAAAATTTGTTGCAAAAGCATTACTCAATGCAGTAAAAGATTATGGGAATAAAAAAGTTAAAGTAATTATAACTGGTGGACTAACTAACGAAAAAAATATTTTAAGTTATCTACAACAAGAAATTCAAAACAACGCTAATATTGAATTAAGCATTTTAGATTGCAAACCTGTAGAAGGTGCAATTATAAAAGCAAAAAGTTTTTTTAAAAAATAGGAGAATAGTATGTTAAATACCGAAAAAAGAAACCCAAATAGTAAAAATATAGATAAATCAACAACCCAAGAAATATTGCAAATAATTCAAGCCGAAAACATAAATGCTGTAAACGCTGTTGGAAATGTTATTGTAGATATAACTAAAGCGTGTGATATCGCCTACGAGTGTTACAAAAACGGCGGGCGAATAATTTATATAGGAGCAGGTACTTCTGGTAGAACGGGTGTGATTGATGCAGTAGAATGTCCACCAACCTATGGTATAGAACAAGGTAAAATAATAGGTGTTATCGCTGGTGGCGAAAAGTGTATGTTTAGGGCTGCCGAGGGCGAAGAAGATAATGGCGATGCTGGGATAAATGACCTAAAAAATATAAATTTAAGTTCGTTAGACGTACTTATTGGAATTTCTGCAAATGGTAACGCTGAATACGTTATCAAAGCACTAGAGTATGCTAAAAGTTTAGGTTCAAAAACTATAGGTTTAACAAATAATCACGGTGTAAAACTAGAAAGTGTTCCAGATGTTGCTATTGTTGTAGATAGTGGTGCAGAAGTTGTAACAGGTTCAACTAGAATGAAAGCAGGAACTGTACAAAAATTAGTTCTAAATATGATATCAACAACGGTAATGATAAAAATGGGCTACGTTTACGAAAATTTGATGATAAACTTAAAGGCAAAAAACAAAAAATTAATCGGGCGTATGGTAAGCATTATGCAAGAAATAGTAGAAGTAAGTGAGCAAGACGCCTTAAAGTTTTTAGCAGATAACAATTACGATATTAAAAAAGCGATAGAAAGTTATAAAAATCAAAAAAAGTCGTAAAAAACAAAATATGTGTAGTATAATTGTTGAAAACATTAAAGTTAATTTAATACACTAAACTTAATTTTGACATTACGGCGTGTGCTTGTCTTGATATAAGTCGGCTCGGTTAAAAAAAGAAAAAAGCCCGTACAAAATAACTTTTCAAAGCATAAAAAAAGAGTGGAACAAGCCCACTCTATTTTTATGGCGGAGAGGAGAGGATTCGCTCTCTTGAGCCTCCCGATAAATAGTCCACAGGACTATTTACCCTACGGGAAATTGCAAGCAATTTTCTCCTAATTCGAATCCTCTAAACATACTAAACACCAAAGCAAAAACCCCACACAATAGTGCGGGGTTTTCGTTTGCTGGCGGAGAGGAGAGGATTCGAACCTCCGATGGCTTTCACCATACACGCTTTCCAAGCGTGCACATTAGACCACTCTGACACCTCTCCGTGCAAGTATATTGTAATATAAAAGCCTAAAAAAATCAACGTTTTTACACTTGTTAGACATCAAAATTCTAAAACAATAAAAATATTTGACAATTAAGCAAAATAGGGGGTATAATATAAAAGGTTTTTCAGTTAAACCAAAAAAGGAGTATAGGTAGTTCTAAAAATGCAAAACATTGCAAAAAAAGGCGTTATAATAGTAAACCCATACGGCAAGCAAAATTTAAGCCTTGCCCAAGCAGAGCGCATTAAAAATGAGTTTGCGTTTTTAGGGTTAGAAACGCCCATTATCAAAACCGAAGAACTAGGCTATATCATCGATAAAGATAAAATTTCTTCAAAGTTTTCTGGGCTAGATTTTGCCGTATATCTTGATAAAGACAAATACTTTTCCGAAGTTCTAACAACTCTTAATGTTAAACTTTTTAATAATCACAACGCCATAAGGGTGTGCGACGATAAGGGCAGAACGTATATCGCACTAGCATCTAACGGCATTAAAGTTCCTAAAACCATACTTGCGCCACTATGCTATATAGAAAATCAACAAATAGATGAGCGTAGCGCTCAAAATATCGCTAACGAACTAGGCTATCCACTAATTGTTAAAGAAAGTTATGGTTCGCTAGGCCAAGGCGTTTATATGGCGAAAAACCAAGCCGAACTTGTTTCGCTAATGAATGCCCTAAAACTAAAACCACATCTATACCAAGAATATATTTCTAAAAACGTGGGCGAAGATATAAGGGTTATTTTAATCGGTGGCAAAGTTGTTGCATCAATGAAGCGTAAAAACCCTAACGATTTTAGGTCTAACGTATATCAAGGTGGGCTTGGCGAAAAGGTTATGCTACCAAAATCTTATATAGAAACTTGCGAAAAGGTTGCAAAACTACTTAGCCTTGACTATTGTGGTATAGACCTTTTAGAAGACGGAACAAGCACTCCCGTTGTGTGTGAAGTAAACTCAAACGCCTTTTTTGAAGGTATAGAAAAAGCCACGGGCGTGAACGTGGCAAAAGCCTATGCCGAATACATAATTAAGAACATATAAACTAAAAGCCGTTGCAAATCGCAACGGCTTTACTATTTTAAATTGTTTTATAGGTTTTCTTTTTCGATACTATAAGCGTCAAAATCATCGGCAATTTTTTCGCAATTATAAGTGTTTTCGGTGTTTTTTTCGTCGGCAATAGTCAAATCTTTGGGTGCTTTTACTAAATTAGTTTTAGGCTTTCTGAATCTAATTTCAGCGATAATAATTGAGCCGATAGATAGCGCGTTGTTTATAACCGATGCGATGCTTAAAAACACTATATCGTGCATAATCCAAAGCGTGTAGGACGGGAGATTAAGCATTCTAATAAGGTGCGGACTTTTAAACCCGTAGCCGATGGTGGAAATTAGTTTAGCAAAAATTGCAACGCCCGAAAAGATAAGCCCAAGTGCTTTAAGGCCTTTTGGGTTAGTGGTGTATCTTGATAACACTTCTAGCGTTTTATCCCAAGAAAGATATAGCGTTAGTATGCCCGAAGCCACCGTTATAACCGAAAAAAATACAATCCAAAACGCGTTGCTTTTTTGTTTTTTAACGTTTATAGCAAACACAAAGTTTCGCACTACGCCAACAAGTTCCATAACAACAGCAGTAAAAGAGCCAAGCAAAATATACTGAACGGCAAACAAAAATGAACTTATTGCCTTAAACGCCATAATCTTAAAGTGCGTGTTAAACTGCACCGAAATTATGCACGCGCCCATAGCAATAAACCCTATAATTTGCACTAAAATATCAAACATTTTTGGCTTGCTCCACAACGAAAAATTTACTCAATAATTTAATTATACAACAAAAAAAATATAAGTCAAATAAAACGCTGAAAACGCGCGAAAAAAAATTTAAAAAAGTGCTGTAAAACAATTGACAATACCACCTGTCGCGTATATAATAAGTTTTATTAAAAGTTTAGATTTATTAAACTTTTTCTTTACAATCTCTAAACTATGGTGAAAAGATGGTTATAGGTAGAAGAATTAAAGATTTAAGGCTTTCTTGCGACCTAACGCAAGAAGAACTAGCCGATAGATGCGAACTTACGAAAGGTTATATATCGCAACTAGAAAACGATTTAACCAGCCCGTCTATCGCAACGCTAATAGACATATTGTCCGCGCTTGGCACAAACATAAAAGAGTTCTTTTCGAAAGACGATTCCGAAGAAAAAATCGTTTTTTCTAAGGACGATTTTATCGTTAAGGAAAGAGAAGGCTACGAACTGTGTTGGCTTGTTCCTAACGCCCAGAAAAATGAGATGGAGCCTGTAAAAATGCTCCTTAAAGCAGGCAAGGAAACTGACGAAGATTTCCCACACGAAGGCGAAGAATTCGGCTACGTGTTAAAGGGGCAAATTCGCCTAGTAATCGGCAAGCGTGTAGTAAAGGTGAAAAAGGGCGAAAGTTTCTATTTCGTGCCGAACAAAATGCACAAAATCGTAAACCAATCGGACGTTGATGCAGAATTTATATGGGTGTCGTCGCCACCATCGTTTTAAGCGATAGTTTGTTTTTGGAGAGTTTAATATGAAAGACAAAAGAGAAGAAAAGATTATTGAATTAGTTAACGTTACCCGTACTTTTGACGGGAATTTAGTAGCCGTAGATAACGTAAACTTATACGTTAGAAAAGGCGAATTTATTACGTTTTTAGGGCCATCTGGTTGTGGTAAAACCACCACGCTCCGTATGATTGCGGGTTTTGATAAACCAGACAGCGGTAAAATTTTGTTAGACGGCAAGGATATAAGCAATTTCCCACCAAACAAACGCCCAATAAACACGGTTTTCCAAAGATACGCTTTATTCCCACACCTTAACGTTTACGATAACGTAGCGTTTGGGCTTAAACTCAAAAAATTCTTGGTGACTTATCAAGACGAAAATGGCAAAGAGTTCACTAAAAAAGAACGCCACTCTAAAAAAGAAATCGCTGAAAAGGTAGCAAAAGCGCTAAAAATGGTTGACCTAGAAGGCTTCGAAAATCGTAGCGTTTCTACACTTTCTGGTGGGCAACAACAAAGGGTTGCAATCGCAAGGGCAATAGTAAACGAACCTAAAATTTTATTACTAGACGAACCTTTGGGTGCGCTAGACCTTAAAATGCGTAAAGATATGCAACTAGAACTTAAAGAAATGCACAGAAAACTAGGCATTACCTTTATTTACGTAACGCACGACCAAGAAGAAGCCCTTACAATGAGCGACACAATCGTTGTTATGAAAGACGGGGTTATTCAACAAATCGGCAGTCCTACCGACATTTATAATGAACCTAAAAACACTTTCGTTGCAGACTTTATCGGTCAAAGCAATATATTCTCTGGCACAATGGTTGGCGACAAAAAAGTTCGTTTTATCGGCGCAAACTTCGACTGCTTAGACGACTTTAAGAAAAATGAAAAGGTAGACGTTGTCGTTCGCCCAGAAGACGTTGTTTTAATGGATGAAGATAAAGGTCAAGTAAACGGCGTGATTATTTCATCTATATTCAAAGGCGTTCACTACGAAATGGTAATGAAAGTCGGTAAATCAGAAGTGGTTATCCAAGACACCGTTGAAAGAAAAGTCGGCGAAAACGTTAGCGTTAGCATCAGCCCTGATTCTATTCATATTATGGCAAAAGAATTTAGCACTAATAGATTCGACGGATACATTACAAAGCGTAATACCGTTTGCTTTGGCGATGGCGAATTTGAGTGCGACGTGACGCAATTATACCCAGATTCAGTTTTAGACGAAGAAGGATATTTAATCACCAAAACAGGCGAAAGAATAGACTTAACAGACGTAGAAGTTAACGTAGAAGTAGGGCTAAAAGACATCGAAATTTCTGATAACCAAGAAATCGGTGGCGCGCTTGGTAATATCGTTTCAATAATCTATAAGGGCGACCACTACCAACTTATCGTTAGAACGCCTGAAAACGAAGAAGACTTTGTTTTCGACACCGAAGATACTTGGAACGAAAACGATAGCGTTAGCGTTATTATCAAACCTGAAAAAATTAAATTATCGCTTAAAGAGGAGATTAAACGATGAAAAACGCCAAAGTTATCTCTAAAAGCGAGATAAGAAAAGCAGACTACGCTAAATCGGGCATAGGCTTTTCGCGTAAAAACCTTTGCGTGCCGTATTCAGTTTTTCTAATACTATTTATCGTAGCGCCATTATTTTTAATACTTTTTTACGCGTTCACGTCAAAAACGGGGAGTTTCACGCTTTCTAACTTTACCTATTTTTTCACTAATAAAACTTCTCTTTCAACCTTATTTATAAGTTTCTTTATTAGTGGCGTGACAACGCTATTATGCCTACTTATCGGCTATCCCGTGGCGTATATACTTTCAAAGACCAAAGCAAGTAAGCGTACTATTCTGCTACTTTTATTTATAATGCCAATGTGGATAAACTTTGTGTTGCGCGCAATGGCTCTTAAAGAAGTTTTAACGCTTTTCGGCGTGTTTGCTAAAAACGATTTTTATAACTTCTTTAACACAATTTTGGGTATGGTTTACGACTACTTGCCATTTATGATTTTACCGTTATACACCACGCTCATTAAGCAAGACCAAAGTTTACTAGAAGCGTCTTTCGACCTTGGCGCAACCAAACGCCAAACTTTTCTAAAAATCACGCTCCCATTATCAGTACCGGGAATTTTAAGCGGTATAACAATGGTGTTCTTGCCATCACTATCAGCATACGTAATAAGTGATACGTTCGGTAGCGGTAAAATTTCTATAATCGGTAAACTAATAGAAGAACAATTCGGCACGGGCGCAAACTGGAACGCCGGTTCGGCAATCGCAATCGTAATGCTAATAATTATGTTTGTGACAATGCTCTTATCAGGCGAATTTAAAAACGACAACAGAGAAAGGGGGAATATAATCTAATGAAAAAACTTTTCTCCATCTTATTTATCGTTTTAGTTCTAGCATTTATCTACGTTCCAATTCTTGTGTTAGTAGTTTATAGTTTTACCGATGCAACCATTATCGGCAACTGGAACGGATTTAGCCTAAACCTTTACGCTAGACTATTAAAAGAAGAACGTATTAGGCAAATGCTTATAAACACGATTTCACTTGCGCTACTATCAGCCGTGCTATCAACAATTCTAGGTAGCCTTGGCGCAATAGGGTTGTTTTATAGCCGTGGCAGACTAGGTAGAACGGTTAAAGGCCTATCAAACATTAGCGTTATCAACGCCGAAATCGTTACTGCAATTTCATTAGCACTAATCTTTTCGCTTATTTCATACGGCAAAACGTATTTTTCGCTTGTCGTTGGACATATGACGCTTTGCACGCCTTTCGTTGTGTTATCGGTAATGCCAAAACTCAAACAAATGGACGGCTCTTTATACGAAGCGGCACTAGATTTAGGCGCAAACCCAATGCAAGCGCTATTTAAGGTAATTTTACCTGAAATACTCCCTGGAATTTTCTCAGGCTTTATGCTTGCAATCACGCTTTCTCTTGACGATTATATCGTGACGGTATTTACTAAACCTGAAACCTTCGATACCATTAGTACGTATGTTTATAATGCCGTAAAAAACCAAGCCAAATCAGAACTCCCTGCACTTCGCGCACTTTCAACCGTGATTTTCGTTATAATGATTATCGTTGTTGTGGTAATGAACGTTAGGGCTGATAAAAAGGCAAAAAGGGGTGCAAGATGAAAAAATTACTTTCACTAATCGTTAGTCTAACCCTTGCTTTTTCGTTTGTTTTGGGCGCAGTTCCAACCATTTCTGTTAGCGCTGAAACGCCCGACTATAACGGCGCAGTTTTAAGCATTTGCAACTGCGAAGACTATATAGACGAAGAACTGCTTTATGAGTTTGAAGAAGAATTTAATTGCGAAATTAGATATTCAACTTTCGGCACGCTAGAAAATCTTTATAACGATATAATCATCACGCCCGATAGATACGACCTAATTTGCCCATCAGACTATATGATAGAGAAAATGGCAAGAGAGGGTATGCTACAAAAAATTTCGTTAGACGAAAACGGAACTTACAATACTTACGTTTCGCCATACATTAAAGAAACTTTCGAAGGCATTACTTGGGATAACGGCAACGAAAAATTATCCGACTACGCTACTTGTTATATGTGGGGCACACTAGGTTTAACCTACAACCCAGAGTACGTTTCGCACGAAGATTTAACTAGTTGGGCAAGTCTTTGGAACACCGAATATAAAAACCAATCTACCATAAAAGATAGTATCCGTGATTCATATTTTATGGGTATTGCCTATACTAAAAAGGCTGAACTTGATGCACTTTCGATTAAGTTTGCAAACGACGGGGATTTAGCCTATTATCAAAAAGAACTTTCTAGAATATTCAACGATACCACGCCTGAAACCGTAAACGAAGTAGGTACAATGCTTAAAAACCTAAAAGGCAATATATACGGGTTTGAAGTAGATAGCGGTAAAAACGACGTGGCTAGTGGAAAAATCAACATCAACTTTGCTTGGAGTGGCGATGCGGTTTATGCTATGGACGAAGCCGAAACCCAAGGCGTTGAACTATATTATAGCGTTCCAACCGAAGGCTCTAACGTTTGGTTTGACGGGTGGTGCGTTCCAAAAAGTTCTAAAAACGTAGAACTTGCAAAAGAATTTATTGAGTTTATGTCTAGGCCAGATGTGGTTGTAAGAAATATGAACTACATAGGCTATACTAGTGGCGTTGGTGGCGAAGAAGTTTTCAATGGCGTTTGTGTTGACTGGTACGGCGCTTGCACGCTTGTTGAAAGTGAACTCACTTTTAGCGAATACGAAGTTTTATCCGAAGAAGACGCTGAATACTACGAGGTTGATAACGACAACGTTGTTTACGAATACGTTTACGTTAACGACCAAGACGTTTTAGGTGCAAACTTTATTAGCGGAAACGACCAAGACGGATATTTTGCAAACGTTTCTTATATAAACGATAACGGCGACCTAGAAACCGAAGAAACCGAGATATACAAGGTAGATTTAGGCTATTTCTTTGGCGAAGGTGAGTGGATAGTTTATACCGACACGTTAGGAAGACAATTCTCTGCGCAATATCCAACCGAAGATATAATTGCTAGATGCGTTGTTATGAACTGCTACGATAACGAAGCAAACGAACGCGTAATTTTAATGTGGGAAAGCGTTAAAGGCTTTACTTTTAGCGACCTAACGCTAATATTATTATCCGTTAGCGTATTGCTAATAATCGTTGGAGTGATACTAATTAAATACAGAAAAAATATTTTCGGCAAAAAAGATATTTCTAAAAAAGAAAACCCACGCCGTAAAAAATATAAAGTTCTAAAAATAAAAGAAATCTAATAGTAAACCCGAAAATTCTTCGGGTTTTTACTATGAAAGGGTGCTAATGAAGAAGATAAATATTTACAGCGAAATAATATACGTTCTATCAATAATAATTTTGGCTTTTAGTGTGGCTATGCTAGCAAGTGCAGATTTTGGGCTTTCTATGATTGTTGCGCCTGCCTATATATTAAGCCAAAAACTTGGTTTTATAACCTTTGGTCAAGCCGAATATCTAATACAAGGCGTGTTATTTATTGCCTTTTGTATTATCGTTAGAAAATTTAAGGCAACGTACCTTTTTGCATTTTTAACGTGCATAATCTACGGGCTTTGTTTAGACCTTTTTAGACTGCTTATACCAGCCTTTAACCCTAGTGTGACAACACCGGGTAGTTTTGAATTATGGGTTAGAATAGTTTACTTTGTTGTTGGCGAAATCTTAACGGCTTTTTCTATCGCGTTATGTTTTAGAACGTATCTATATCCACAAGTCGTAGATTTTTTCGTTGTGGGCGTCACTAAACACTTTAACTTAAACCGCGCTAAATTCAAAACGATAAACGATATAGTTTTCTTGGCAGTTAGCCTAGTATTAAGTTTAGTATTCTTTGGTAAACTTGTAGGCATTAACTTCGGCACGATAATTTTAACCTTTATAAACGGCCCGATTATCGCGCTAATGGGCAGATTATTCGATAGATTTTTTGTCGTTAAACCACTCTTTACAAAATTTTCAACACTCTTTGAACTATAAAATTTAATCTCAAAAAAAAATAAAAGCACACTAAATTTTAGTGTGCTTTTTTGCTTTTATTATATAGAAAAAATTTTAGTAATCCCAACTTGGTATATATTCGGTGCTAGAACTCTTATCGTCTTGAAAATATAGGTTATTAATATCAAGCGCGTTAGCGTATTCTAAAACGCTAGCATATTCTCTTTTAGTTAATTTTCTATTTAGTTCTGGGAACTCTTTTATATCTCCAAAAGGCGTATATTGGCTCATAAGGCTAAAAAACGCTTGCTCCTTAAAATCACTAAACCAGTCTAAAATATGCTTTGTATCGGTGGTATTTTGTGGCAAAACTAAATGTCTTACAACAACGCCGGATTTAATCATATCGCCGTCGAAAATTAAGGGCTTACTCTTTATCATAAATTCTATTGCTTTGCTTGCTACGTCAAAATAATCGGCTTTACCCGTGTATCTAATAGACGCGTTTTTGGAAAAATATTTAACGTCTGGTAAATACACGTCAACGTAATCGTTAACGACTTTAAGCGTTTCAATATTTTCGTAAGCGTGTGTATTGTAAACGATAGGAATTTTAGGTCTATAAATATCTAACGCCTTTTTAATCTCTAAAAAATAGTGGGTAGGGGTGACTAGGTTAATATTGTGCGCACCCATATCTTCTAATTTTTTGAAAATATCAACAAGTTCTAAAACGCTAATATCTTTTCCGCGAAGATTTCTTGATAGTTCGTAGTTTTGGCAAAAAGCACATTTAAGTGAACAGCCAGTAAAAAATATCGTACCAGAGCCGTTTTTGCCTGAAATGCACGGCTCTTCAAAATTGTGTAAATAAAATTTTGCAATGCGCAAATTATTTTTGGCATTGCAAAATCCTAGGGTTTCATCACGATTTATATTGCATTTGTTAGGGCAAATATTGCATTTCATAGTTTACTCCAACTCAAACATACCCGTATAGAGTTGATAATATTTTCCTTGGTTTTTAATAAGTTCTTCGTGCGAGCCACGTTCGATAATTTCGCCGTTTTCAAGCACCATAATAACGTCTGAATTTTGAATAGTTGAAAGTCTGTGTGCAATAACGAAAACCGTTCTGCCTTCCATAAGTCTATTCGTACCTTTTTGAACTAAAAGTTCAGTTCTAGTATCAATAGAAGAAGTTGCTTCGTCCAAAATCATAACAGGCGCATCTTTAACTGCTGCACGCGCAATAGATAAAAGTTGTCTTTGCCCTTGCGATAGGTTAGTGCCATCGGCAGTTAGCATAGTGTTGTATCCATCGGGAAGTCGCATAATAAAGTCGTGCGCATAAGCAAGTTTAGCAGCGTTTATGCAGTCTTCATCAGTCGCATCAAGCCTACCATAACGTATGTTTTCCATAACCGTGCCTGTAAATAGGTTGGTGTCTTGCAGAACAATACCAAGTGAACGCCTTAAATCAGCCTTTTTAATCTTGTTAATGTTAATTCCATCGTATCTAATCTTGCCGTCCGCAATATCGTAGAAACGATTGATAAGGTTAGTAATCGTAGTCTTTCCAGCACCCGTAGAACCAACAAACGCGATTTTTTGACCGGGGTGCGCGTAAAGAGAAACGTTTTTAAGTACAATCTTTTCAGGCGTGTAGCCAAAGTCTACGTTAAACATTTGAATATCGCCTTTAAGTTCGGTATAGGTGACCGTGCCGTCTGCTTTGTGTGGGTGTTTCCACGCCCAAAGCCCCGTTCTTTCGTCCGTTTCGGTAATGTTTCCGTTTTCGTCGATTTTGCATCTAACAAGCGTCACGTATCCTTCGTCAGTTTCAGGCTCTTGGTCTAAAACTTCAAATAGCCTAGATGCACCCGCAAGTCCCATAACGATAGAGTTAATTTGTTGCGAAGATTGGTTTACGTTTCCTGTAAATTGTTTAGAAATAGGTAAGAAGGCAATAGTTGTAATAAGTAGTGAAACCGTGCCCGTAGAAGTAGTTAGCGCGTCAAAGCCCGTAATGGTAAGGTTTGGCACGTTAAGAGCAACTAAAAGCCCGCCAACGAACGCTAGTAAAACGTAAAGTATGTTGCCGATATTGCCCATAATAGGCATTAAAATATTAGCAAACGTGTGCGCGCTAGTCGCATCTTTACAAAGGTTTTCATTAAGTTCATCGAATTTTTGTTTAGATTCGGTTTCGTGGCAGAAAACTTTAACTACTTTTTGCCCAGAAATCATTTCTTGAATATACCCTTCGGTAGCACCAAGGGAACGTTGTTGTTTCATAAAATATTTAGCACTTCTGCCACCAACGGTTTTGGTGACAAAGAACATAAAGAACACGCCAAAGAAAATAACAAGCGTTAGCCAAATACTCTTTGTAAACATAATTACAAGCAACGTAAACACGCTTATAGAAGACGTTAAAAGGTGTGGAAGACTTTGCGAAACAAGTTGCCTAATTGCATCGGTGTCGTTTGTGTAAGTACTCATAATGTCGCCCGTTTGGTTAGCATCGAAATACTTAATAGGTAGCGATTGCATCTTGTTAAATACGTTAGTTCTAATTTGGTGCAAAAATCTTTGCGTGACAACAGCCATCGTTTTTGCTTGGATTAGATTACACAAAATACTTGTAGCGTAAACAACACCCATCGTTATAAATATCTTAATAAGCCCGCCTAAAACAGCGTTTAAGCCGTTTGCAAGTCCAAGGTCGATTTGCCTTACCAAAGCATCTAAGAATATAGAAGATGCAACGCCTGTGGTCGCACTAATTAGTATGCAAACAACAACCACGGATAAAAGTTTTTTGTTTTCCTTAAAAAGCATACCAAGTAAGCGTTTAAGCGTTCCTTTTTTAGCCTTTCTTCTAGGTGGTGGAGTGTGTCCTTTTGCAGGTTTATAGTTCATAGTTCTAGCCATTGTTTTCACCTGCCTTATTGTCAGCGTTGTTTTGAGTGCTGAACAATTCTTGATATATTAAGTTATCTTTCATAAGCGATTCGTGGTTGCCCATAGCAACGATTTTGCCACCATCCATAATAAGAATAAGGTCGGCGTGCATTATAGAAGAAACCCTTTGCGCAATAATAATTTTTGTGGTTGACGGGATATGTTTTTTCATTGCACTTCTAATAAGCGCATCAGTCTTAGTGTCAACTGCACTAGTAGAGTCGTCAAAAATAATAATCTTTGGTTTTTTAAGTAGCGCCCTAGCAATACAAAGCCTTTGTTTTTGACCACCAGAGAAGTTAACACCACCTTGTTCAACTATCTTATCAAGCGATAAACCTTCCATTTGAGCCGATTTAAGCGCAAGTAAAATTTCTTCATCAGTAGCGTTTTTGTTGCCCCATTGCATATTTTCTCTAACCGTGCCAGAGAATAAAACGTTCTTTTGTAATACCATAGAAACGGCGTTTCTTAGCGCATCCAAATCGTAATTTTTAACGTCTATACCACCAACTTTAACCGTTCCCGAAGTCGCATCGTAAAGCCTTGGAATAAGCGAAACAAGAGTTGATTTACTACTACCCGTACTACCAATGATACCAACCGTCATACCACTTTCGATTTTAACGTTAATGCTTGATAAAGCATCGCGCATTGCAGTTTTAGAATACTTAAAACAAACGTCGTTAAATTCAATGCTACCATCTTTAACTTCGGTAATAGCGTTGCTTGGCGAAACGATAGAACTTTCTTCGTTAAGAACTTCGGCAATACGTTTAATACTTGCAGTGGAAATTAAGATAGTGACGAAAATCATAGAGAGCATCATAAGGCTCATTAAGATTTGGAACGAATACGACATAAAACTTTGAAGTTCTGTCCATTTGAGTAGGGTAGAGTTAGAATTGATAATCATTAAAGAACCGATAACGTATATCGCAATAAGCCCAGAATAAACGCAAAAGTTCATAAGCGGACCGTTGTTTGCAATAATTTTTTCAGCCCTAGTAAAGTTGTTTTTAACTTCGTTAGACGCGTTATGGAATTTTTCTTTTTCGTAATCTTCTCTATCGTAAGACTTAACAACTCTCATACCGCTAATATTTTCTTCAACTGATTCGTTAAGTTTATCGTATTTTTTGAATATTCTAGTAAAGAACGGTACAGCCTTGCGCGTGATAAGTGTAAGACCTATCGCAAGCACGGGTATCGTGCATAAGAAGATTAACGCCATTTTAGAGTTAATAGTAAACGCCATTACAAGCGAAGTCACTAACATAAACGGCGAACGAATAGCAGTTCTTATAATCATCATATAAGACATTTCAACGTTAGCAACGTCGGTAGTCATACGCGTCACTAAACTAGACGAAGAAAACTTATCAACGTTAGCAAAAGAAAAGTCTTGTATTTTATGGAATAGGTCTTTACGTAGATTTTTAGCAAGTCCGCTTGACGCTACGGCACAAAACCTTCCCGCAAGCGCACCGAATAAAAGCGAAATAAACGCTAAAAGTATTAAAATTCCACCAAAGAATAATATGGTAGTTAGCATATTAGGCGTGCTATCTTTAAATAACATATTAAGTACCAGCAAAACAAGTTTAGACGGATTATCGTCAGAGCCGGCAATGTGGTTCATTGCACCTAATAGTAAAGTGGTCGCGTAAGGGATAAGGCACTCTACTAATACTTCCATCATAATAAAGATGGGAGATAGCATCGACGGCTTTTTGTATTCTCTAACGGATTTAAGAATTCTTTTAGAAGAAGCAAAAAACCCGTTGCTAGAATCTTTACGTTTTTTCATAAACAACTCCAAAAATAGTTTTTACATCACTATAAACTAGTAAATATTATATTATTTTCATAATATAATGTCAAACATATTACGGCAAGGATAAAAAAATAAAATGCTTAAAACTTGCAAATATTACCAAAAAATAAATACTAATAAGATTGACAATAAATATTATATATAATATAATATTATGAGATACAATGAGAAAGTATTAGTTTTTTTAAAAAGCAAAAGAGGTAGACGATATGAGAGATTTTTTTACTAGCGAAAGCGTGACTTGTGGGCATCCTGATAAAATTTGCGATATGGTGTCGGACGCGATTTTAGACGCGTATTTAAAATTAGACCCTAATTCAAGAGTAGCGTGCGAATGTTCGTGTACTACTAACTTTTTGCTTATAATGGGCGAAATTACTTCTAGCGCAGTTGTAGACGTTAAGGCTGTTGCAAAACGCGTTATAGAAGAAATCGGCTACACCGAAGAAGGCGTTGGTTTTTCTTCTAAAGAAGTTGAAATTATGGTCAAACTCAATCGCCAAAGTGCAGATATCGCTATGGGTGTTGACAACTCTATTGAAAGCGTTAGCGGAAACGAATATGATAAAACGGGCGCAGGCGACCAAGGTATAATGTTTGGCTACGCATCAAAAGAAACGGATGAGTTTATGCCACTTCCTATAATGCTTTCACATAAAATGTGTAAAAGGCTAGAAGAAGTTAGAAAACAAGGTATTCTTAATTATTTAAGACCAGACGGCAAAGGACAAGTGACCGTAGAGTACGAAAACGGCAAACCAAAACGTATAGAAGCAATCGTTTTATCATCTCAACATAATGATACGATTTCTACCGAACAATTAAGAAAAGACCTAAAAAAATACGTTATAGATTATTGCTTTGATAAAGTGCTAATCGATGATGAAACTAAAATATTCATAAACCCAACGGGTAGATTTGAAATCGGTGGTCCAAACGGCGACTCTGGGCTAACGGGTAGAAAAATTATCGTTGATACCTATGGTGGAAAATGCCCACACGGTGGTGGCGCTTTCTCTGGTAAAGACCCAAGTAAAGTAGACCGTTCGGGAGCATATATTTCAAGATACGTTTGTAAAAATCTTGTCGCATCAGGTTTATGCGATGAGTGTAGAATACAACTAGCATACGCTATTGGCGTTGCCAAACCCGTTTCGGTTAAAGTAGAAACTTTTGGCACGGGCAAACTTTTAGACGAAGTGCTTGCTGATATCGTTGTTAAAGAATTTGATTTAAGACCATCAGCAATAATCGATAAACTAGGGCTTAAAAATCCAGTCTATTCTAAAACGGCATCTTACGGACATTTTGGCAACCCAGAATTTTCTTGGGAAAAATTAGATAGAGTAGAAGACCTAAAAAAATATCTCTAATATGAAAATTAAAGAGATACTAAAAAGATTACTAAAAAAGCACGTGTTTTTAGAGCATTATACTTGCAACGCGTGCAACACGGAAAATTTTAACGGCGAATTTTTATGCGATGAGTGTAAATCAAAGTTAGAGTATATCGGCGCAAATTCTTGTTCTCATTGTGGAAGAAAACTTATAAGGCCCCAAGAATACTGTTCTACCTGTAAAGATAGGTTGCTTTCTACAAAAATGGGCAAAAGCATTTTTGTGTATAAAGATACGATTGCAGTTTTAATTCAACGCTTTAAGTATAACGATGCAAAATATATAGCCGATTATTTTGCCAAAGAGATTTCTAACGTATATTTTAAGTATTATTTCGCGACCGACTTTTTAACTTTCGTTCCAATGACTAAAAAGGCGAAAAGAACGCGTGGTTATAACCAAGGCGAACTTATTGTAAATTCGCTATCAAAAATCGTAAACGTGCCGATATTTTACGGCGTTGAAAAAGTGAAAAACACCGTTCGCCAAGCAAAACTTGGTAGAACTGATAGGCTTAAAAACCTAGAAAACTCATTTAAGGTTATTGATAAAAAGTCAATAAAAGATAAATCAATAACCATAATAGACGACGTGACTACAACGGGCGCAACAATAGAAACGCTAGCAAAAGCGCTACTAAAATCGGGCGCAAAAGAAATAAAATACATAACAATAGCAAGTGTTCCACCAAAGAGTGGATATTAATAAACCAAGCAAATAGGAGAGAATATGGGATTATTTAGACACATATTAAACGGCGAAGGCAGAAAAAGCCTAAAAAAATTAAGCATTATTGCTGATAAGGTTATAGAACTAGGGCCAAAATACGAAAGTATGACGGATGAAGAACTTAAAGCGCAAACAGCCGTTTTAAAAGGCAGACTAGCAAAGGGCGAAACCACGGACGATATTTTACTAGACGCGTTTGCAGTTGTTAGAGAAGCATCGTATAGAGTTCTTAAAATGCGCCATTATAAAGTGCAAATCATCGGTGGCGTATGTCTGCACCAAGGCAGAGTTGCCGAAATGAAAACGGGTGAAGGTAAAACCCTAGTAGCAACCCTTCCAGCATATCTTAACGCTCTAACGGGTAAGGGCGTGCATATCGTAACGGTAAACGACTATCTTGCTTCGCGTGACGCGGAGTGGATGGGCAAAATCTACACCTTTTTAGGTATTACCGTTGGCGTTGCAATCACGGGTATGCAAGACGATGAAAAGAGAAAAGCCTATGCTTGCGATATTACCTACGGCACTAACAACGAAATGGGCTTTGACTATTTAAGAGATAACCTTAAAAGCAGAGTGGACCAAATGGTTCAAAGAGAACTTAACTTTGCCATTGTCGATGAAGTGGATTCTATTTTAATCGACGAAGCAAGAACCCCGCTTATAATCTCTGGTAAAGGCGGAGAATCAAGCGAAAAATATATCAGCGCAAACAAGTTCGTTAAAACCTTAAAAATCGAAGAAGACTTTACCATAGACCTAAAAGAAAAGAGCGTTCAAATCACCGAAAGTGGTGCGAAAAAGGCAGAAAGATACTTTAACCTTAATAGTTTTTCAGATATCGAAAATGCAAGCCTATCACACCATATTCAACAAGCACTTAAAGCAAACTATATCTTTAAGCGCGACAACGACTACGTTGTAGAAGGTGGCGAAGTTATAATCGTCGATGAATTTACCGGTCGTTATATGATAGGCCGTAGATATTCAGACGGCTTACACCAAGCAATCGAAGCAAAAGAAAACGTGACCGTTAGAAACGAAAATAAAACGCTTGCAACCATAACTTTCCAAAACTATTTTAGAATTTACAAAAAATTATCTGGTATGACGGGTACGGCTAAATCCGAAGAAGAAGAATTTAGAACGATTTACGGGTTAGACGTTTTAGAAATTCCAACCAATCGCCCTGTTCAACGTATCGATAATCCAGACGTAATTTACAAAACCGAAAAGGCTAAAAACAAAGCCATTGTCGATGAAATCGTAGAACGCCACAAGAGTGGACAACCTATCCTTGTTGGTACGGTTACGGTTGAAAAATCAGAAGAAATTAGTAGATTATTGCTTGCTAAAAAGATTCGCCACAACGTTCTAAACGCTAAAAACCACGCAAAAGAAGCAGATATCGTTGCGCAAGCAGGTAGATATGGCGCTGTTACAATCGCAACCAATATGGCAGGGCGTGGAACGGACATCTTGCTTGGTGGCAACCCTGAATTTTTAGCAAAACGTAAACTTAAAAACGAAGGCGTTGCAGATGAAGCCATCGAACTTGCAACATCTTTTGCGAACGATATTCCAGACGAAGTTAAAGAAGTTAGAAAACACTATCGCGAAGTTTACGAAGAATTTAAAAAGCAAACCGATGCTGAAAAAGAAAAAGTTATTGCCGTTGGTGGTTTATGTATTATCGGTACAGAAAGACACGAATCTAGGCGTATTGACAACCAACTTCGTGGTCGTTCAGGCCGTCAAGGCGACCCAGGTAGGTCAACGTTCTACATTTCATTAGAAGACGACCTTGCTAAACGTTTCGGTGGCGATAGAATAATGCGCGTTTATAACTTCTTTAAGGTAGAAGAAGATATGCCAATGCAATTTAAGGTGCTATCACGCTCAATCGAAAACGCGCAAAGAAACATCGAAGGCAGAAACTTTGGTATAAGAAAACACGTTTTAGAATACGACGACGTTATGAATAAACAACGCGAAATTATGTACGCGCAAAGAATGGAAATCATAACCAAAGAAAACGTGCACGAAAACATCCTTAAACTTGTTCCTGATTTCGTAAGTTTCGTTATGGGGACGGTTATCGATAAACGCAACAAACCAGAAACTTGGGATTTAGACGCGTTAAATAAAGCAATCGAAGTAAAATTATTACCTATCGGCTCAAACTTTGCAACCAAAGAAAGAGCAGAAAAATGGGATTACGAATATTTTGCACAACAATTAGTAAACGAAACTATTAGAGTTTACGAAGAAAAAGTAGAAAGATACAAAACCGAAGGTATAAACTTTAACGAAGTAGAAAGAATGGTCTTTTTAAGGAACATTGATACCAAGTGGATAGACCATATCGATTCTATGGACCAATTAAAGAAAGGTATAAGTCTTCGCCAATACGGACAAGTAGACCCTGTCGTAGAATATCGTAAAGAAGGTAGCGAAATGTTTGGCGACCTAATCGATGCTATTCAAGACGATACCATCACTCTACTACTTAAAGCCGAAATTAGAAAAGTTCAAAAAACCGCAAGCGAAGAAAACAAGCCTATCGCTACTAATAAAGACGGCTCTACCCAATTAAGCGCTAAAAAAGCCAAAGAAAAAGTTGGCAGAAACGACCCTTGCCCTTGTGGTAGCGGAAAGAAATATAAAAACTGCTGTGGTGCAAAATAGTTTGGGTGAATTATGATTAAAACCGACGAATTAAAAATCACTATAAAAGAATTAAAAGGTATCCTTTTGGAAACGGGACACTCTCTTTGACGTTGATGGACTAAGAAAAACCTTAAAAGAAAAAATCGAAATAAGCGAACGCCCTGAAACCTTTTTGGACCTAACAAAATCGCAAACTATTTCTAAAGAAATAGCGTCTTTAACCCAAAAGGTAGAAACTTTTAATAAACTAGAAAAGATTTTATTAGAGGCTGGCGAACTAATCGAAATATTAGAACTAGACTTTGATGAAGATATGCTAGAAGAAGTTGAAACCGAAATCGAAAAGGCAAAAAAACTAATCGAAGAAATCCGTTTAGCATCACTTCTTAAAGGAAAATACGACAAGTTAAACGCCATACTCACTTTGCACGCGGGTGCAGGTGGAACGGAAGCGTGCGACTGGACTGAAATGCTTTATCGTATGTACATTATGTACTGTGAAAAAAACGGCTTTACTCTCACCGAACTTGATAGGTTAGATGGAGATGAGGCGGGTATAAAAAGCGTTTCGTTTAAAATAGATGGAGACTCTGCATACGGCTATCTAAAAGCCGAAAAAGGCGTTCATAGACTAGTTAGAATTTCGCCGTTCGATGCTAATAAACGCCGTCATACTTCGTTTGCATCGCTAGAAGTAATGCCCGAAATCGAAGATGATAACGAAATAAAAGTTAGCCCCGATGAGATTAGAGTTGATACTTTTAGAGCAAGTGGCGCTGGTGGTCAGCACATAAATAAAACGGACTCTGCTATTAGAATAACGCATATCCCAACGGGTATCGTGGTGTCTTGTCAAAACGAGCGTAGCCAAACCCAAAACAGAGAAATGGCTATGAAAATGCTTATCTCTAAACTTTTAGAAAAGCGCGAATCTGAGCGAATGGAACGCGACCAAGACATTAAAGGCGAAATTAAAAAGATAGAGTGGGGCAGTCAAATCCGTTCTTACGTTTTTTGCCCCTACACAATGGTAAAAGACCACAGAACAGGCTTTGAAACGGGCGACGTAAACTCCGTTATGAACGGCAATATTCAAGAATTTATTAACGATTATTTAAGAAAATCACAATAGAAAAAATGACTTACTTTGAAAAAGTAAAAAATCTTCCTATTAAAGAAGATGCAATAATACTTGGCATAGAAACTTCGTGCGATGAAACGGCTGTTGCAATAGTAAAAGGTGGTAGGCAAATTTTAGCCGATGAGATTATCAGTTCAGCAACCGAACACGTAAGGTTTGGTGGTGTTGTGCCCGAAATCGCGTCTAGGTATCACACAGACGCGATACTTTTAGCAACAACTCGCGCGCTAGAAAGTGCTAATCTAAAAATGCACGATATCGATGCCGTTGCCGTGACTTACGGTGCAGGGCTACTTGGCGCGCTTTTAGTTGGCGTGTCTTTTGCAAAAGCACTAGCCTTTGCTTACGATAAGCCACTAATCCCCGTTAGTCACATTAGGGGGCATATTTCAGCATCTTATCTTACGGATAAAGACCTAAAACCACCATTTATTAGTATTTTATGTAGTGGTGGACATACGGCGATTATAGAAGTAAAAAACTACTACGAATTTAACGTTTTAGGCTGTACGCTAGATGATGCCGTTGGCGAAGCGTTTGATAAAGTGGCGCGTGTTTTAGGACTTAACTATCCGGGCGGACCAAATATAGAAAAACTTGCAAAACAAGGCGAAAACGTTATAAAACTTCCTAAAATGCTTGCGCATTACGATGGTGGCGAATTTGACTTTTCGTATAGTGGCTTAAAAACTGCCGTAATCAACTACGTTCACAACGCTGAAAGTAGGGGCGAAACTATAAACAAGGCAAACGTTGCAAAAAGTTTCGAAGTTTCGGCAATCAGCGTTTTAGTAGAAAAAGCATTGCTAGCATCTAAAAAAACGGGCATAAAAACTATCGCAGTTTCGGGTGGCGTTGGCGCAAACACTTATCTTAGAGAAAGCCTAACGAAAATCGCCGAAGAAAACGGATTAAAACTAGTTCTTCCCGAAAAGAGATATTGCACGGATAACGGCGCAATGATAGGCGCAGAAGGGTATTTGCAATACCTAAAAGGTAATTTTGCAGATTTAACGCTAAACGCTAGCGCAGTAGTGCCTTTTAAGTAAAGGAGTAGTATGAAACCCGAAGAATTTGATAAAGAATTATTAGCGACAAGTGGCAGTTTAGAAGACGTTGAGTGGTACGACGTTTTTTCTTCGCCCATCACTTTGCACGGCGTAAAATTCGAAGAAGAAATAGGCTTTTTTACGCGTATGCCAATGGAAAAAGCCGTTAAAGTTAGAAAATATATGGATATTCTAACCAAGCAAACGGCTGGTGGAAGAATAAGATTTTCTACAAATTCGCCATACGTTGCAATCACTGCTGAAATAGAAGGTAGGCGTGGTATGTACCATATGCCACTAACGGGTAGCCACGGATTTAGCATATTTGCAAATAATAATTTTTTAGGCAACGTTGCTCCAACGCCGTATGCTTTTTGCGAAGAAGAAACACCCGTTAAAATTCAAGGCTCAGTTAAAATGCCACAAGGCGATAACGATATAACGGTGTATTTTCCACAATATAACGGCGTTAAAAAAGTTTACGTTGGTATAAAAAAAGGTAGCACGCTATCCGCACATAAAGACTATAAAATAAAAACGCCCGTAATGTTCTACGGGTCATCCATAACGCAAGGTGGGTGCTGTTCTCACGCCGGCAACGACTACGTTTCACACCTATCAAGATGGCTAGATTTTGATTTTGTAAACTTCGGTTTTTCGGGAACTAGTGGGTTAGAACCCGAAATTCAAGACTATATGATAGACCAAAAAACGTCTTTATTCTTTATGGATTTCGACGCGTGGTCTTTCTATAAAAATGCTGACGAAGTTATTGTGGATTTTATTAAAAAATTAAGAAAAGTTCAGCCAAACGTTCCAGTTATTTTAACTACTAGGCCAGACGTTTATAAGGTGGACAATCAAGCGCAATTAGACCTTGATAAATGGAATTATAACGCCTATAAAGCACTTAAAAAACAAGGCTATAAAAACGTTTACTACATAAGTGCGAAAAAACTTTACGGAAAGGTAGATGGCTTTTTGTGTAGCGTAGATACCACACACCCTAACGACCTTGGGTTCTACCAAATGGCTAAAATTTTATACAAAGTATTTAAAAAAGCGCTAAAAAAAGCATAAAAAGGTGCAAAAATGTATCAAAAACAAATAAAAATCTTTAACGAATACCTTGATGAATATCTTAAAACAAACGTCTTTTCTGGCGTTATAAGAATTACAATAAAGGGCGAAAATATCTACGAAAGACATATAGGCTACGCGGATTTTGAAAATAAAATTCCGTTTTCAAACGATAGTATGTTTACCTATTATTCAATCTCAAAATGTTTTTGCGCTCTTGGGATAATGAAACTTGTAGATAAGGGGCTAGTTGACCTAGACGTGCACCCAAAAACTTATCTTAAAGAGTTTGACGGCTACGATGAAAGATTAACCCTCCGCCATATGCTATACCACGCTAGTGGCGTAGAAGATTTTGAGCAAAATAAAGACTTTTATTTATCTCACGATAACGACCAAAAAAATATTCGTAAAAATTTAGCCGAAATCTTAAAATACCCTATGCGCTTTGCTCCAAACGAAGGCTCTATGTACGCTAACATAAACTACGTTGTAATGGCGCTTGTTATAGAAACCATTACGGGCAAAACCTATAAAGAATATATGGAAGAAGAAGTGTTTAAGCCACTTGGTATGACCACTGCTTTAATCGACTATAAAGGTATGCCACTAGATAATAGAGTAAAGGGCTACGACCTAATTAACGGCGAATTAAAAGAAGTTCCTAAGTCTTACGATTATATGTTTGGCGCGGGTGACGTTGTTGGCACGCTAGACGACTTGTATAGGGTAAACTTAGCAATAAAGAACAAAACCTTCCTTTCGGAAAAGGCGTGGAAACAAGTATTCTTAAAACACCATATCAACGGTATGGGGCTAGGTTGCAACGTTTTAAATTGGTACGGCAAAATTCGTATTCAACACAACGGTGGGCATAGCGGTTTTAGAACTTTACATATACAACTTCCGAAAGACGATTTTGATATCATATTACTCTCAAACACCGGTTTTGGCGACGCTAGAAACGATATTTCAGAACTAATACATAAAGCATTTTATCCTAGCGAACATATCGAAGGTAATAAGTTTTCTGTTGTAATGGACGCGGGTTATATTAAATAGCCAAAAACATAACTCTAAATTGCCTATTGACAAGTATTTCAGCATATTATAAAATAAAGATAATAATATTGATAAGGAGATGCTAAATATGGCAAAAGCAAAAGGATTTGAAAAAGCGTTCGAAAAACAACCAAGACTAATTCAACTTATTTTACTTTTAATACCTTTCGTGAATTGGGTTACCGAAATTTTAGTTAGATGGAGCCACGCTCAAAGAACTGGCAGTTTACTAAAATACGTTCTTGCAATTATCGTGACTTTTGCAGGACTTGTGTTTGGTTATATAGATTTAATTTGGTGCTTACTATTTAAACATTTATTGCTATGCAACTAAATAACAACGCTTAAAAAACAAAAAAAGGATAGTGGTTTTCACTATCCTTTTAATTTTTATGTTTTAGAAATCAATTTCAAGCAGTTCGCTAAAATCGTAAATGTAATAATCGCAAACTTCTTTCATTTTATCAACAAAATCGCAAGAAGATACGTCGTAAACCCCACAAACCTTCATATTCGCGCTTTTTGCAGTTAAATCAGCGTTTATATTGTCATCTAAAAATAATACGTTAGAAGGGCTAACGCCAAGCCTAGATGCCACCATCTTATAAATTTCGGGATTTGCCTTTGTGGTAGAGAAATCATCGCAAGACCAAACGTTATCAAAAAGTTCAAAAATTCCTAACCTTTTAAGGCAAGCATCTAAGGTTAGGTGTGGGCTAGCCGTTAAAATATTAAGGCTTGCACCACTTCTTTTTAGCGTTTTAAGTGTGTTTATAACGTTTGATTTAGCATCGATAGTATAAAAATAATCGTCTTGCATATTGTCGATAATCGCACGCATAAGTTCTTCTAAATTAACGTTAAGATTAAAGTTTTTAATAAAATATTCGGCCGTGCCTTTAAGTCCTAACGGCGTTATCGTTTTTATAATATCACTATCATAACTACAATTGTTTTTGTCTAATTCGGAAATTACGCCCTTTATAAAAGACGGCATAGAATTAACAAGTGTTCCATCAAAATCGAATAAATAAGTTTTCATCATTGTTTCTCCAAATTTTTGTATTCCGCTCTATAAGTTTTAGGTGAAACACCCGTGTGCTTTTTGAAAAATCTAGTAAAATAATGTATGCTTTCAAAGTTTAGGTTAGATGCAATTTCAGTAAAGGTTTTGTTGGAATTTTTAATATATTCTTTTGCCTTATTAATTTTAATATCATCTAAATATTCCGTAACGGTTTTTTGCGTGTAATTTTTGAATTCACGGCAAAGCGTAGTTCTGTTCGTGCCAAACAAAAACGCTAGGTCGTCTATGGTAATTTTTTCTTTATAATTATCGTCTAAATAACTTGCAATCTCCGAAATCATAAGGCTTTCACGATTGCTTTCTTCTTTAATGGTTAAACTTTCAGTAGAACGAAGAACGCTAATAAAAAAATACTCTAAAAGATTTTCTAAAAGTTGTTCAGCCCCAAACGGCGCGTTCTTTTTCTTTTTCATATCATAAACGGGCGTATCGTAGGGCGGAAGAAAAACGTTTCGTCCTTCTTTAACAATTTCAGCAAGTTTTTTAACCATAAGCGCCGATAGTGTAAAAGGCGTGGTGCTAAATTCGTTTAACTTATTATTAGAACAAGTAAAACCTATGATAATCACAACGGGCGAAGATTTTTTACTGCAACTAAGGCTGTGCATTTCGTTAACCTTGTGCACAATCATTTGGTTTTTATTAAGTTCGCCCTTGAAACTTTCCGAAGAAACGTAAAGTTTACCACTAGAAACAAAAACAAGTTCGTAAAACGGGTGCTTGTCCGCCTTGGTGTGATATTCGTTTTGAAATTCAAAAAAGTGTAAGTTTACAATGCTAGAAATTTTTAGCACGCTATCAAGTTTTTTAAGTACGAAATCCATAGCACTATTTTAACTCAAAAAAATAATAAAGTCAATAAATAAATTTACGATTGTGCAAAAATAATTTATGATTATGTAAAGACATATATAATTTTTAATTATATAATTAAAGAAAAACCAAAGGAGATTTTTTTATGAGTAGAATTTGTATTCCAGATTACGAATATCAAGAAAGAATTGCAAAAGCCGCAAAACTTATCGCAGCAAAAGGGCTAGATGCAATGCTAGTTGTTTCAACTGAAAGCGACTATGCAAATGCTAGATATTTTTCAGGCTTTTGGCCACTATTTGAAAGAGCAGGCGTTCTAATCAGCGCAACTGGTAAAGCAGTATTATTAGTTGGTCCAGAATCAGCAATTTTTGCAAAAGACTTCGGTAAAATTGATAAAGTAATGGTTCTTAAAGAATTTAGAGAATCAGCAGACCCATCTTATCCAGAACTTGTTTCAGACACCTTTAAGGATGCGTTTAACTACGTTGGTGTGACCGGTGAAAACATTAAAATCGGTTTAGGTTCATACGTAGAATGCACCTTACCTATTATGGAAGGCTTAAAAGATACTTTCCCAAAAGCAGACATCTCTATTTGTAGCGACATTATGGTTGCTCTTCGTTCAATCAAATCAGAAAACGAACTTAGATGTATCAAAGAAGGTTTTAGAATTGTAGAAATCGCTACCGACGAAGTTATTAAAGCACTTCGCCCAGGCGTTACCGAACTTCAAATGGTTGGTATCGCACAAAAAACTATTTACGAACACGGTGCAGAATACGAAGGTTTACCAATGTACGTGTTCAGCGAATCTTCTACTCGTCACGCAATCAGCCGTTCAACCCACAAAGTAATCGGCGAACACGATATCGTTCAACTTAACCTTTCTGCTAAAATCGATGGCTATTCGCCAGCAATCGGCTTACCTGTATTTATGGGTAAATCAGAAGGCGAAAAGAAAGCAATCGTAGAGTTCTGCTTAAAAATGCACAACTGGACTACCGAAAACCTAAAAGCAGGTATCAAAGCAGACGTTGTGCCTAAAAAGTTCTTAGAAATGTTCAAAGAAGCAGGTTTTGAAAAGAACTACGTTTACGGCCCTTGCCACGGCACTGGTATGATAGAAGTAGAAGCACCTTGGATGGAAACTTCTTCTAACTATATCCTACAAAAGAATATGACTTTCCAAGTAGATACCTATATGTCAGGTTCAACCTTTGGCTGTCGTTGGGAAAAAGGTATTGCTATTAAAGAAAACGGCGTAGAATCATACACCGATTATCTAGAAAAACACGGCATAATCGAATTGGGGTTCTAATATGAAAAGCGTTGGTAAAAAATACTGGATAATTCCAGACTGCGAACTTCCACCAGAAGGCGAAGGCGTGCTTAAAGGCCACGAAAGCGTAATCGTTGTAAACGATACTAACAAAGAAGCGAAAATCAAAGTAAAAGTATTTTACGTAGATAAAGCACCATACGAAGAAATCGTTTGGACGGTTAAACCACAATCTGTTAGATGTTTTAGAATGAATAACGTAGAAGATATGTGTGGCTACGTTGTAGAAAAAGAAATGCAATATGCAATGAAACTTTCTTCTAACGTAAAAATCGTAGTGCAATACGGCAGACTAGACAACAGACAAACCAACCTTGCATACTACACCACGCTTGCTTTTTAGTTAAAAGTAATAAACAAGATAACCACTTCTTTTGGAGTGGTTATTTTTTATAAATTGCATTATAAAATTGGTCATAATTGTTATAATATTGACCGAAATTCACTTTGACATTTAATTTTTTTTGTGTTATAATAATTTTATAAATAAAATTAGGTGAAAAATATGAACGTAGAAACGATAAAAGCAGTTAAAGAAGCGTATAAAATAGAAAGTGAGTGCATTTTAGAAATGTTAAACTACCTAGACGAAGAAAAATTTGCTATGGCAGTAGAACTTCTTAAAAACGCTCCAAGAATAGGCACTTGTGGCTGTGGACACTCAGGCATAATTTGTATGCATATGGCGCATTTACTTTGCTGTATTGAACGCCCTGCAAGGTTTATCTCTCCGGCAGAAGCAGTGCACGGCGCAACCGGTTTTTTAACCGAAGGTGACGTTATGATTTTCGCTTCACGCGGGGGTAAAACAAAAGAACTTTTACCTATACTAGATATCTGCAAAGCAAAAAAGGTAAAAGTTATCACCGTTACTGAAAATTTAGAAAGTCCGCTAGCACTTGGGGCAGACGTTGTTATTAAACAATACGTAAACCGCGAAACTGATAAATACAACTCACAAGGCACAACTTCTACAACTGCGCTTTGTATGATATTCCACGCGCTTCAAACGGCTCTTATCGAAGAAACGGGTTTTAAGAACGAACAATTTGCGCTTATCCACCCAGGTGGCGCAGTTGGCGAAAGATTAAACAAATAATATGAAAAAAATTAAATTAGTTTTCGCATCAGATTCTTTTAAGGGTAGTTTAACCCAACAAGAAATAAGCGAAATTTTGGGCAAAGCATCGCAAAAAGTTTTTGGCAAAGTTATCACGCAATCGGTAATCATCTCGGATGGTGGCGAAGGCGCGTTAGATGCGATTATAAGCGTAAAAAACGGTGAAATTGTCCATAACGAAGTTTATAACCCTTTGTTTAGAAAAATCAGCGCAAGGTATGGTGTTTACGAAGATACGGCCGTTATTTCTATGAGCGAAGCGTCGGGCTTAACGCTGATTGGCCGTGAAGAAAGGAACCCGCTAAAAACAACCACTTTCGGCACAGGCGAACTTATAATAGACGCAATAAATCGTGGCTATAAAAACATAACCATAACGATAGGCGGTAGCGCAACGAACGATGGTGGCATAGGCGCGCTAATTGCTTTGGGCGCAAAAATTTATCTAGAAAACGGCGCACTTGCCAAAGGCACGGGCGAAGAACTTGAAAAAATAACCAAAGTAGATTTTAGTCCACTAGAAAAATATAAAGGCGTTAACTTTACCGTGTTATGCGACGTTAATAATACGCTCACGGGCGAAGAAGGCGCAACAAAGGTATATTCAAAACAAAAAGGCGCAACGCCCGATATGATGGAAATTTTAGAGCGTGGTATGAAAAACTACGAACAAAAAGTTTTTGAGTATCTTGGCGAACAAAAGCGTGAAGTGATAGGCGGTGGCGCAGCGGGCGGACTAGGCTTTGCCTTAAAAATCGGCTTAAATGCAAAAATGTGTTCGGGTATAGACTACGTTTTAGACCTTAACGACTTTGACAAAAAAATTAAAGGCGCAACAGCAATAATAACGGGCGAAGGCAGAATTGATGAGCAGTCGGGTTGTGGTAAAGTAATTTCGGGCATACTTAAAAGAGCCAAAGCGCAAAAAGTTCCCGTGTTTGCAATAGTTGGTAGCGTGGGAAAAGGCGCGCAAAAAGCGTACGAAATGGGTATAAACGGCATTTATTCTATAATAAACACCCCAAGCACGCTAGAAAATATCTTAGAAAACTCAAAAGAATTGTATGAGCAAACGGCAATAAGTTTGTTCAGTACGATAAAAGCAATAAAAAATAGGAGATAGTTATGGTAAAAAACTACAAGATTAGCGAACCTTTCTTTGAATACGGCCCAAAATGCTATATGTACGGCGAAACCTTACTTAAAATGGCAAAAGGACTAGATAAACTTGCAAAAAAATACGGTGTAGACGTAGTGCTTGATATCCCTGATACCGAAATCTATAACGTAGCAAAACATACTTCTAAAAGAATACACGTTTACTCTCAACATATGGACGGCATAGAAGTTGGTCGTGGTATGGGTAGAACGCTTCCAGAAGCAGTTAAATGTGCAGGTGCAGTTGGCGTTATGCTAAACCACGCTGAACACAAACTAACTCTAGAAGAAATCGAAAAGGCTATTAAGCGTGCAGACGAACTAGGTCTTGCAACAATGGTTTGCGCAGACAGTATAGAAGAAGTTAAAGCAATCGCAAAACTTGCACCAAACATTATCGTTGCAGAACCATCAGAACTAATCGGCACGGGCAAACCAGCCGATAAAGCGTATGTAGATGAAGTTATTAGAGTTATAAAAGAAATCAACCCTGATATCAAACCTTTCCCATCAGCAGGTATCACTAAGGGCGAAGATTGCTACAATATAATAAAAGCCGGCGCATCAGCATCGGGCTGTTCATCAGCAATTGCTAAGGCGAAAGACCCGCTTAAACTAGCCGAAGAAATGATTTCAGCAGTTAGAAGAGCATACGACGAAAGAACGAAATAAACTAAAAAATAAAATAAAAAAATATATCCCGAAAGGGCAAAAATATAGGAGAAAAATTATGGAATTTAAAGTATTTCAAAAAGAACTAGAACTACAATCTAAGGGTTGGAGACCAACCTTTCACGACATTTCGCCTGAAATTATTGATATCGTAAAACAATCTGGTATCAAAAACGGCACGGTGACCATCGCATCACACCACACCACTTGTTCAGTAATGGTTCAAGAATGTTCGCACGACGTTGATATCTACGACCTTGAGTTCTTACAACACGACTTACTTAAAATAATGCAAAAATTAGTACCAGACTATTCAGAAACCAACGCTTATATGCACCCAGGTCCAATCCACTCTCAATTCGGTAGATTTGTTAACGAACCAGGTGACTATACTTCGCTTAACACCGACGGGCACCTTCGTTCAGTTTTCTTTGGTAGGTCAGAAACTATGACTATCAAAGACGGCGTTTTAGATGGTGGCGAATTTGCACACATCTACTTTATCGACTGGGACCAAGTAAGAGCAAGACATCGTCAAGTTAACGTTACCGTTATGGGCACTACCGACGACGTGAACGATAGAAAATATAACGACGGCAAAGTTATCGATACGGGCAGAAAATTCACCGACGAAGAAAAAGGCGACGACGTTCACTACACTCTCCAACTTACCAGAAGAAATAAATAGTAAATCTAAACGAAAAACTTTAAAACGCTTGGAAATCCCAAGCGTTTTTTTGTGTTAAAAAATATAAACGTATTGCATATCTTTATATTTTATGGTAGTATATAATAAAGCAAGGCTTTTAGCCATAAAAAAGGAAACGTCGTTATGAAAAGAGTATTAGGGGTTTTTAAGGTATTTGCTTTGTTGTTAGGGATATTGATTTTTATTGTGTTAGTTTATCTTGCAACCTTATTTTTTCCCTCTATATTTTACCCCAAAAAAAAGGGTGTTGAATTTGTTAGAGAATTTTTGATTTCAGAAATAGATATAGAGATACCATTAGACGTAGAAATGTCTTATCTATACACAGATAAAACAAAAGGATTTATGCATGGTAGAAGGGCTATGTATGCTGTTTTTGATTTTAAAGAACGACCAAATAGTTGGCTAGAAGAAAATTGTTTTGTTGCTGGAGATAATAACAGGCTTGAAAAAGAGTTTTATGAACTTATGACAGAAGATTTTACTGATAATGTGCAAATACCACGAGAATTTAAGCCGTTATTTTTAAGCAAATATTATTATATTAGTATAGACAGAATATATTTGGTATATTTTGAAAATGATTGTAGGTTGATTGTTGCCGTTTCAGGAACTTAATTATAATAAAGCAATACTATTAGCCATAAAAAAGGAGACGTTGTTATGAAAAGAGTATTAAAAATTGTTCTACCCATAGTTTTATGTGTTGCAATCTTGCTACCGATATTTTCTTGTATAGCTCCAACGGGAACTTTTTATAGTTTAGAAAAAGCGTATGCCAACGGACTTTTAACCGAAAGCGATTTAACAGAAATAGCAGACCATTATAATTTAATGCAAAATAAAGACGAACAAAACTTCTTAAAACAAAAATTATCGCCTAGCGTTTTAAGTAAAAGGACAATAAGAAAAATAACAAGAACTTATAAAGTAGAAATACTTAAAAAGAGATGGATTTCTTCTTCTTACATTTATTTTGATTTATATTACGGGACATATAACGGCGCGCTTGTTATAGACATAATTGATAATTATATTTTGCGAGACGTGTATGTTATAGATGAGGTTATGATAGGTGGCGTAATGTTTTACAATTATTCACCAACTTGGATTAGAGTGTGGGTGGAATAACAAATAAAGAAAAATAAAAAAACCCTTTCGAGAGTTTCGAAAGGGTTTTAATTTTTTAGTAAATCTACTAGATATTAGTAGCCAACTTTTTCCCAGCAATCAAATGGTGCTGCAAGTTCGTCGCTAACTAAAACTAAGGTTTTCATAGTTTGGAGCATAGAACTTGGGATAAGTGGGGTTACAGGTCCGTGAAGAACTAATCTAGAAGTCATACGTTGCCAAGAAGAGAAGGTAGCGTTAGTTAGTAGAGCGTGAACTTCAATTCTTTCTCTTGCGTTCTTAACGTCGATAGGACCGATGGTTGCTGCTTTTGGTGGAACGTCTGCAATATAACCAGATTGACCAAATACGCCGTGTAATGAGTTTTGAGCAACGGTTAGTGGGTGAAGGTCTACTATTCTAGCCTTCATATTAAGCCATTCTTCGATTTGAGCAGGAGTAGGTGGAACTGCTGGGTCGAAACCCTTAGGGAAGAAATCAGGAACAGGGTCGATAAACGCCATATGTCCAGTCCAACCAGGAGAAGAAGAGCATATATCTGCGCCACCTTCGCCACAATCGGTAATCATATCAGAATAACTATTGATATTTTTGTTGGTTGGGTAATGTACGTTCTCTAGTGGCATACGAAGTTTTTCATCGATTTGATAAACTAGGTATTTAAGCATAGAGTGTGCAAAACCAGCCTTGTAGGTTTCAGGTGCAATATTACCATCATGGTCAGCCCATTCGTCCATAGCAAATAGGTGAACGTTTTTGCAATCAACCTTAAAGTAGTTGATAAGTTGTGCAAGAGGGATATAAGTATCAGGTTCAGGGTTGCCTAAAATCAAGGTGATTTTTTTGCCTTTTTCTGATGCTTCTTTAATCCTTGAAAATAACGTAGCGATGAGAACAGGGTGTGGGTTCATCATAACTTTTACGTCAAATTCAGGGTGCCAACTATCCTTACGGATTTCAAGGTCTTTACCGCTGATTTTACGAAGCTTTTCGCAAAGTTCTCTGTCCTTAAAAGGAACAAAAGAAGCAGGGGTAAAAGCAAAATCGGTGTTTGGGTCGAAAATTTTACTCATTATAATTCTCCTTTTAATATTGTTTTCTTAACGTTAAATTTATCATCAACGAAAATAAGGTCGGCAATCGCGCCTTCTCTTATTTCGCCTAAATTTTTAAGTCCAACTGCTTTTGCGGGGTTATAAGATGCGAACTTAAACACGTCGCAAATAGATGCGCCCGTATGTATCATAAAGTTTCTACAAGCCACGTCTAGCGATAGGTTAGAGCCCGCAATTTCGCCAGCCCAGTCAAAGTTAATGTCAGTTGCTTCTTCGTATCCACTAGGAACAGGCCCGTCAGCAACAAATTGGTCTGAAATTAAAATAATTCTATCATCGCCTTTAATTCTTCTAACAAGCCTTTGCATATAAGGGTCTACGTGCAAGCCCATCTTGTCGGAAATAAGTTCAGCGTAAATATCACGGCTATAATTAACCACTTCGTCAACGCAAACGCCCCTAACTTCCGAATACTTAAAAATAGTACCCGTTGCATTAGTGTGGTGCGTGCCTATTCTTAGCCCAAGTGGAATAAATTTATGTATCTGTTCGGGCGTTGCTTCGCTATGCGCTACTGCAAACACAGCGTCTGGATTTCTTTCCTTAACGTCGTTAACGAATAGGTCAATGTTTTCGCGTTCAGGCGAAATGCACCAAACCTTAGCGTAAGGGAAAGCCTTTTCAACGATTTCAATATAGTCTTCGCGCTTGATTTCGCCTTTCCAAGTATTCTTTTCTCTGTCGCAACCAAAGTTTGGGTTAAGATATGGCCCTTCCATATAAAACCCAGCAAAGTTAGGGAATAGCCCCTTATTATAGGTGTCTAAAATAAAATCAATAGCACTTAAATATTGTTCTTTGTTAAGGCTATAATAAAGCGCGGGTAAAACACTAGTCACGCCGTGCTCTAAAAGCGTGCAAGACGCTTCTACGGGGTGTTCGTGAATAAACTTTCTACCCGAAGCGTGTGTGTGAATATCAACAAGCCCAGGCCCAACGTATAAACCTTTTGCATCAATAACGTTAGCACCGGTAGGAACGGGAATATCTTTCATCTTGCCAACTTTAACAATCTTGTCGTTTGATAAAAGAATAATGCCGTTTTCAATATAATGGTCGTGCATAACGACCGTTGCATTAGTAATAGCAAGCATAATTTCGCCCCTAAATTATATTTACTATATTATTGTATAAGTAAAACGCCTTTTTGTCAATCATTTTATTTAAAATAAGATATAAATTTTATAAATTTTTTAACCGATTTTATAATAAAAATGGACATAAAAATTAAAATTATGTCTAGAAATTGTAGGTGCGTATATAAAAGAAAAAGCGTGAGCATACGCCCACGCTTAATTTTTAGCAGTAGTTTATAAAAACTTCTAGTAAATAGTTTATAAAAACTTTTTTAAGTTTTGTTCGTATTTTTCTTCTAACGAAAGTAGTTCGCTGGCAAGTTCGGCAATTTCGGGAAGAAGATTAGATTTTTCGTTTTGCATAGCAACAAGTTCGTTAATGCCCATAACCGTGCCGT
>JAZLCK010000050.1:0-28752 GCA_045614165.1 Christensenellaceae bacterium | reverse complement strand
TAATTCAATAGGAGAAATAAGATAATGGCTAAAACGAATATTGAGATGCAAACAAAAGACAACGTTTTAAGTTTACTTAAAAACAAAGGGTATTCCCCTAAATATATGCAAGACGGGGAACAGGAACAAATAGATTGTATAATCGGTGGCACAAGTTTTGCTATCTTTTACGAAATCAATGATTGCGTTATAGGATATTGCATTATTTTTGAACCAAACAAACCTATAACCGACACGGGATATGAGGATATTGTGAAATTGTTTTCAAAAGAGAAGACGCCTTTTGAGGACTGTCTAAAAGATGAATTTGGGGCAATTCATTTATACGGGGAAATTTATGCGGAGAATTGCTCGGAAGAATTTGTCAATTCTATAATTGAAACTATCGAAAAGAAAGATGGTATTGTAGCTAAATTAAAAGAAATAAGTTATATTTGGGAGGATTAATAATATGGAAAACAAAGACAGAATGTTAGGTGAAGGCATTGCAAGACAAGAACTCAATTTATTGTTTGTGATTGACAATTCGGGTTCAATGGAAGGAGAAAAATTAGGGGCTGTTAACAACGCTATTCGTGACGTTATGAGCATTATGCCGGAAATTCAAGAAGATACTTCGGATGCTACGATTAAGATTTCGGCACTCAAATTCAGCGACGATGCGAAGTGGGTGTATAGTGAACCTAAGTCGGTTAGCGAATTTAAGTGGAGCGACATTTCTTCTGAAGGTAGCACGAATTTGTCTGGGGCTTATGATGAACTTGCAAAATGGCTTACAAAGAAAGAAAAGGGTGGACAAATGCCAGATATTGGTGGGGTAGCACCTATTATTATCTTGATGACTGATGGTATGCCTACAAGTTATGACTGGCAAAAGCATTTGGACGTGCTAAAGAAAAAAGGTTGGTTCAGAGTAGCGCTTAAATATGCTTTGGCAATTGGTATTGACACGCAAGAAGCGATGGACGTTCTCTCTAAATTTACGGGAAATCCTGAAACGGTATTAAAAGTTTATACCGCAGAAGCGCTCCGTAAGGTTATCAAAGTTATTGCAGTTACGGCATCAAAGGTAAAATCTAACTCTTCAACTACGGGTGTTGGTGCTAACACTGGTGCAACAAATAACGATATTGCAAGGGAAGAAATCGCAGAAAAATTGGACGATATTAAAGACGTTGAATGGTAAGGAGGTAAACTATGGATAAAATCGCAAAGCAACGACTTAACGTAGTGATACTTGTCGATTGCTCAAAGAGTATGCAAGGTGAACGAATAGCACAAGTAAATAACGCTCTTCGTGATATTAAAACTCATCTTGTTGATATGCAGAATGAAAATGCGAACGTTGACTTCCATATTACCGTAATTACCTTTTCAAATGATGCTTTCTTCCTTAATGGAGATAGAAGCAAAGAGATTGAGAATTTCAATTTCAAAGACATTAAGGGCGGTGGATGGAGCAACTTGCATATCGCTTATCAAAGACTTGAAGAGATTTTGAAGAAAGAAAGCAAGGGTGGAATAATGCCTGACTTTGGCGGTGTTGCTCCTATTCTCTTGCTTATGACTGACGGACACCCAACAAAATACCCGTTAAAGGAAGAAATGAAAGCCTTAAAACAGTTGCCTTGGTTTAACGTTGCGTTAAAGTATGGTATTGCCATCGAACTTAAAGACAAACGAACGCACGATGTTCTTCGTGAGTTTGTAGATGGAAACGGTGATGTTATTGAATGTTATGACGCTAAATTATTAGAACGTATTATTAAAATTATTGTTCTAACGGCATCAAAGGTAAAATCAACTTCAACAAGTGTTCACGCACAAAATAATATTTCAATAACAGCAGACGTTCAAATGCAAGTTCAACAAGCGTTATCCGAAGTAGATGATTGGGAGTGGTAATATGATAGCTTATTTTACAAAGACAAGCATTGGTTATTCGCATATAAAAGAAAACAAGTGTTGTCAAGATTATTCCGCTTGTTATCACGACGAAGAACGAACGATTATTACGGCTTGCGATGGGCATGGTGGAGATTTATATGTTAGAAGCCATTTGGGTAGCAAGTTTGCAAGTAATGCCGTTGTTTCCGTGTTAAAAGAGTTGGAGCGTGCAGACTTTTATAAGTATTCAAGAAGGGATATTTGCAATAAGCTACGCTTGAAAATTCTTTGCGAGTGGAACGCTATGGTCGAGCGGGATTTATCAAAAAAATATATCACTAAAAAAGAAGTTGCTCATTTAAACGAAGATAGGCTTTTTAAAATAAAACAAAACCCCGAAAAGGCGTATGGAACGACCTTAAACGCTGCTATGATTTTCGGCAATAAACTTATATGTGTTTCTATTGGTGACGGCGGGGTATTTGTGGTTAGAAAAGGCAATATTGGTTTGGCAATACCTGAAGATGAAGAAACTGTTGCAAACATCACCTATTCAATGTGTCAAGAAGATGCGTTTGAGTATTTGAAAGTGGAAATTTATGATTTTTCTGACCTTGATGGTGTTGTTGTTTGCACAGATGGTCTAATAAACCCGTATCAAAGTATGGATAATTTTAGAGATAAATTCGTAAAGCCTATTTGTATGAAAATGCAAGACGGAAAACAAGGCGAAATTGATGAGTTTATCTCGGAAATTGGCACAAGAATTGGTATAGGAGACGACGTTTCTTTTGGTATCGCTATGAAAACGGGAATATCACTTAGGAGTTATAAAAAATGAACTTTATAGATGCGTTAGGATACTTGTATCATAATCGAATAAGCGATGAAGAATTTACCGACCCGTTTTTGTTGTATTGTAGGTTGTCTGATTTGTGTAAATCAAGTTATGAAGACAAGCGAAAAGTATTACTTTTTTATCAAGTTGACAAGAAAATAAACCTTGCAAAAGCTGTTTTTGATAAAAACGATTCAATAGACTCTAAATATACTGAAGTCGCTGATTTATTAAGCGAAGCAAGTTTTTTTAGGCTAGTAGAATCAATAAAATGTGTTATCTTTCCAGAGTATAAAAAGCAAGAAAAACCTAAGACGCAACCACAAAAGAAAGCCGCTGTTAAAGCCGTAGTAGAGAAGAGTGAACAACCAGAAGAGACCGAAACAAGAACTCCTCTTACAGATTCTCATGCTAGTAGTGGAAGTATCGATTGGGATTTATTGATTGGGTTAGGTGTAATACTCGTGCCTATTTTGTTGGTATTAGGGCTAATAAGTCATCTTGCTTGCGTTTTTGATTGGTCTTGGACGTTTTGGCAATGGTTTATCGGAATAGCAGGTGGAATATTGCTGGTACTAATATTGGGTGGTATAGTTTGCTTATTTAACGAAAACCTAATTATATATTATTATGTTCTTGGAACAATAATACTGGGAATATGTATATTGGTCAACTTTATATTAGTTCTGATATACAAGGGAAATTATAAGATAATTTTCGCTTGTTTTTCAGTGCTTGAATTATTATGTGGCACAGGGCTTGCTTGTGCTACTAATGATGAATATGAATACGGTTGGTGTTGGTCGCAAGTTGTTGAAATTTTTGTCACGATAGTATTTTTTATAATCGCAATGACGTGTGTTTAACAAAAGGAGAAATATATTATGAAATTTTTAGGTTGGGTTTTTACAATTCTGCTAATTGCAGGATTAGGGTATGTCGCTTGCCACTTTGGGTGGTTAGACCAAATAGTTAATTTAATACAAAAGTGAAGGAGAGAATAGAATGAAGAAATTTAAGATTATATCATTGCTATTGGTATTAGTTTTAGCCTGTTCACTATGCGCATGTAGTAGTGAAGAAAATGCAGTAAAAGAAAATAATAATGTTGTCCAATTTGGAACGTTTGGTTATAACGGAGCACTTCTTACTGATTATGCTGTAAATTGCATATCTGCAGAAAAAGCAAAAGAGATTTTGCCACTTTCTAACAATAAAGAAAGTGAAGTTGTAAGTATGGTGGAAGGTGCTTCAACTATGTCGCTTAGAAACGTTATAGAAGCTAATACGGAAAACAACGTTTTGCCTAATGAAGTTGTAAGGTCGATTTTGACTAATTACGCGGGGTGCTACATAACAACAAAATATTATCTTGAAAATTCAGAAGATATTCAAACCAAGACTGATAAGTTAGTTGGTACGGATTTCAAAAGCTTTTTGATAGAAAATCAATTTATTCCATTCAATCAACTTGTGGCTAAAAACGTTGTGGCTTATGATGAATTGATTGATTATATGGAGGAAGAAAACACTCGTTTTCAAAACTCTGACGTAGGGTTAATTGCTCCTTTTAAGACGATTTTTTCATACCATACGGGAGAAGATGGAAACTTGATTATTCAATCACGTGATTTTGCAGAAATTGCTTCAAGCGTAGGCGGTGGTGTAGGATGCTCATATAGGCAAGACACCGAAATTGTGTATGATATGGAAGGTAAAATGGTATTGTGGCAAACTTCACTCGGTATTTCTACGTCGGCACCACAAGGAACTATGCGCCAAGGTTACATTTTGGAAATGTCCGTTGAATGGATAGAAAAAATTTAATCCAAATCTGAATTATTTTCCATTGGCACACGAATGATGTTCGTATGTATTGTATAATGAAGAAGATTTTGTATGTTTAATATGTAAAACTATCTTTAAGTAATACAAAATTACTTGAAAATTTTGTTAAAAAGGAGTATAATAAAATCGGTGTATTATTATGAGTAAAACGTCACAATGTATTGAATTATTAAAAGTTCTATATAGTCGTAGTAGGATAGTTGGTAAAGATGAACTTGCTGACGTTTTGGAAACGAACCCACGTAATATCCCCGAATACGTAAGCGAGCTTCGTGATTGCGGATATGATATAAAAACTATTCACGGTAGATACGGTGGTTATCTCCTTGAAAGACATAGTACGTTTCCGGCATTAAAACTTTCGGATAGCGAAAGAGAAGGTTTGATGACAGGTTACGAATATCTACTTGCCCGTAACGACTTTATGGAAAAATCCGATTACGGAAGAGCTATGGGCAAAATTACCTCGGCAATTATGAGTCGTGATACTATGACGGACGATACTCTAATTGCAAATAGATTTCCACTTGCTATGCCGCAAGAAGAACTTGAAGGTAGATACCTTGCTGTTCAACAGTGTATAGCAAATAAAACTGTTTTGGATATTGAATATCTTTCGCTGAAAAACGAAGTTAGCAAGCGTTCGATACACCCCTACAAGCTCTATATGTACAACAATGCTTGGTTTGTGTTGGGTTTTGACGAAAGTAAGGGAGATATTCGTTATTTCAAGATAAATCGTATTGAAAAGTATACCGTTCAGAACCGAAAATTTAGAGTGTTGCTTACTTACAATGAAAGCGATTATCTTGATGAATACGGAATGAAACAAAACGGAGAATGGTATCCTATCAAGCTTAAACTTACGGGAAACTATGCTATGCTTGTAAAAGAGCGCATATACGGAAAAGACCAAAAACTTGAAGAGATTGATGCAAACACAACAGTTCTCTCTTGCAAAATGCAAAACAAGGAAAATATCCTTGTTTTTGTCCTTGGGTTTGGTGCACATTGCGAAGTTCTTGAACCGAAATGGTTAAAAGAAAAAGTCTTTGAAACATTAGATAAAATTTATAAAAAGTACGAAAAGGAAAAGAATTAAAATGAAAAAAAGTAAGCTATTATTTGGTTTAATTTGTATGTTTATTTGTGCGATAACTCTTTCATTTGTTGTTTCTAATGTTGGAGTTGCGAGTGCAAAAAGCACTAATGGACAAAACTCATCTAGTGTGCCCGTGAAAATTTATAATCCTACGATAGATGCGGGATATACATTAACCAATAAAGTTTCAAAAACGGTGTTTAATTCCAAGGCGTATACCTCTTTACGCGTTAATGTTGAAGATGGCGATATTATAAAATCTACATATAATGGATTTACTGCTTACGGTATAACTGGCACGGCTATTAATTTAAAATTCAAAATTAATTATAAGGCAAGTGTTGGGAAAAGCATTAACGGTTCTGAATATATGTTGTGCGATTCTAGTGCTCAAAGTGTTAACGGTATTACCACGGGTGAGGTAGATAGTGGTGCTATAATTATTCAAACATCAAAAAATGGCAAAACTTGGTCAAAAGATAATAAAGCCAAATATACTAACGGATTATATACGACAAATTATTATACACATTACAAAACAAGCGAACAAACGATTTACACTCCCGATGGTAAAGACGTTAGCAAAGGTTTGTATATTCGAGTTTTATACGCTTATGAAGTGTATGATTATGTTCCTTGTACCGATAAAAAAAATTGGTGGGATAGGTTGTGGAGCAAAGACGATTACGAACACGAAAACCATAACGTTTACAAGGACTACGTAGAAGAATATTCTTTCTATCTTTGTAACAACTCTACGCAAAGCGTAACCTTTCATAATATTTCGATAAAAGATAAAATTGAAGAAAACTTAAAAGATGAAGACGAATCTTTAATTGAAGTTGCTAAAAAATCTGAAACGCTTATAAACGGAAGTGTTACAACAACGGGTTTTAGAATAGATAAAAGTTTAAATGAAGCTGCTACTGTTACCGTAAAAAGAAACGGTGATAATTATACCGTTCCAAAAAATAATGAAATTAAAGAAAATGGTCGTTACGATATAACCGTAGTTACGGCACTTAGCGAAGAAGAGACTACTACAATATACGTTCATAATAAGACAAAGGATGAATTGTACTCCTTGTATTTTGGCGAAGCCTTTTTAAATGGTAAAAGAATTTACTCAAGGGAATCTCTACCTACTTATGAAGGTGGTTTAACAAATTATGTTATTCAACCAGTTGCAAATATTTACCCAATGATTTGGGGTACATTAACAAATAAAACCACTGGGGACATTACTCAAATAAAATCTACGGCAAGTGGTTTGACATATCAGATGTCTGAACCTGGCGAATATGAAGCTGTATTAAATACTAATAGTACATATAGCACTAACACCCCATCGGGAGATAATCAATCTTTTATTTTCAAATTTATTGTTATAGAAAACGGAAGTGCTCCCGGGCCACAAGTTAATAAAGAAAGTATGCAAAACTTTGCTTCATTAACTAATCCTTCAAATCTATCGTCTACTTATTATGGCGTAACATTCCAAAGTGCGCATAGAGGCAATATAACCCTAGCATTTTCCACAAAAAAGGCAGCTGTTGATTATGCCTATAATTATGAGAAAGGGATGGTAGAAGTTCAAGAAGACGGCTCGTTCCGTTACAATGGTTCGTTGACCGTTTCTCAAAAAGTTAAATACGATTCTGCATGGGATTTAACAGATGCTATATATTATTTTGCGGAACAAGCAGTTCAAAAACTCAAATTTGATTTGAGAGATGAATTTACATATTTAACACTTGAAGAAGAACTATTAAAAGAAACATCTAATTTGAGAACTTTAGAATTAGCAAAAAGTGTTGTAATTTTCGCAAACGATAACGAAAAAGCAAACTTAATAAAAACTAACGAATTACCTATTATTAACTCTCAAAAATACGCTTATCTTTTAGACATAGATGGTGATAAAATCTATTCTGACAAAGAATCGGGAATTGTAGAGTTTATGTTTGTAAAAGATAAGAACGGCTACGATTCAAATAAGGTAACGATAACGGATAGTAAGAACAATAGTTATAATATTGAATATAACAAAAGTCTTGAGCAACAATTAAAAGAGTTTGGTTGTGAAACCGGCATTATAACAATTAAAGAAGAAACTATTTACGGAGATATTACTACATATCAAGCAGTTTATATTAAGGAAAATGACAATACTTCAATAGTTAAATTAAATTGCAATGACGGAAATAATGAGCAAATAAAAACCTTTAGTTATAGTGATAATAATTCTTCTTTTACAACAAGTGCTTTTTCTATAAAAGATTTTACCGATGAGTTTGATAGTTGTAGTTTAATACTTGTAGAAAGAGATGGGGCTTCTGAATTTTGTTCTACTAAAGAGAAAACAAATAAAATATTTACGGAAAAAGGAGTCTATAACGTAACAGTCTTAAATAGGCTTGGTTATAAATATTCGTTTACTATAAATATTGAAACACAAATTTTCTTTACTACTGAATTGTCTGGTGAAGGTATAGATGGTTCACAGTATTTAATGTATGGAGATGAAGATACCGTTTCCTTACCAACGCTTACCAAATACGGATATAATTTCGTTGGTTATAGAACGTCAAATGGTGAAACTTATTCTGATGAAGTGCAAGCAATATTATTAAAAGGCAGTTCAGCATTAGAGACTGTTTGGATTGCTAAACAGTTTAATATGACTCTCCAAATGGGCGAAGGCGTTTTTGAAGAAAAAATCATTACTTTTGGCGAAACTTATACGTTGCCTACGTTAGCAACGGCCAACAACCAAAAGTTTGTGGGTTGGAAAGATTTAAGTGGAGAATTTGTTTCGTCGTTTACGGTTGAACAAGAAGGGGATATTTGTTTAACTGCTTGTTTTGAAACTATTCAAGAAACTACTGAAAAAGAACAATTGCGTGATACTTCAAAATCTCGTGTTTGGTGGGTATGGGTAATTCTTATTGTTCTTGCTTTGCTTGGTGGATTTTTCACGCTTGTCGGTTTTTTTGGAGATCTTCCAGGATTTTTAATTATATCTTTGCCATTGTTAATTTTAAGCATATTGTGTATGATATGGCCAAGCGCCTTTTGGTGGCTTATATGGTGGTATTATTAAGGAGGGAAAATAAATGAAACCATTTTATCGAATAATTTCATTCATATTATGTTGCGTAATGGTATTTTCGCTCTGCGCTTGTAAGCCATCGGCTGGAGATTCTTCTAATCCTGAAACACCACCAGCGCAAGAACAAACACCTAGTGGCGGAAATGAAGAGAACGGCCCTAGCACTGATGATGTTCTTGAATCATTCGCCACTACGATTTCTTATGATCCCGAAGATTATATCGGAGATTTAGAAACTTTCGTTTATGGGCTTTTAATAACAAAATTAGAATATATTTACGATGTTTTTCCGGCATATATACAACTTTCAAGCGGTTATTTTGTATATGGTTTAGCATATACTGATTATTCCGAGTGTTATACCAACGAAGATGAAAGCGTTGCATACTTTATGTCGGGATTTCTTCCGTTTGTAGGTGAACTTGATATACCACAAGAAGATTTTGATAGTGGGTTATATCTTTATAATTTAGATTATCAAGACGAAGAAACTTTCTTTGTTTGGAAATACAAGAGCGATGCATTTTTAGAACATTGTGTAGTATATGGCGCATATTTACAATATGGTGTTGACACAAGTGGACAAATTACGTATAATGCAATTCCTTTTGAAAGAGAGAAGTGTGATACTTCTTTAGGCTCGTTGTATTCGTATGATGATTCAAGATATTTATATGACGTTGATTTTGGCGATTATATGCCTATCAGCGGTATTAGTTTGGCGGAGACGTTTGACTACGAGGAATTCGAAAAAGAAGTTAACGCTTTCATAGAAGAACAAAATGCTAATTGGATGACTTATGACGTTGAAACGGTAGCATATAATTCTCAAGAAGCAGTAGAAGCTTATTTATTGTCTTTACAAGAAGAAACTTTTTTAGGTTACCCTGTTGAGCAATTGGTTGCAGCAACAAAAGATTTAGATCCGTTGCAATGCTTTAGAATTACTCCCGAAGGCTTAAGTGTTATAGATATTCAAGAAATTCCACCAGAACAGCCTTCAGCATTATGCAAATGGCTTGTGGGTGCAGCATGTGCAATTGGTGTTGTTGGAGGAATTGTTGTATCCTATGCGTCAAATTTGTTGCCACCACCTTGGTCGACTGTTGTAAGAGGTGTAGGCGGAGCGCTAACAGGAGCTTCTTTTGATGTCTTTTTTCAGGTGATTGTAGACAATAAAACATTGGGAGATGTTCAATGGGCGAAAGTTGCAGTATCTGCTGTTTCTGGTGCAATTAGCGCGCTTATTTATCCATATGTTGGAGCTAAAAGTGGTTTGGGATTTAAGCTCGCAGACATGGGGATAGATGGTGCGCTCGCTGGTCTCGAAAACGCTGTCTTTGCATTTATTGATGGTGGAACATTTCAAGATGCAGCTGTGAAGTTTGGGGAAGGATTTGTTATTGGCGCAGCTATCAGTGGGGTGTTTAAAGTAATTGAGAAAGGTGTTTCTAAAATCAATTCGGCAAGAATGGGGAAATTAGCAAAGAAGGTTTCTGATGAACTTGCACCTAAGGTGGCTAAGACTGCTTCTAAAATTTCGTCAGAAGTTGCTGATTCAAGTAGTAATGCTATAGGAGGTTTTTTCAAAAAGCTGAAAAATAAATCGGATGACTTATTTTATCGATTAAAATATGGTATAAGTAGGGCTGAGTTTGATAAAATTGTTGAGTTGTCAGCAAAACGTGGCGATGTGATTTTAGAGGCTCCAATTAAAGCTCTTCGTAAAAATTTCAATCAATTAACAAAAAAAGGATTTGAATCAGTAAATGGTAAAACAATAAATAAGTTTGCAGATTTTCTAGAATTAGTTGCAGAAAACGAGAATGGTGATGTGTTAGGTAGATATATAGTCAAAAACAATGGTGTAGACGAAGTAATAGCGGTCTTTAAAAGAAATGGAGTTGCGGATTTAGAATTTGATATTACAAAATATTTAAAAGTGTTTCCAGAAAATTTAACGACTAATCGCGACAATAATTTTGTTCAGGCGGCTCAATTATATAGAGAAGCTTGGTTAAATAATAAAATAAAAATTCCTAAAGAAATTGAGAATAGTTTGCTTGAGGCTTTTCCAGGGTATAAGAACATTGATGATTTACTAGAATTTGCAGATTCAAATCTAGTTGATAAAAAGATGGTAGATATAGTAAAGAAGAGTTCATGGGTATTCCACGAAGGTCTGGATGGATCAGTATCATTGGTGCCACGAGCATTGCATGATAAAGTAAAAGGATATCACGGAATTAGTCATATGGGGTTAGTGTCTTATTTGAAAACTCTTAAATCGACTTATGGCACAGAGAATTTTTCAGATTATTTAACCGCTGTGGCAAATGGATATAAATTAGGTTTTTCTAATGCAATAGGTGGATAAAAATATGGATTTTATAAATGAAACAATAAGAAAGTGTTCACAAGAAAGAAAGAGATTGTCGGAAAAATGGGAGAGAACTCGCATTAAATTAGAAAGTGCTAATATTTTTAATAGTTCAAAGAGACAAAAAGAATATGATGAAGCGTTTAACGAATTGCTTAATTATTCAAGAAATATATATGCAAAAGCAATCTTTGAAACTTTTTCAAAAATTAAGCCTGATTTATTAAGGGTTAGAATGAAAAAAAGATGCTCCTGGTGTGAAGTTTTTCCTGTAAGTTTTGAAAACTTAGACACTATACATCGTGACATTTTAGTTGGTTTGATTGAGGGCGGGGGCTATGCGTTAGCCGACTGAGAAGACTGCCCTGAATAGCAAGGTTGTGATGGTAGCATATTACGTTTTAGGTCTCGTTTATACGGGGCAACGTAATTTTCATTATAGTAGAATATGCAGTATGCTGAATTATCAATCATTTCGTAATTTCTTTCAACGTAAGAACATTTGCCTGCATTTTCTATTTTAGGTGGAAAATATGTTTCTTCGTAAGACTCTAACAAATAATCTTCGTAAACTAATTGATGGGCAAGTCGTAAAGGTTAGAATCCTTTAAGTATTGATTAAATCTTTTTATGACGCGAAGACCAAAAACAGCCTTTTTCATTGCGAAAAAGGCTGTTATCAAAAAGGGTTTAATTAAAAATGGAATACTATAAATTTCAAATAGGGGATTTAGTATCTCTTTCTAAAAAAGTTTTAGTTGAAAATATATCTATTTCAAAACATGTTGCTCACATTCAAAGAAAAGCAAATGGAGCTTTTGTTGTTATAGATGTAAATAAAAACAAGTATAGGTGCGCTTTATGTTGGTTCAACGAAAAAACCAACCATCAGCATATAGCAATTGATGATAATGTTGTTTATTTTAGAGTTGATAGAATATTTACTTTTGAAGAAAACAGTTTAATTTTTAAAGAAATTTTAGATTTTAAAAATCTTCCAACAAGTGCTATTGATAAAATTTTAAGAGCGCGCAAGAAGAAACTTGAAAAGATTAAGAAAAAAAGAAAGCAGATTAAAGAATTAAAAGCGAAAAGAAAACCGATTGCAAAAGAAGTCCCAAAAAATATTCAATGGGCATTGGCTCATCCTTATCAAGGTGGAAGTTGTAGTGGGAAATGATAAATCTACCATACATCTGTCAAGATTACTATGTTATAATAGATTAAACACCTATTATAACATATTTTATTATGGTTAAAAAATTCACTACTTTTTTCTTAATCAAGCAAAAAGCGATTGTTTTTTCATAAAAAAGGAAAAATATACCATATTTTTTACCGAGAAATTTTTGTGGTATAATAGATAGAGACAAGTTAAGAGGTTAATTTTATGGATTGGAATCACGATGGAAAACACGATTGGAAAGACGATGCATTTTATCATAACGTAGTAAGTGATGATGCCAATAAGAAATCTGAAAGTTCTAATAATACTTATAGTAGCGGAAGTTCTTCCTCATCTTCTTCTGGTTCGGGTGTTGTTTGGTTTTTAGTTTTATTTATTGTTTGGATTTTAAGTAAAATAGTAGGCGGTTAAATATGGCATTTTTAGAAAAAGTAAAATCTGTAATGATAGGACACGCTGTTGGGGATGCTTTAGGTGTGCCAGTTGAATTTATGTCTAGAGAAGAATTAAGAGAAAAACCTGTAATAGGTATGCAAGGCTATGGAACTTACCCTATGCCTAAAGGAACTTGGTCGGATGACACAAGTATGTCTTTATGTGCTCTTGATACTTTTGAAGAAGGTAAACTAAATTTTGATAAAGTAATGGTGAATTTTGCTCGTTGGTATTATCAAGATTTGTTTACGCCAACAGGAGAAATGTTTGATGTTGGGAATACATGCAGTATTGCAATAGAACGATATATGAAGGAAAATATTTCTTGGCGTGAATGTGGTTTAACTGATGAACGTTCTAATGGAAACGGCTCTTTAATGAGAATTCACCCATTTGTTTTATATACTTATGGGTTAGATACAAATATTAAAACAAAGATTGAAATTATTGAATTAGCATCTGCTTTAACGCATGCACATCCACGTTCTAAAATGGCTTGTGGCATTTATGCTTTTGTTTTATGGGAATTGTTAGACGACACTCACCATATTGGGGGAAAAGAAGCTATACGTAGAGGCTTAAGAAAAGCAAGAAGATATTATATGGGCGACCCTGAATTTGATTTCTTTTCATTAAAATTATGTCGTCAAATTGCAGATATAGACCATATATGGGAAGACCCTGACACCTATCATAGAGCAACTGAAAAAGATATTATAAGCGATGGTTATGTTGTTCATTCTTTAGAAGCTGCAATATGGTGCTTATACACCACTAATTGTTATAAAGATTGTGTATTAAAGGCGGTAAATTTAGGTGATGATACTGATACTATTGCTGCTATTGCTGGTGGTTTAGCTGGTGCTAGATATGGTTATGATAACATACCTCAAGATTGGCGAGATACACTTATTAAACGTGAATATATAGAGGAAATGTGTGTTAAAGCCTTCCCTTAAACAAAAAAATAGCCGAGAGTTCTTAAAAGAATTCCCGGCTATTTGTATATATTTATTATTTCTTTTTTCTTTTTTTGAGCATAATCATAGGCGATTTTTGTGCCACTTCTACGCCTTGAAGATGGTAGAATATTACGTTTTGGCTCTCGTTTATACGGGGTAACGTAATTTTCATTATAGTAGAATATGCAGTATGCTGAATTATCAATCATTAACCAGCCTTTTTATAATGAAAAGGCTGGTTTTTTCTACTTAGCAAACGTAATTAACTTTAAGAAGATTTTTACCATTGCGTATGTATCAAGTTCGCAATATTTTAATAAGTTCTTTCTAGCAACTGCTTGCTCATCTAAAGGCAAGTCTTTTATTTTTGGGAATAAACTCATTGCTTCGCCTCCGTTATGAACGCCTTCTAAATTGTGGTAATCAAGTTCGGGGTCGTTAGGGAACATTGCAGGTAGAACACTCTTAATAGAGAAAGAATTGCCTATTGCTTGATTATAATAATACCCATCGTGGAAAGGGTCAATTAAATCCTTGATATTCGCCCTAATTTTCATAAGACTATCAGCAAGGTCAGGGAAAAGAGTTGCAAGTTCTTTTATTCTTCCACACTCAAAACCCTTGTTGTAAGCCAATACGCAAGCATCGGTTGGGATATCTTTAACTAGTTGTTCGGCGAGTGCCCTTCTTGGGTCAACGCCACTTTCACCCAAAAACTCTTTGTGTTTAATCTCGCCACCTTCGTTTTCAATATAGTGGAGCGAGTATTGGAAAGGTATTTGCTGATATGGTTTACTATTTGGATATTCTGGGATAGTAAGTTGCATTGTTTCAAAATCCAAAAAGTAAAGTGGGTAGGAAAGAGTATCTAAAAAAGATTTAATTCCGTCTTTATCAATATGTTCATCAATGTTTTTAAGAACAAAATCAAGTTGGCGTTTTTGCATTTTATTAAGTTTTACTGCTTGCCTAACGTCGCCAAACTCAAAGTAGCCGTTTTTGTATGCTTCTATCTTTTTGCCAAAACTCATTTTATAAACGTCAAACACGCTTGGCTTAGGAAGAAGGCGAGAACAATATTCCCAATAAGCGCATTCATAAGGCTCACGGCATTTTATTGAAAGGTCTATTTTTGGTTCGTTTTCACATTCGCAAATTTCGTTCATTGTAATTAGGTCAGCGTCAATATCGTGATTTTTACTTTCTTCTTCAACGAGCGCCCAAACGTCTTTTATAGTGAAAAGTTTTTGTATATCAAGCGTGCCGTCAAAAACATAGTTGCTGTTTATATGAACAACGTAAGTGCCGGTCACTTTAATTCCGCACTTTTCCAAAACGTATTTTTGATAAGCAACGTCGGTTATATAAACGGGCAAAACGTGGGTGGAACTTTTAACTTCGTATATAGCGTAGCCGTCCTTTTCTTTATGGAGAATATCCACCGAACAAAAATGACCTGTTGGAGCAAACGACGCTTCACAAATGTTTATCGTGCCGTTTTTTAAGCACTCGTTAGTGTTTTCTATCATTTTTGTCATATCAAGGTTGCCGTCTTTATCGTAAGCGGTCACTTCTACGAACTTGCCAAAGAGTTGCATGGCAAGGTCGCCCACAACGTTGCCCTTTTCAAAACGTTCTTGTTTAGAAGGGTCTTCTTTTTTTTCTTCGGGCTTATACTTATTTAGCCACAAGATTTTAGGGCATTGGCAAAATGAACAATATTTTGATTTAGAAAAATTCATTTGTGTATTCTCCTTTGTGTTTATACCACTATTATAAACTATCAAATAGATTAAATCAATTAAAATTTCACCACTGTCAAAAAAAGTGGTTGTGCAGGTTAGCAAGTGGTAAAGTTTATTATTAGTTGACTAAACTTTATTAAAAGTGCTATAATAAAATAAATTTTTACAAAAGAAAAGGAGAGAAAATGAGATGGCAAAGGTATATTTTATTAAAATGAATCAAAAAGAGCAAGTTGACAACCTTTATTACGAAGGACCAGAATGTTTTTACAATAACTATGATATAAGAGAGGGCGACTATGCGTTTATAAAGTTAGAGAAGGAAGGGAATCCTCCGATAATAAAAAGATTGTGGAGGGTGAAAACAGGTAAAAAGCAAAACGGTATAAAATTTAGAATGGAATTTGAAAAGGTTTCAGAGTTTTCTCCAGTAACATTAAATGATTTTAAGGCATTGAAAATATTTAATATTGATCAAAATTTATTATTAAAAATAGAAAGACAGTTAACAGGAAAAAGTTTTTTTGAATTAAATGTTGATTCAACAGTGTTTGAGGATGCTCTAAAAGATTTTAAGAACTATATAGAAGACTCTAATAATTATAGAAAATTTGTAACAATCGATAATGATGATACAAAAGAAGATGTCGCTTTATTAAAGGGTGCTTCAAATGAAATTATTTTGGCTACGCGTTCTTTTATATCGGATGAAGTTAAAGAGAGTTTTCAAGGTAGCAACTTTGAGGTGTTTGAAAAGCTTACAAAAAAACAACAAAAATCTAAAATTATAAACAATAATATGTTTAAGTTTTTGAACGGCAGTAAAGATCAACCTCAATGGATATCCTTGTGGGATTTTTTTTGTGCAAATATGAAGGATGTGGATGCGGAGACGCAAGAGAAAGTAACTGAGGTTTTAAAAGAGTATGGTAATAGTACATACGAAAATATATTGCAAAAAATAGAAGAAGAGAAGAAATACGCAAAAGGACAGACCAAAGCTAAATTGGAGAGGTTTGAAGAAGCTATAAAGAGTTTTGGAGAAGAGTGTTTCAAGGAGGAAGCCTTCAAAGAATTTTATTTATCAAAAGAAACAAAAAACCAATTTCTAGATTATTTAAGTTCAGAAAAGTATCATAACAATAATCCCAACAAAATAGGAACACACAAAAGTTATGATACGAATTTAGAAAAAGCCATAAACAAAGGAATTAAAGATAATACAATAACACTAGAAGATGCTATTGATAATGAAACTCTAATAAAAAAGATAGATCAACTTTGCTCCAAAAATCAAAATTCATCTCAAAAGAGCGCGTTGCTTGCATATAAAAGTTTTTTAAAAGACAAAGGTTTTGATGATTGTGAAGGAGGCAACGACACGCCAAAAGATAAGGGACAAGAATTTAAAAACGAATATCCTCTCAAAGAAAACTATCCATTAAATCAAATTCTTTATGGTCCTCCAGGAACAGGTAAAACATATAATTCGGTAATTTATGCTGTTGCTATTTGTGAAAATAAAGACAAAGCGGAAGTTGAACAAGAAGAATACAAAGAAGTGTTCAAAAGATTTAAGGAATATAAAAGCCAAGGTCGTATAGAATTTGTAACTTTCCACCAATCTTATGGGTATGAAGAATTTATTCAAGGCATAAAACCATATACAAACAATGGTCAAATTGGATATAAAGTTGAAGAAGGTGTATTCAAGAAATTTTGCGGGAAAGCAAAAGATAAGCCTGAAGATAAATTTGTTTTCATCATTGATGAAATAAATCGTGGTAACGTTTCTAAAATTTTTGGTGAGTTAATTACGCTTATTGAAGAAAGTAAACGTATTGGTAAAAATGAGGGAATGAAAGTAAGATTGCCTTATAAAGACAATGACGATAAAGACGTTTATTTCGGTGTGCCCAACAACGTTTACATACTTGGTACAATGAACACTGCAGATAGGTCGCTTGTTCAACTTGATGCTGCTCTTCGTCGTAGATTCCGTTTTATCGAAATGATGCCTGAGGAAGATGTGATTCTTGGAGAAGATAATCAAGGTAATGTTAAAGGTATTAACTTAAGGAAATTGCTAAAAGACATTAATGAGAGAATTACAAATCTTATTGATAGAGAACATCAAATCGGACATTCTTATTTTACTAAAGTTAAGAATTTAAATGACTTGGTAGAAGCTTTTAAGTATGAGATAATTCCTTTATTGCAAGAATATTTTTATGAAGACTACGATGGAATAAGAGAGGTTCTAAATTCTCAAATTATTGAGGTAGGAGAAAATAAAAAATCTTATAAAATTAATCTTCCTAAAGATAAAGATATGTCTGGAGATATGTCTAATTATAAGGAGGTCTTTACTAAGATTTTAAGTCCAACAGACAACACGAAAACAGTAAGTGGTTTACCAGATGGAAAAGATGAAGAACTATAAACCTTTCTACGAATATCAAAGAATAACTTCGGATGATATAGGAAAAGAGGACTTTAAAGAACTTAAGTCGTTTATATTAAAGCAAGAAGAAGATGGCTTAAATGATTGTGTTCCGTTTGATGAGTTGAAAATAGAAGAAACTTCTGCGTGCATGAAGCTAAGTGCTGATAAAAACGGCAGAGAAGTTTTGACTATAAAAAACTACGTGGGAACGATAATGCTTTCTTCGGGCACAACTATCGAAATTTTGCCTAAAATTTATAGAGAGCAGAAAAAAGATAATGTAAACGAGGCAAGAATGCTCATAGTAAAAATGTTGCAGACTTGTGGCTTGATGAAGTATAAAAGTTTTCAAGAAGTTGATTTATCTCTTGAAAAAATGCCTATTTTTGAAATCTATATACGCATTTTTCTTGACGAGGTTTATAAATTATATCAACGAGGATTAAAATCTGGATATGTTCAAAAACAAGAAAACGAGAGGTTTTTCAAAGGAAAGCTTTTGTTTTCTCAACACGTAAAGTATAACTTTGCGCACGCCGAAAGATTTTTTATTGAGTATGATGAGTTTAACGTAAATAGACCTGAGAACAAGCTAATCAAAACCACGTTAGAGTTTTTAAGGCGAAAAACAAGCATAGATGCAAATAAACGCGATTTGCGAAGACTTTCTATGGTTTTTGACGAGGTTGAAAGGTCTAATAGCATAGACGCAGACTTTCAAAAATGCACGGGTGGTAGAAACATGAAAGAATACGTAGGTGTTCTTAATATGTGCAAAATATTTTTGAAAGGGTATAATTTTTCAACCTATTCTGGAAAGCATAATACTACGGCATTGTTGTTTCCTATGGAAAAACTTTTTGAGAGTTACGTTGCTAAAAAATTGCAAGAAAAGCTTGTTGGATATAATGTTTGTTCTCAAAAGAAAGGTAAATATTTATTTGATAACTTTGACAACAAGCCAAAGAATATGTTTTCATTACGTCCCGATATTTACGTGGAAAAAGGCAATGAAGTTGTTCTTTTAGATACAAAATGGAAGGTTTTAAATGATAAAGTTAATGAAAACTTTGGTATTTCTCAAGCAGATATGTACCAAATGCACGCCTACTATACAAGGTTTAATGATAATAAAACCGTTAAAACCGTAATATTGCTATATCCATCACTAACTGAAAAAGAAGATGAATTTGTTTGGGAATATAGTCGTAAAAAAGAAAAGATTTTTGCTAAATCTTTGGTAATAACAAATTATAACGAAACAGATCATTTCTTAAAAAGTGTTATAGAACTAATAGAGTCTAACGCCCCATAATTAGTGCCTTAAATAAACAAAATTAAAGTTGTAGAGTAATCTGCAACTTTTTTTGTTGGCTAAATATTTTTAGTTGACTTTTTTATTTTACCCCGTTATAATAGGGCGTACTTCGGCACGAAGAATTTTTTAGAGGTAATATATGCAAGAAAAAGTAATAACTATTGAAATTAACAATGAGCAAGATTTAGCAAAAATAAACCCTGAGAATATACATTGCGTATATTTGGGTGATGACTGCGTGCATTTTAGGGCGTTTGCGTTAGAAAACGATAATATTATTTGCTATGAAGTTAGCGATAAGGTTAACGAAGAACTTGCAAAAAGCATAGTAAATAAATTTCACGATAAGTGTTCGCTTCCACCACATTATCTTGGTATGGGGCACAAGGTTCGTATGCGAGATGAGTATTATAAGCCGTTTAAGAGAAGAATAAAGAACGCTGATTTTTTTGGGTATAAAGAAAGTTTTGGCATATTATTTGACTTAATGAAGAACAAAAATTTTACTATTACCGACAATGAATTTGCTGATATTACCAAAGCCGTTGTTTTAGGGCATGCTGTTGCTGATGCTTTGGGCGTTCCCGTAGAGTTTAAAAGCCGTGAACTTTTGGATAAATATCCCGTTAAAGATATGGGCGTGCATCCAACTATTGATTTACCCAAAGGCAGTTGGTCTGATGATACAAGTATGAGTTTGTGTGCCTTGATAAGTTTAGCAAAAGGTAAAATTGACTTTGATGACATTATGCAAAACTTTGCTAAATGGTATTACGATAGTGAGTTTACGCCAACGGGCTATACCTTTGATATAGGTCTTATTTGCATGGGTGCAATCAAGCGTTATCAACGTGGATTTGAGCCAACTAAGTGTGGTGGCACTCTCGAATACGATAATGGCAACGGCTCGCTTATGAGAATTCATCCATTTGCATTGTACCTTTATCGTTTAGATATGCCTGTTGAAAAAAAGATAGACATAATTCACAAAGCATCTTGTTTAACCCACGCCCACAAGCGCAGTCAAATAGCGTGCGGGATATACGCATTTATTTTGTGGGGGATTTTAGATGAAAATCATTTGTCGGGTGCTGTTTCTGGACTTGTCAATGCACTTGAATTTTATCGTGATGAACCTGAAATAAGTCATTATATAGATAGGCTTGCTGATTTAGAGAATAAAAGAAGAGAAGATATAAAAAGTTCGGGCTATGTTGTTGACACTTTAGAAGCGGCTCTTTGGTGCTTGTTTAATAGTGAAGATTATAAAGATTGTGTTCTTAAAGCCGTAAATCTTGGCGACGATACGGATACCATTGCCGCTATTGCAGGTAGTCTTGCAGGGGCTTTATATGGTCTTAAAAGTATTCCACCAGCTTGGCTTAATACGTTAGTTAAGAAAGAAGAGATTGAAAAAATGTGTGAAAAGTTTGCATTAAACAAATAATGTACTATTTATAGTGCGTTAAATCAAAAATTAAAGTTGCAAGATAGAACTTGCAACTTTTTTTGTTGCCTATCAAATTTTAGTTAATTTTTCTATATGCCGCGTGATATAATGCCGATACAAAAAATTTTTGTGAGGTATTATTTTTATGTTTAAAAAAACCACTCCTATTTCAAATCAAAACCTTAACCCTATTCTACTCAAATTATTCACCCGTGACGTAATAAATCACAGCATTAAAACATTTGGCGTTAAATACACTGGCCCTTGCTCTATTACAACCGTTCGCCAAGGCAAACGCTACCTTGTTACATATTCTGACGGCCAAATTACCGTTGAACAATACTGCGATTAGTAGTATTGCTTAAATAAAACAAAAAATAATAATATTAAAAAGGTAGGTATTTTATGCAAGTTTGGAAAAATAGTTTAAAAAAATACAAAATAGGCGTTTATAAGCACGCTGAACGCAAATATTATTTAAGTTCAAAAATAAGCTCACTAGACAGGCATTATAGTTTTACTTATAAAACTGATGAAAACATTTTTAGGGTTAAAGGGCAAGAATATGCTCTAACCGAAGAAAATCGCAAAATTTTGCTTGATAAAATAGCAGAGTTTGAAAACGAGTCGTCTAATGCTTTTCATGAATACGAAAAAGTTTTTGTAAATGGTTGTAGCTATATTTATATAAAGAAGTTAAATAAAACAAGGTATCATATATTTTGGTTAGAAGATGAAGAATTGATAAGTTTTAAAGGGCCATTATATAACTTTTTACTGGACTATCTTTTAAGGTATTATAAAATGTATTCACACATTACCAAAAGAGAAGGGTTAGATAAAAAAGTTTATGATAACATTGCAACCGATTTTTTATCGATTAACGATGAATACGTTATTGCATTAGTAAAATATTTAACAAATCATGCAACCAAAGAAGACGTTGACTTTATTAATGAATACGATAATGGTGACTATCTTTTGGTTGATAGAGAAGTTTATGGCACAGAAGATATAACGGATATTAGAAACGTAAAATTAAATAGGCATGGTTCTATGTTCGGCTGGCGAATATCTTATGAGTTAGATTGCAAAATTGATGGTAAATATTACAAAATGAAATATTTTCCAAGGAATATAGAGAACGTGTTGCACGCAAATTGTCCACAAGAAAAAATTAAAATAAGCGATGAATTAAACGAAAAAATAAAAGTTCTAACAGGCGAAACTAAAGAAAATATAAGAACAAGAACGTTAATGCAGTTGGGGAATTTTTTGTATGAAATGAAGAAATACTTATCAGATGAACAAATGCAAAAAGTGTTTGCTGATTTTTCTAAAGTAAGTTTACAAGATTTGCAAAGTTTACCTAAATGTTGGTTGGATAAAATTGACGATGCAAGACTTTATGACTGGTTAAAATGTTCTGGTTTACAGGGGGATAAAGATGTAAGTGACTACGTTGAAAGCATTATAAAAAACAGAAAAGAAAGGGCAAAAAATGAAAAAGTTAATAATCAAAATTAGAAATTTATTTTCTCATAGAAACAGGTATAAACTTGGGACTGTAAAGTGGCTTAAAGAAAAGAAAAATAGAGAGCGAGGTTTTTATACACTTAAAACGGACCCTTTTATTTATGGCGAACTTGACACTTTTTTTGCCGTTGTTATCCGTGATTATTTACGTGGGCACGTTAAAAATATGATAGGAACTTCTATGCTTGCTTATAGAGAAAATCCGTTTGGTTATACTCAAGAAGATTTAATAAACGAACGTATTCCAAAAGAAGATATGGATAAGATTGAAAATTGGTATAAAGATTACATTTTAGAAACGGCAGAGTGTTTTGATAAATATGAAAAAGACCTAAACGGCACATACGACTTTGAGTTTGAAAGCAACGAAGAATTTGAAAAGAATTTAGATGAAGCGTTTAGCCGTTTAAGAAAAATTTTTACAGGGCTATGGTGGTGAATATGAAGATAACAAAATTAGGGCAAAGAGGCGCTTATTCTATCGTGAGATATTTATATCAGCGCGAAAAGCGTTTTTAACGAACTAGGCGTTTCGTGTGCCGTTGTTAAAGATTTAAACAACAAAGAAATATACCTTTTTGAAAACGTATAAGCAAGAGCCTAGAATCAGTCAAGTAAAATAACGCACCAATAGTAGTACTTTATCTTAAAGAAAATGACTACAATTTGCAAAATGAAACTTTTTTTGAGGCGAGTTCAAAATTAGTGGACTTTTGAAAATTTAACCGTTATAATAGGGCTTACTTTTAGAGCGAAGAAAAAAATAAAAAAGTGAGAGATAAAATTATGTTATTTTTAAGAAGACCAGTAGATAGCTTTAAATTTTCACATTATACTGAATAATCATATTATTTTTTAGATGAAAAGAATAGAACTTATTGTTTAGACGCTAATATAAAAGACCCATTTTTTTCTGTTTATAGTGATATTGAAGAAGGATTCGTGCATATAGAAACTACCGAATCAAACATACAAGCCTTATATGAGAGCGCAGAAGAATTTAGAAGGTTTTTAAGACAAATAAAAAAAGAAGATTTGGGCTATAAGAAAATATGTATAGAAGAGCAATGGGCTTATTGCCGTTTTGAAACCGACGAAGACTATGAAAATGGAACAAACCCTATAGAAGAATTATTGCCTAACGACTTATTCCTTTCGTATAAAAAATTAGATGATGAGTTTTATCACGTTATTTGTGAATACGGAAACGAAGATGACGGTCGTTCTGATTTTGACCACGTGATAAACGTTAAAATCCCGACAAAAGATTTTGAAAGTTTGATAAACGAACATTTGCTTCCTTACTTAAACGAAAAAAACGAAGCAATATTAAAAGATGATGCTTTTTCAGTTCACTTTCATAAAACGATAAAACAAGACTTTAAACATTATTTATAAAAAATAAAAGGTAGGTATATAAAATATGAAATTCACATCAGCAGAAGCAAACAAATATTTAAGAAAACTAAACGACGATTATTCAGCAATTAGTAAAAAAGAAGACCTTTCTAAAGAGTTTTTAGTAACTCTTGGCGAAAATGTAGAATCAATTCGACCAGAATATGATTTTTTGACGACATATAGCGAACTAACTGAAATAGAAAGAAAAATTCGCATAGTAAAACACGCACTAAATTTATTTAATAGCCAAACGATTATCCCTGAATTTAACATTACCATTGACGAAATGCTAATTTTAATTCCTCAACTTGGTAAAGCAAAACAAAAACTTGCTTTAATGAAAAGTAAACTTCCTAAAATGCGTGAACAAAACTCTTATTCAAGAGTATCTACTTTGGTAGAGTATCGTTATATTAACTACGACATAAAAGAAGTTGAAGTTGAATATGAAAAGATTTGCGAAAAACTTTCTAAAGCACAAATTGCGTTAGACTTAGTTAACAACTCTTTTGAAATTGAAATAGAAATTTAATTTTATTCCCTTGTTTTTGCTTTATTAAAATTTAATTTAATTCTTAAATTAAAATGTGAGAACGTGCTGTTTTTGTTTAACGATTATGTTTTTTGTTATTAATTTATGTTATTCGTTATCAGTTAGCGTTCGGTGTTTGAGATTGGTTATAAAGGAGATAGAAGTAAAAACATAAAAACTTTGCTAACAGGTGTTTTTTGCCAGTAGGCGTGGTGGTTGAAGTATAGGGTTATAAACTGCCAAAATTTTTATTAGAGGTGTTAAATATGTGGAAAATATTAAAGCAAGATAAAAATATTACTCATAGACAAAGAGAAAACGTGCTTGAGATTAGTGGTAGAGACGGCAGTTTAATTCGCTATATCCCAAATAAAGACAATGGGGAAATAAACGGGAAAATTATTAACTATATTCCTTCTAAAAAGGCAATAGGTTTAGATTTAAGTGTTTGGTCAGATATTGAAGAAATCGGCTACGGAGCGTTTGCCTTTTATGAGAAAGATGACGGCGAGTGGGAAACCGTGTTTAACAACTTAAAAAGCATATCAATTCCATCAAGTGTTAAACATATAGAAAATGGTGCATTTGCCTTTTGCGATTTGGAGAGAGTTTATATTGCTCCTAAATGTCCTGCTGCAAAAATAAAAGATGATGCTGTGCTTTCAAAAGACGGCAAAAGATTTATATATAAGTTAGTTGAAAAAGAATTTAACGACTTAGATTATAAAGTGCCTTTAGGCGTTGAAGAAATTGGGAACGAAGCGTTTAATTCTTGTGAAATGAACGTTGAACTTGCCCCTAGCGTTAAAAAGATTTGTAGTAATGCGTTTGGCGTTTTTTTTAACGAAATCATTATTCCACAAAGCGTTAATGAAATTGAAAACAATGCGTTTAGTAAAGACTGCACGCTGAAAGTTGTTAAAAACTCTTATGCTCACAAGTGGGCAAAGAAACATAAAATCAAGTTTGAAATTTTAAAATAATTCACAAATACTATAGTAATGCACCAAAATTGTCGCAATAAAAAGTGTATATTAAAATTGTAAAAAATATTAAGAGGTATAAATATATGATGAACGAAAGAATTGAAACTGTAACTTTAGAAACAATCGAAAAAGAATTTGATGCTGTAATCGGCTACAAATCAATCAAAAAAGAATTGATTAGAATTTGTGACATTATGCAAAACAGCGAGTTTTATTCAAAACTTGGTGTGTCGGTGCCTAATGGACTATTGCTTTCAGGTGAGCCTGGGCTTGGTAAAACGCTTATGGCAAATTGCTTTATTAAAGCAAGTGGAAGAAAGGCGTTCACTTGCCGAAAAGATAAGCCAGATGGCGATTTTGTAAACCATATTAAGTCTACTTTTGATGAAGCGGTTAAAAATGCACCATCAATAGTTTTTCTTGATGATATGGACAAATTCTCTGCTAATGGTGATGAATTTCACAGAAACAGCGAGGAGTTTGTTACCGTTCAATCTTGCATTGATGATGCTAAAGGTAAAAACGTTTTCGTATTAGCAACAATAAATGATGAAAATGCTATTCCGAACTCTTTACTTAGAGCAGGCAGATTTGATAATAGAATAGAAGTTAAATCACCTAAGGGCGAAGATGCGGAAAAAATTGTAGAACATTATATAAAGAAAAAGAATTTCGTTTCAGATGTAGATGTTAAAACAATTACTAAGCTATTAAATTCTGCTTCATGTGCTGAACTTGAATGTGTTATAAATCAAGCAGGTGTTTATGCTGGTTTTAATAGAAAAGATAAAATCGAGATGGATGATATTGTTAAAGCGTGTTTAAGAATTATCCATAAAGCACCTGAAAAAGAAACTGCCCATTCACCCGAAGTTTTAAAATATATTGCTTATCACGAAGCAGGACATGCTGTTATTGCCGAAGTGTTAGAACCGGGTTCGGTTAACTTTGTCTCTGTTCGTTCTCATGGTGGTAGCACGGGTGGTTTTACTAACTATTATCAACCCGAAGAATACTGGATTAAAAAACAATATATGGAAAATCGTGTTACCGTTTTACTTGGTGGTAAGGCTGCAACAGAAACGGTTTTTGGTGAAACTGACGTGGGTGCAAATAGCGATTTGCATAGAGCGTTTGATATTTCCGTGCGCTTCGTTGATGACTATTGCTCTAATGGATTTGATAGATGGCTTCAAGGCAGAGAATATTCTAATGGAGCTGTTGAGCGACGTGATATGCAACTTTCTTTTGAAATAGAAAAGTTCTACCAAAAAGCAAAAAAGATACTTATTGACAATCGTGAGTTTTTAGATAAACTTGCAACCGCACTTATGAATAAAGATATTTTAACTAGTGCAGAAATTCAAACAATAAAGGCTACCTGCAAAATGGTAGCCTAATAGAAAGGGGACTATGAAAATATATATCATTGATGAATCAAAGCAAAAAATTGAAATAGCAAAACAATATTTTAAGGGCACAGATATAGAGTTTATTGATGAAAAATTTTCAGAATTTATGAAAAGAGAAGATGTTGAGTGTATCGTTTCACCTGCAAATTCTTTCGGGCTTATGGACGGTGGGTACGATTTAGCGATTACCGAGTGGTTTGGTGAACAACTGCAAGAGCGTGTTCAAAAATATATAATTAAAAACTATTATGGCGAACAACCGACTGGAACAAGTTTTATTATAAAAGCAAACGATAAAGGGCAAAAGTTAATACACACACCAACTATGCAAACGCCAAGAATGATTTTAGACCCATTTATAATATATCAAAGTATGCGTTCAACTTTAATGTGTGCTTATAAAAACAAGGTAAAAAGCATTTTAATTCCGTTGTTCGGTGGTGGTTGTGGGAGAGTTAATACAAGAACTATAGCAAAAATGATGCGTCTTGCATACGACCAAATTCATAATCCACCAAAACAATTAGATTGGAACTATGCACACGAGGTCGAGGTAGTGTATTAAAATATGGAGAAATTAAGAATTTTGGTTTGTGGTGGTAGGCACTTTGAAAATTATGACCTATTAAAGAATATATTAGATAAGGTATTAAAATCAAAAAATCTTACCCCTAAAGACGTTGAAATAGTTAGTGGGCAATGTAAGGGTGCTGATAGATTAGGCGAAAGGTGGGCAGAAGAAACGAAAGCGAGTGTAAAAATCTTTCCTGCCGATTGGGTAAAGTATAAAAAAAGTGCTGGACCTATTCGAAACAAACAAATGATAGACTATATCACTTGTTTTAGTGATAAGTTAGTAGTTGCTTTCGTTAGTCCTAATAGCAAAGGGACAAAAAATACGATAAAATTAGCACAAAAAAATAATATTCCAGTTATAACAACTGAATATTCAAAAAAGGAGCAAAATATGAAGAATAAAATAACATATAATCCACCTACCTCAAATGCTAGTGAAGAAGAAAGGGCTTTTGCAAATAGCATTGCAAATATGCTTATAGATTTAGTTGATGAAGATATTAAAGAAATTGAAAACGAAAGCAAAAAATACTACAACTTGCACACAGAGATGCACCAAATTATTGTTTCTAAAAAAGAACTTTATTGGCAGTTTTATAACTTTGATATTCAAGACCATTTGTTTGAGTTGTTCACGACGGATAAAAATAGTCCAGAATATACAAGGCTACTAAACTTACTTGGCGTAAAATTTGAGTTAATTGGGGCGTTTAATTACGTTAGCAAAGTTGGTGGCGAAAAACATTTAGCAAAACCACCGATTAGCACCTATTATAGATATATTTTTGATAACTATTGTGAAAGTGTAGAAGAAGTTAGAACAAAAATATATACATATTCACCAGAGGATAGAGAAATGCTTTTTAAAAAATATCGTGCAGTAAGATATTATATAACGCCTATGCTTGCTACTACAAAAGAGCAAAATTATACTGCAATGTTTATGGGTATTTTAGATTACGTTGCTAAAAATGATGATTTCCCCAAAACTACGTTTGATGGTGCTTTTTGTTATCCAGACGTTTTAAGAGATAAAGTAAAAGATTTTGATTGGTGGGACCATGACGTTCACAGATAAAGATATAGAGCATTAGTTGAAAAATTATTATAAAAGTTGTATAATGAAAAATAACTTACAAAAGGGAGAAATGAGAGTATGAGAAAAGGTGGAGAGCATTACGAGTATATATCAAGAGATAAAAGATTTTCTTTGATAGAATATTACGTAGACAGCAACCAAATTGAAGAAGCATATAAAGTTGCAAATGAATATGGAAATCAAATGGCAAGAGAACTAACATTATATCTACTTAAAGAGCATGGTGAAGTTTTTCATACAAATCCATTAAGTCATTTAGAGTATGTGCCAGAAAATTTTTTATATGAATGTGTGGATGAAGATTTGTGTATTTATGTTCACGATGGTATAAAAGAAATTAGGGATGGTGCTTTTGCATTTTGTAAAAACATTGAAAGAATATTTTTGCCAAAACAATTAAAAAGAATCGGTCATCGAGTTTTTATTGGATGTTATTTACTTAAAAAGATAACAATACCGTCAAAAGTAACTTCCATTGGTGAAGGAGCATTTGCAGATTGC
>JAZLCK010000049.1:0-142559 GCA_045614165.1 Christensenellaceae bacterium | reverse complement strand
CCCAACCGAAAAAATTTCTGCCGTAGAAGTTGTTTTAACAAAACTTCACGCTGGTGGTAAATTTGGCGGTGGTGGCTACAAAATTTCGGGTGGCTTACACGGCGTTGGTCTATCAGTTGTTAACGCGCTTTCTACTTGGCTAAAAGTAGAAGTTTTCCAAAACGGCAAAAAGCACGAACAACATTATAAAAGAGGTGTTCCACAAGGCCCGCTAACCGTTGTTGGCGATGCAGATTTTACGGGTACTTGGGTGACCTTTATGCCTGATGATGAAATTTTTGAAACTACTATTTTCAATTACGACACCATTAAGACGCGTCTTCGTGAACTTGCATACCTTAATAAAGGTTTAACCATAAAAATCGTTGACGAAAGAGAAGGACTTGAACACGAAGATACGTTCTACTATGAAGGTGGTATTGCGCATTTTGTTGAAGACCTAAGCAAGAATAAAACTCCACTTTTTGAAAAACCCGTTTATTTTGACGTTTATTACGAAGATACCGAAGTTGAAGTTGCAATTCAATATTGCGAAACTTATAGCGAAACCGTTTATGCCTTTGCAAACAACATTAACACCGAAGAAGGTGGCACACACTTAGATGGTTTTAAGAACTCTTTAACTAAAATCGTTAACGACTTTGGTAAAAAACTTAACGTTCTTAAAGGCGATGACAAGGTTTCATCAGAAGACGTTAGAGAAGGTATTGTTGCAGTTGTTTCTGTTAAACTTACCGACCCACAATTTGAAGGTCAAACGAAAACCAAACTTGGCAACAGCGAAATGCGTAATTTTGTTTCAAAAGCGATGGTAGAGCATTTTGGAACTTTTATGGAAGAAAACCCAGCAAAAGCAAAAGAAATTATTCTTAAATGCTTAACTGCTCAAAGAGCAAGAGAGGCTGCTAGACTTGCTAGGGAAAACACTAGAAGAAAAGGTGCGCTTGAAAGTACCACGCTCCCTGGTAAACTTGCTGACTGTTCGGACAAAAATCCCGAATTTTGCGAAATTTTCATAGTCGAAGGGGATTCAGCAGGCGGTAGTGCTAAACAAGGCAGAGACAGAAGATTTCAGGCTATATTGCCACTTAGAGGTAAAATCCTTAACGTCGAAAAGGCAAGGCTTAACCACATTTTAGAAAACGAAGAAATTAAAGCGATGATTACTGCTTTTGGCGGTGGTATTCAAGACGATTTTGATGAAAGCAAACTTCGTTATAGTAGAATTATTTGTATGACCGACGCGGACGTTGACGGTAGCCATATTAGAATTCTTCTTTTAACGTTCTTCTTTAGATTTATGCGCCCACTTATCGAAAAAGGGCACGTTTATATCGCTCAACCACCACTATATAAAGCAACGAAAAATAAAGTTGATAGATACTTCTATTCTGATAAAGAATTACAAGATTATTTAGCCGAAGTTGGCAAGTGTGACGTTCAACGTTATAAAGGTCTTGGTGAAATGGACCCTGAACAACTTTGGGAAACTACGATGAACCCTGAAACAAGAACAATGCTTCGTGTTACTATGGAAGACGCTGTTGAAGCAGATGAAACGTTTACAAGACTTATGGGTGGTGACCCAGAATTAAGGCGCGAGTTTATAGAAAACAATGCAAAACTCGTAACGGATTTAGACGTTTAATAGGAGATAAAATATGGCAAAAAGAGATACCACGTCAGAATTAACTGCTGCTTTTCGTGAAACACTCGAAAAAACCAAATTAATCAATATTGAAGTAAATAACGAAGTTAAAAAGTCGTTTATTGCTTACGCTATGGCCGTTAACGTTTCGCGTGCTATTCCAGACGTTAGAGACGGGCTTAAACCTGTTCATAGAAGAATTTTATATGCAATGCACGAAGCAGGGCTTACTTATGATAAGGCGTTTAGAAAATGTGCGAAAATCGTCGGTGACGTGCTTGGTAAATATCACCCACACGGCGATAGTTCAGTTTACGACGCGTTAGTTCGTCTTGCACAAAATTTCTCAATCAATTTCCCACTTGTTGATGGTCACGGAAACTTTGGTTCAGTTGACGGCGACCCTGCCGCAGCATACAGATATACCGAAGCAAGACTTTCTAAACTTGCGAACGAAATGCTTAAAGAAATCGACAAGGATACCGTTGATTTCTATCCTAACTTCGATGACACAGAAATGCAACCTGTTGTGTTGCCATCAAGAATTCCTAACATTTTAGTAAACGGCTCTGATGGTATCGCGGTAGGTATGGCTACAAATATTCCACCACACAATTTAAGTGAATGTTTAGATGCTTGTATGCTCCTTTTAGACAACCCAGATGCTACTATTGAAGACCTTATGGAATTTATAAAAGCGCCTGATTATCCAACGGGTGGCGTTTTAATGGGATTATCGCGCATTAAACAAGCATATATGACGGGTAAAGGTGGTTTTGTTCTCCGTGCTAAAACCGATATCGAAGAATTTAGTAATGGAACAAGAGAAAGAATCGTTGTCACAGAACTTCCTTATCAAGTTAATAAAGCAATGCTTATTAAAAACATTGCAGACCTAGTTAAAGACAAGAAAATCGAAGGTATTAGCGACGTTAAAGATGAGTCTGACAGACACGGTATGCGCATCGTTATAGACCTTAAAAAAGATGCTAACGCCCAAGTTGTTCTTAATATGCTTTATAAGCATACTAATCTACAAGTTAAGGATGGTATTATTTTACTTGCTCTTGTCGATGGCGAACCAAAAGTTCTAAACCTAAAACAAATTTTAACTTATTATATCGAACATCAACAATCGGTTATTGTTAGAAGAACTAAATACGACCTTGCTAAAACCGAAGAGCGTGAACACATCGTTAAAGGTTTAGTTATTGCTCTTAACAATATCGATAGAGTTATCGAAATTATCAAAAAATCTGCTGATAAAAACACAGCCGTTGCTAGTTTAGTTGGAGAATTCGACCTTTCTGAAAGACAAGCAAATGCAATACTTGAAATGAGATTGCAACGCTTAACAAGTATGGAAGTTAATAAACTAAAAGAAGAACTATTAGAACTAGGTAGAATTATTGCCGACCTTAAAGATATTTTGTCTTCACCACAACGCGTTAAAGACATTATTAAGGCTGACATGCAAGAAATCAAAAATAAATATCCATCAGAAAGAAAAACTGAAATCTCTTTCGATTACGGCGATATTGCTGAGGCTGACCTTATCCCAGAAGAAGACGTTGTTGTTAGTCTAACACACCAAGGCTATATCAAACGCGTTTCTGCATCTGAATATAGAACTCAACATAGGGGTGGCAAAGGTGTGACTGCTCATAAGCCAAAAGAAGAAGATTTCGTTAAAAATATGTTCGTTACGTCAACGCACGATGATATTCTATTCTTTACTGATAAAGGCAAAGTTTATAGTATGAAGTGCTTTATTATCCCATCAGCACAAAGAACTGCAAGGGGTAGGGCAATAGTTAATCTATTACAACTAGAAGACGGCGAAAAAGTTTGCGCAATGGTTCCACTCAAAAAAGATGCCGAAGGCTATATTATGCTTGCAACTAAGATGGGGCTTATTAAAAAGACTTCTCTTACCGAATTTGCTCGTATTAGAAAAGTTGGTAAAATTGCAATCAATATTAACGATGATGATGAACTAATTTCTGTTCAACTATCTAGTGGCAACGATGAAATTTTAATGGCTACAAGAGAAGGTAAATGTATTAGATTTAGCGAAAAAGACGTTAGAGCAATGGGTAGAGATACGATGGGCGTTAAGAGTATGACACTTGATAACGATTACGTTGTTGATTTCTCTATTATAAAAGAAGGTTATAACGTTGTCACTATTACCGAAAACGGATACGGCAAACGTTCGGATATTTCTGATTATAGATTGCAAACACGTGGTGGTAAAGGCGTAAAAGCGGGCGTGTTTAACGAAAAAACGGGTAAACTTGTAAGTCTTAAACTTGTTTCTGATGAAGAAGATATAATGCTTATAACTAATAGTGGCACGATTATTAGGGTTGCTTCTACCGATATTAGCATTATAGGTAGAGATACACTAGGCGTTAAGGTTATGAATGTTGATGAAGGAACGGTGCTTTCTAAAATCGCAATTTCGCCAAAACAAACCGAAGAAGACGAAATTGAATAGTACTTAATATCACTAAAACACTAGTAAATTTCGGGGATATCGAATTTATCCCCGAAATTTTATTTTTTTTGTAAAAATATGCTTAAATTAAATTGACAAAACCATTTTTATTTAATATAATACATTAGCATTAAAAATAAATTTGCTGCTATGGCTCAGATGGTAGAGCACATCCTTGGTAAGGATGAGGTCACCGGTTCGATTCCGGTTAGCAGCTCCATAAAGCGCTAAATAGCGCTTTTTTTGTTTTAAATTCACTCTAAAATTTATAAAAATGGCGTTGACATCACGCATTATTATGCTATAATATATAAAAAAGAAAAGGAGTATTCTTATGAAATTTTATAAATGTAATGTATGTGGAATTATTTTTCCTGTTAACGCTGGCGAAGAAGCAATTTGTCCAAAATGTAAAGCAAAAGGCGATAAACTTGTTGAACTTGCTAATCGTTATTCAGGCACTAAAACCGAACAAAATCTTTTAGCCGCTTTTGCAGGCGAATCTGGTGCAAGAAATAAATACACTTTCTTTGCTTCTGCTGCTAAAAAAGAAGGCTATGAACAAATTGCCGCACTATTCTTAAAAACTGCTGACAACGAAAAAGAACACGCTAAAATGTGGTTTAAAGAACTTGCAGGTATCGGTGATACAGCAACCAATCTTTTGCACGCTGCCGAAGGTGAAAATTATGAGTGGACTGATATGTATGAAAACTTCGCTAAAATCGCTGAAGAAGAAGGTTTTACCGAACTTGCTGATAAATTTAGAGCGGTTGCTTTAATAGAAAAAGCGCACGAAGAAAGATATCGCGCACTTCTTAAAAACGTTAAAAATTTAGAAGTATTCTCAAAACCAAGCACTAAAATTTGGGAATGCAGAAATTGTGGACACTTACACGTTGGTAAAGATGCGCCTGAAATTTGTCCTGTTTGTGCACATCCAAAGGCTTACTTTGAAGTTAAAGAAGAAAATTATTAATATTTGCTAAGATTTTAGGAGCATTATGTATACATTTAATAACGGCGATAGGGTATGCTTCGTTGGTGATAGTATTACTCATTTAAATTTTTACCTTTCATACGTTGTAATGAATTATAGAAAAAATTGTGCTGATAAATCAGTAGAATTTTATAATTGTGGCGTTTCTGGTGGCACGCTTTCAACAGCGCTTGCTCTTTTTGAAGAAGACGTTTTAATTCATAACCCAACGCACGTTGTTTTAACCATAGGTATCAACGATTCTAACCGTGGCGAACTTGCCTTAACGGGTAAAATTAAATATGATAATTTATATAGTGCATTTGAAAACTATAAAAATAACCTTGATAAATACGTGGAGTTATTGAAAAAACACGGAATTAAACTTATTTTGTGCACTCCCGCGCCATATGCAGAGTATCAAAAAACTAACCAAGAACCTTTCCACGGTGGCTATGCTCTGATGCAAGGTTATTCGGAATATTTAAGAAATTTTGCGCGCGAAAACGGTTATCCAATTTGCGATTATTTTAACTTTTTAACTAAGGTAATGTGCGAAGAAGACCTTTATGGAAACGACCACGTTCATCCAACAAAAAAGGGGCATTATTATATGGCAAAATGCTTTTTAGAGTTTTTGGGTATTGAAATTTCAAGTGAACAAGACTATACGCCTGAAATTCAAAAATGGCAAGACGTGACTATGGATTATCGCAACGTTGTTGCAATAGAACACTTCCTTTTAGACGATGATTTTAGTGTTTCGCACGAAAAACGCTACGAAATTATAAAAGATTATATTCCAAAAGACCATAGCAATGAAAATCACGCTGAGTATTTTATGTCGCTTGCAGTTCCTTATATAGACAATAAACCACGCCAAAAAGAAATGCTTGAATATCTTAGAAAATTTATGAAAAACTAATAAAAAAAGCCACTATTTTAGTGGCTTTTTTGTTAATTTATAACTATTTCATTATTGAATTTTTATATTGTTGTGGTGACATTTTTGTGTAGTGCTTAAAGGTCGTTGAAAAGTATTGCGGAGTGTCGAAATCAAGCAGTTCAGATATTTGTGTAAAGTTAAGTTTTCCTTCTTTAATAAGCCTTTTTGCTTCGGTAATTTTAAGGCTGTTAAAATAAAAAATTATACCGTTTTTCTTATAGGTGTTAAACAAATTTTTTATCGTGCTGCTGCTCTTTCCAAGGTCTTTTGCAATCTTTTCAATGGTTAATTTTTTGTAGATATTTTTTTGCAAATATTCGATAATAGACTTAACTTCATAGGGGATTTCTTCGCCGTTAAAAGTGAATTGTTGCCTATCTTTTTTAGAGAAACTTTCGTTGTTTCTAATAAGCCTTATAAGGAAAGTTTCTAGCAGTATTTTCGTTAGTTGGCTACTGCCGAAACGCGCGTTTTCATTTTTGATAAGTTGTTGCAAAAGTGGGTTGGTTTTATCAATTAAACTATACGCCGAAAGTCCTTCTTCAAATAGGCAAGAAAGTATGCGTTTATCTTCGCTGGTAAGTTTAAAAATTTTGCCTTCAAAAAACGACATCGCAGGGCTTTTTGTTTCAAAAGTTATAATAGAAACGTTAGGGTCGATTTTCTTGTTAGAAGATAGGTTATGGAACTCATTTGGTTTATGAAACGTAAGTTCTCCACCTTTAAGGATAAATTGCTTGGTGTCTGCCGTGCAAATCATTTCGCCCTTATCAATGTAAACCATTTCCCAAAAGTCGTGCTTTTCGCCTTCGTATGAGAAGTTTTTAGAAAATTCAAGATAGAAGATTGTGACAAGTTTTTCGATTTTTATAACTTCGTCAAATGACTGTTTTATAAATTTATCTTTCATAAAAACCCCCTTTGTCTAATTTTATAAGTATTATAACTTATTTTCTATTCAAATGCAACATTTTTTTTAATATAATTAAAGAAAATTATTTTGGAGAATTTTATGTACACTGTTTTAGTTCTTTCATGCCACCCAGACGATATGGAAATCGCTTGTGCTGGAACCCTTCTAAAATGCAAACAAAGGGGCGATAGAGTAGTTATTTGCCACCTTTCTAGTGGTAATTTAGGTCACGAAATTATCCCGCCACAAGAACTCATTAAAATTAGAGCGGGAGAAGCCAAAAAAAGTGCCGATATGGCAGGCTTTGAAGTTTTGTGGGGTGGATTTCACGATTTAGATATCTATGCTGACAACAGAGAGGCAAGAGATAAAGTTGTAGAAGTTATAAAAGACGTTAATCCAGACTTTATTATCACGCACTCACCAGACGATTATATGCCAGACCACGTTGCAGTTTCTAAACTTGCTTTTGATGCTAGTTTTACGGCAACACTACCAAATTGGCCATCTAAATCAAAAGGTAGAGCAAGACTTGTTCCTATTTACTATATGGATACTTTGGCTGGCGTTAACTTTAACCCAACTGAATACGTAGACGTTTCGGATACAATCGACAAAAAGATAGAAATGCTTAATTGTCACGAATCACAAATTGTTTGGATGCGAGACCATGACCATATTGATTTCCCTGATATGGTTAAAACCTGTTCAAGATATCGTGGCTATCAATGTGGTGCTGATTACGCCGAAGGTTTTAGAAGATGCGACGTGTATCTTAAAGGTACGACAAAAAGGCTATTGCCTTAATTATAAACAATCATAAACGAAAAAAAGGAGTTTATTATGGATTTTAATTCAACTGTTAAAGGTAGTTTACTAGAAGGCTTTTACCCAGCAGGCTGGGATATGGTTAAGATTGACAAATGCTGTCAAATCGACCCAAAAGACGTGACCAAAAAACAAGATTTCTGGAACGATAACTTCACGCCTATTATGTGCGAAGACGTTAAGGAATTCGACGTTAAAATGGGACACGAAATTGCTAATGAAATTAAAAAAGCAAACGAAAGAAACGAAAAAATCGCATTTATTCTTCCCGTAGGTCCTATGGGTATGTATAAATGGGCAGTATATTTCCTAAAAGAATGGAACGTTAGTTGTAAAAACGTTTGGTGCTTTAATATGGACGAATGGGCAGATGCAGAAGGTAATACTATTACTGGTGAAGCATCTTTCCAAAGCGCAATGGAAAATGCGTTCTATAATCCATTAGGCGAATTAACTGTTCCAAAAGACCATAGAAATTTCGCAACTAAGGAAAATCTTCCTACATATCCAGAAAAAATCAACGCTCTTAAAGCAGAAGGCGTTAAACTAGTTCTTGTTTATGGTATTGGTAGAATGTGTCATATCGCGTTCTGGGAGCCACAAATTGGCGAAGAATTCGATTCTGATGCTGAATGGCTAAAACAAAATTATAGAATTGCAGTTAAACTTCATCCATTAACGATTGAACAAAACGCTATCACGTCGTTTAAGTCAAGAACTACTTTAGTTCCTTGTAGAGCAAATACCATTGGCCCTGGTTTAATGTTTAAGGCAGATTACGCTATCGGTGGTGCTGACGGTGCTTTATCTCGTGGTATGCAATGGCAAGGTATGAGTTTATTAACAACCCTTCGTTATGGACCATCAAGACATATAACTTCAACCTTTATTCCTACTATTCCAGGAAAATTGTTCTTCCTTAAAGAACTTGCAGGTCCATTAGTTCCAGAAGCAAACTAATAGAGGCGTTAAAATGAAAAAATTTATAATGTATGGTGCCGGTAATATCGGTAGGGGCTTTATAGGTCAAACTTTTTCGCTTGCAGGCTATAAAGTTGGTTTTATTGATATAAATATGGCAGTTATTGATAAACTTAACGAAGATAAATGTTATCCTGTTAACGTTGTTTCTAACGCTGGCACAGAAGAAATTATCGTAAACAACGTTTACGGTATAAATGGTGCTAACGTAGAACTTGTTGCAGATGAAATTGCTAGTTGCGACCTTATGGCAACTGCAATTGGTGTTAACGTTTTAAAGTTTATCGCTAAACCTTTGGCTAAGGGTATCGAAAAAAGGTCTAAAACTTCTAATAAACCATTAAATATCATCATTTGCGAAAACCTTATCGGTGCAGATGAATACTTAAAAGGTCTAATTTTAAACGAAATTCCACACCTTAAAGATTACGTTGAAAATAGCGTTGGCTTTATTGAAGCAAGTATCGGCCGTATGGTGCCTGTTCTTACCGAAGAACAAAGAAAAGATAATATTTTAACCGTTTTTGTTGAGCCATACAACATTTTACCTGTTGATAAAAATGCTTTCAAGGGCGAAATCGTGAGTGACGTTAAGAATTTATATCCTTATGCGCCTTTTAACGTGTTTATTGAGCGTAAGTTATTTATGCACAATATGAGCCACGCGCTTTTATCATACCTAGGTTATTTAAGGGGCTATGATTACGTTTACGAAGCAACTAACGACTTTGATTTAAGATACGTTGCTTTTAAGGCTTTAACTCAATCAGCAACCGCCATTTCAAAAGAAAACGGCATTGATATGAATATGCTACTTGAACACGCCGACAATTTATTATTTAGATTTACAAACGTTGCTCTTGGAGATACAATCAAAAGGGTTGGTAAAGACACGAAACGTAAACTCAGTTCTAACGATAGGCTAATCGGCGCGCTTAAACTTTGCGAAAAACACGGAATTTATGCCGGTTATATTTGTATCGGTATTTCTGCAGGTTTATGTTTTAACCCAGCCGAAGATGATGGTAGCGCATTTATCTACGAATACGTTAATAAAAACGGCGTTTCAAAAACGCTCAAAGATTGTTCGGATTATGATGGTAAATACGTTGGCTTAATCGAAGAAATATATAATTTCTTAAAAGAAAATAAATCAATAGATTATATCGTTAAATACATAGATGCAATTAACGGTAAAGAAATTAAGGTATAATATGCGTAAAGGTATAGCAGTTGCCGGCACGGTTTTAGTTGATAAAATAAACGTTATTAACGCATACCCAAATTCAGGTAATTTAACTAAAATTTTATCCGTTGAAAAATCTACGGGTGGAAATATACCAAACGTTGGTATAGACCTTAAAAAAATCTCTAAGGACTTGCCCGTTTTTGCAATCGGTAAAGTTGGTGATGATGACGATGGAAGATTTATCGCTAAAACTTTATGCGATAATTGGTTAGACGTTTCTGGGCTTACAATTTCAAAGACCGAAAATACAAGTTTTACCGACGTTATGAGTGTAAGTGGTGGAGAAAGGACTTTCTTTACATACATGGGTGCTTGTGGTGAATTTGGTTATAACGACTTTGATTTTGACAATTTAAGCGCAAAAATGCTTCATTTAGGGTATTTTTTGCTACTTGATAAGATAGACCAAGGCGATGGCGAAATTATCCTTAAAAAAGCACAAGAATTAGGCGTGAAAACGTCTATTGACGTTGTTTCGGAGAATTCTGATAGGTATAAACTCGTTATTCCTTGCCTTAAATATACGGACAATCTTATCATTAACGAAATTGAAGCATCTAAAATCGCAGGTATAGAATATAACGGCAGTAATTTACACGAAATTGCAAAAAAACTTTTAGATTACGGCGTTAAAGAAAGAGTTATAATTCATTTACCAACTTACGCGCTTTCACTATCTAAAAGTGGAGAACTTACCATTGTTCCATCACTTGAAATTCCTAAGGATTTTATTAAAGGAACAACGGGCGCAGGAGACGCGTTCTGTGCGGGTGCATTATTCGGTATTTATAACGATTATACTGATAAAGAAATTCTTGAATTTGCATCAATGTGTGCTGGCGTGTCTTTAAGAACGGTAGATGCCGTTAGCGGACTTGCTAGCAAAGAAGAAATTATAGAAATTTGTAAAAAATTTAATCGTAAAAAAATTTAAGCGAAAATTTTTAATTCGCAAAACGTAAATAAAAATAAATTATAGGAGAAAATGATTATGAAACAAACTACAGATTTTAGGTATAATACCGGGGCTACCCGTGTACCTTGGCCAGCAGTTGGCGAAAACTACAACGTTAGTGACGCTATGGAAGTTATTAAGTTCTTAATGCAAGGTGAAGGCAAAGAATACGATGAACTAATTGCTAAAATCCGTGCTAATATGACCGAACTTGATAAAGTTTCTACCCCTCCGGGAAAACTTTCGCTTGGTAGTTACGTTGAAAAAGCAGAAAAAGCAGTTAACGACTATCTTGGAACAGATAGTGCTACTTTCGTTACTAACTGTACCGCTGGTTTTGAAATTGCATATAAATATGCAAACATAGGACCTGGGGATGAAGTTATTGTTCCTGCAATTACCTTTGTTGCTACTATGGCATATCCTTTGGCGCAAGGTGCTAAACTTGTTTTTGCTGATATTGACCCAAAAACGCTTAATATGGACCCAAAAGACGTTGAAAGAAAGATTACTAGCAAAACAAAAATGATAGTTCCTGTTCACATTGCAGGTTATCCTGTTGATATGGACCCAATTATGGAACTTGCTAAAAAACACAACATTATCGTTTTAGAAGACGCTGCTCACGCTTTTGGTGGTGAATATAAAGGCAAAAAACTTGGTTCTATCGGTCACTTCGGTTCTTTCAGTTTCCACGAAGTTAAAAACGTAACTTCTTTTGGTGAAGGTGGTATCGTTTTAACTAACGTTCCAGGATTTGCACCTGAAATGAAGAGAGCAAGGTTCTTAGGTTTAGACTTTACTTGTCCTATTAAAGACTGGTTATACAATATTACCGCTATCCCTGGTAAAGAAAAACCTTTCGTTGCGTCTAACTATTCAACTACCGAAATTCAAGCGCTTGGCTTAAAAGTTCAAGTTGATAGAAACGAAGAAATTATCGCTACTAGAAGACGTGCTGCTCAATACTTAACCGACAGACTTGCTGGTAATCCTGCAATCATCGTTCAAGATATGGGCAACGAAGATATCGTTTCAACCTTCCATATGTATCAAATTCAAATCGACCCAAAACTTGCTGGTGGAAATATTCAAGACCTTAAAGCAAAACTTACTGAAAAAGGCGTTACCAATATTCCACACTTTGGTCCACTTTATAGATTTAAGGTTATCGCTGATATGGGTTACGACGTTGAAGAAATCGCTAAATCTTGCCCAGTTTGTGAAGACGTGTTCTACAACAGATTTACTCACTTACCAATCTATGGCTTAACAAAAGACCAACTTGATTTTATGGCTGATGCTATACTTGAAAGTGTTAAAGAAATGCAAGAAGGCAAATAATTAAAAATAAAGTTAGCCGTCAAGAATTTGACGGCTAACTATAAACTATTTTAAGGAACTAGATATGAAAAAATTAAGATTTGGTATTATAGGTGCAGGTGGTATTGCCGATAGAAGAACACTTCCGGGTATGATGCTTGCGAAAAACGCTGAAATCGTTGCCGTTATGGAAATTTTCCCCGACCTTGCTGAAAGTTTAAGGGTTAAATACAATGCTAAATATGCCTATACAACGGCAGAAGAAGTTATTAGAAACCCAGAAGTAGATGCTGTATATATCGCATCACCCGTTGTTTTTCACGCTTCACAAGCAAAACTTGCTGCCGATTATGGTAAACATATATTATTAGAAAAACCTATTGCTATGTCTATCGAAGAAGGCGAAGAAGTTGTTAACTACGTTGCAAGTAAAGGCGTTAAAATGGCCGCTGGCTTTATGATGCGCTTTGGTGCACATATTATGAATATGAAAAAAGCCATCAGTGAAGGCAAAATCGGTCAAGTTGTAAACGGATATTCACAATTTACTTGTTGGCTACCTAATTCTTCGGGGAATTGGAGATTGGTTAAAGCAAAATCCGGCGGTGGCTCACTTATGGATATGGGTGTGCATTGTATCGACCTTATGGAATACATTTTAGATAGTAGGGTTGTTGAAGTTGCATCTTTTAACGATACTTTAACTTTTGATTACGACGTTGAAGACTCGTCAACTCTTTTAATGAAGATGGCAAACGGCGTTCAATGTGTTGTTCAAACTAACTTTAATATTCCAGATGAAGCAAGTAAATGGCGTATGGAATTTTTCGGCACACGTGGTAGGCTTATGGGCGATAACGTTATCGGTCAAATCGACGGGGGAACACTCTCTGGTTTCTTTATGGATGGCGTTGCAGGTTATAATGCTACCCAAAATCACGATGCTAATAATGGTGACCTTATCGATGCTGAATTTGGAAATATGTATACTAGAGAAGTTGAAAGTTTTGCAGACTCAGTTCTAAACGATAAACCACTAGTTGTTCCTGCATCAGACGCACTTCATGTTCAAAAAGTTATCGCTGCTGCATACGAAAGTACAGAAAAGAAAATCATTGTTAAACTATAAAAATTATCAAAATAAAAAACGGCAAGAAATCTTGCCGTTTTTTTGTTTTAAATTTAATTATATATTATTTTTACCTTCTTTAACAGCGTCTTTTATAGTCTTTCTTGTTGCTTTTTCGCCGTGTTTATTTACTGTGTTTGCATTTGAATCGCTATGTGTTAAACAACCTGCACCACCTATACAGCCACCAAGGCACGCCATACCTTCAATAAAATTCGCATCAAGTAGGTTTTTAGATTTGCGAAGAAGTGCAACTCTAATTTCATCAATACCATTGCAAGAGCATGGTTTTAGGTCAAAATCAGTGTATCCGTGTTCAATTAGCGCCTGTTTAACTGCATCAGAAAGTCCGCCACATCTAGCAAATATGCGCCCAAAATAAGAAGCGTGGTCTAGTTCGCTTTCAGCAAGCGTTGTTAGGTCTATGTCTTTACTATCAAACAATGCTTGTAATTCTTCGAAGGTGATTACGCAATCAACGTATTCTTTAACGCTGTCTTTTCTTGCTTCTTCTTTTTTAGCCGTGCAAGGCCCGATAAAAATAACTTTGGCGTTTTTGTTGTTATCTTTAATATATTTTGCAATAGTTGCCATTGGGGATAGGTTGTGCGAAATGTAAGGAACAAGGGCTGGGAAGTTCTTTTCTATATAAGAAACAAACGCAGGACAACAAGAACTTGTTAAAAAGCCTTTTTCGGCTAGTTCTTTTGATTCGGCATCAGCAACCATATCAGCACCAAGTGCAGCCTCTATAACGTTATAAAAACCTAGATTTTTTAGTCCGGAAATTACTTGCCCAAGTTTAGCATAGGTGAATTGACTTGAAATTGTAGGAGCAACTACTGCATAAACTTTGTAGTTTGTGTTTTCATTGCTATTTTTAATAATGTCTATCGCGTCTAAAATAAATGATTTATCAGTAATTGCGCCAAACGGACATTGATATACGCATGCGCCACAAGAAATACATTTATCGTAATCTATATTAGCAACGTCGTCAGTTCCTTTTGATATGGCTTTAACTTTACAAGCAGATTCGCAAGGACGTTTATGGTTTTGAATTGCGCTATAAGGGCAAACCTTAGCGCAAGCGCCACACTCTTTACATTTAGTTTTATCAATATGTGCAATATGGTGGCTATCAAAAGTGATTGCACCAAATTTGCACGCCGCTTCGCATCTATGAGAAAGACAGCCCCTACAAGCGTTGCTTACAACGTATCCACCGATAGGGCACTCATCACACGCGATATCAATAACGTTAATTATTTTGCTGTTTTTATCTCTTGATATTGCTAATTTAATTCTTTCTGAGATAATAGCGCGTTCCTTATAAACACAACAGCGCATTGTAGAAGTTTTACCCGAAACGATAATTTCAGGTATATCTAATAGTTTGTCTTGTAAACTATTGTCCCAAGCGCATTTTGCAATTTCTTTAAGAACTTTGTATTTAATAAGTTGAACGTTTGTATCGAATTTTCTCATAAATACCTCTTTTTTTGCATTATAAAAGCCTAAATTAAATCGAGTTTAATTTAGGCCCTTCTTGGTGCGAGCAAAGGGACTTGAACCCCCACGGTCTCCCACTAGATCCTAAGTCTAGCGCGTCTGCCAATTCCGCCATGCTCGCGCAAGTATTATTCTATCACATTTAACTAAAAAGTCAAAATAAAATAAACCTGTTTTTTAAATTTTTTTAATTTTTTTTGTAAAAAATTTCAAAAATTACCAAATTCTTTTTTTGTACCAACTAAATTGTCTGCTAATCATTGCAAAAGCAAAGAAAACAGTTGCAAAATAGTAGATTATTCCGCTTGTTAAAACTGAATTAACAACGTCGAACAACGGATAATGGCCAGAGAAGAGCGAATAGATTATGCTAACTACGATAAATATGTAAGAAAAAGCAATCAAAATCATAACTATTCCAAAAATCATAGAGAATATCTTAACGATTACTCTAATAGCGTTTACTCTTGTTATTATCAATAAAAGTGAAAAGAATACGTTAATTGCTAAAATGCCGTAGAACGTTAGAACGTTAAGAGAGAAAAACACATCTAAAATCCCCGCGCTAACACCTATTGCGCCAAGAAAATTAGTGACAACGCCAAGTTGGTTTGTAATCATTTCACCATTTCCTAATATTGGCATATATTCATAAGAAAAGGTTATCTTGTCACCAATTGAATAGGGGATAAACACCGTTAAAAAAACTATTATAGAACAAAAAATAGTGCCTAAACATTGACCAATCCAAACTTTTTTGATTTTTTTAGAAACGTATTTTTTCTTTTTGGATTTTTTGTCGTTGGTCGTGTTTTCAGTATTAACGTCTTTATTTTCTTCCGGTTTTTTTTCTTCTGGTTTTTTTTCTTCTGGCTTTTTTTCTTCTGGTTTTTTCGTTTCCTCGGTTTTTGTGTAAACTTCGGGAACTTTTGTTTCGCTAGTCGTCACGGTTTCGGGCTTTTTTTCTGGTCCTTGGTTGTTATCGACTTTTTCTACGTTTTCGCTCATATAAACTCCTATAACTTTTCACTTTATATAGATGCAACTAATTTTTTAATTATTTTTGGGAAATTTTCGCACACTTTTTTGAGATTTTTAACGAATTGCTCTCCGTCCGTGCCACTTCCGTAAACGTCGGTCACGCCTTTAATTAAATAGACGGGGGTAGAGTTGGAAATTGCAGTTTGAATAATAGATGCGCCTTCCATATCTCTAAGCATACAACCGTTTTCTAGTATGTTTTTTAAGTCGATTTCGCTTTTGCTAAATCTATCACTTGTCGCAAGGGATAGGACTTTTAAGCCAACGCTTGCAAGGTTTGCATTAAAAAACACTCTGTCGTATTCTTGAATATATCCAAGTGGCACGTCGTCTATTTCTCTAATGTCAAAATCAAATTGAAACGCCTTGTCAATCATATAATAATCACACACGTTAACAATAGAGTTTGTTCCGCCACAAGTTCCGTAGTTAATTATTGCCGAAGCGCCTAATTTATCAATTACTGCTTGTGTTGTAAGTGATGCAGAAACTTTTCCGATACCACTTATAACTACTGCAACCTTTTTCCCGCCAATTTCGCCAAGGTAGCAAGGTTTGCTTGAAATCTCGGTAGTTGAAACGTTTTCTAGGGTGTCTATTAGCGGTTGCGCTTCTGATTTTAATGCTACTATAATTCCTATCATAATTTACCTTTAACAATTAAAGTTATTATAACATACTTATATTTATATGTCAATATCAGTAAGGTTTATATGGTTAAAAAAAATTTTTTAAAAAATTTCAACACTAAAAAAATGACAACACGATTTCTTTATTGTGGGGTAAATGTGCTTAATTTACTAAAAATATCCAAAAATTTACCCCCAAAAATTAAAATCGTGTTTTTACAAAAACACCCAAAAAACGCTTAAAATTAGACAAAAATGGCTAAAATGTGCTAATTTTTTTGTTTGACAAATAAATTCTCTCATAATATAATGTAAAAAATACCCAAAAATTTAAAAACGTGCAGGAGCGATTTTTTAATAATGAAAAAAGGTAAATTTGTAAAAATTTTAGACAAAAAATCTATTTATATTGGGAAAGACGTTGTTATCGGCGACAACGTAAAAATTTATGAAAATATAAGAATAGAAGGTAAAACTATTATCAAAGACAACGCTATAATTATGCCAAATTCTTATATTATAGATAGTGTAATAGGGGAAAACACAATAATTAAATATAGTTATATAGAAAATTCTGTTGTAGAAAACAACGTAGAGATTGGTCCATACGCACATTTAAGGCCAAGTTCAGTAATTAAGCAAGGTGCAAAAATAGGAAATTTTGTTGAAATAAAGAACGCCGAAATTGGTGAAAAGACAAAAGTTAGCCATCTAGCATACGTTGGAGATGCCGTATTAGGTGCTATGTGCAACGTTGGTTGTGGCGTAATTTTTGTAAACTATAATGGAAAAACTAAATCTAAAACAATCGTTGGAGATAACGTTTTTATAGGAAGTAATTGTAATATAATTGCACCCGTACGTATAGAATCAAATACTTATATCGTTGCTGGAACCACGATTACCGAAGACGTTAAAGAAGACGATTTCGTTATTGGTAGAGTTAGACAAGAAGTGAAACCTAACAGGGCGCATAATTACTTAAAAAATTACGCAAAAAATTAAGGGGAGAAATATAAATGGGAATATTTTTTGGAACTGATGGATTAAGGGGAAAAGTAAACGAAGAACTAACTTTCGACGTTGCGTATAAAATTGGTAATGCGTTATCAATTCTTAAAGAAAACTGCACTATTTTAATTGGCTCAGATACAAGAATTTCTAATACGTATTTAACACTTGCTGTTTCTAGTGGGGCGATGAGTGGTGGTGCAAACGTTATTGATATTGGTGTTGTGCCAACGGCAGGTATTGCTTATTTAACTAGAAAATTAAAGGCGGATTATGGTGTTGTTATTAGTGCATCGCACAATAGTGGAGAGTATAACGGAATTAAGATTTTCAACAACGAAGGATATAAACTTGGCGACAAAGAAGAAGAAAGGATAGAACGCTGTTTTATACATAGTAAAACGAACGATTTTCCTAATATTGGTAGATTTACACAAGATTTTACACTTGTTAAAGAGTATAAAAATTTCTTAATAAATTGTTGCGAGTCTTCTCTTAAAGGTAAGACCATTGTCTTAGACTGTGCGCACGGTGCATCGATAAGAATTGCCCCCGAAGTGTTTAGAAAATTAGGTGCAAACGTTATTGCATCTAACTCAACTGACGACGGGCTTAAAATAAATTCAAATTGTGGCGCACTTTATCCAGAAAACCTTAAACGTAGAGTGTTTAGATATAAGGCGGATATGGGTTTTGCTTTCGATGGCGATGCAGATAGGCTTATTGCCGTTGATGAAAAAGGCAACGTTATTGATGGTGATATGATAATTTATATGCTTTCTAAATATCTATCTAAAAATGGCAAACTGAAATTAAACACAGTTGTGGGTACTAGTCATACTAATATGGCGATAGAGAACGAACTTCAAAAATTAGGCATAAAAATGTTTAGAACGGATATAGGTGATAAATACGTTTTAAGTAAGTTAATTGAACACGATTTATCTCTTGGTGGCGAACAAAGTGGGCACGTTATTCTAAAAGATTATCATACCACGGGCGACGGTATTTTAACTGCAATTTTTATCGCTGATATGCTTGTTAAAGAAAATATAACACTTTCAAAGATGGCTGACGTTAAGTTGTTTCCGCAAAGCAACGTTAACGTGGTTGTGAGTGATAAATTTAGAATAATAAATAACGAAGAAATATCGTTAAAAACTGCAAAATATAACCAAGAACTTCTTGGCAAAGGCAGGGTTATGATTAGAGCGTCTGGAACCGAACCAAAAATTAGGGTTATGGTTGAAAGCATAAGTGAAGAATTAAATAAAGAAATATCTAAAAATCTAGTTGAACTTATAAATAAAATTAATCAACAAAATTAGTCAAAAATTGCATAAAAAATTCCGTAAAAACAAGTTTTTTACGGTTTTTTTATTTTTGTAGTAAATATTATTTTCCTTTACAAAAACACATATATGTGTTATACTATAAAAAAATGGAGGCAAAAATGAAAAAATCTCTTAAAAACAATCTAGATTACGTTGTTTCGATTTTAACGCTACTAATATCGCTTGCTATAACCGTTTGTGATGCTGTTATAGAAGGCTTTGATTTCTGGACTCATCCAATTCTAAACTTTTTGTTTTTTGTTGCTACTTTGTATGGCGTATACGTTTTAATTAAAGGTATTTTTACTAGAAATCCTTGGCAATTTTTTATTTCAGGAATTTTATTATCACTTGCGTTATTATATGCGCTCTTGCATTATCTTTTTATTTGGTTAACGCTAGTAATACTTTTCTGTTTTATCGCGATTATTGCGTTAACTTCATTAGCGGTTTGTGGCAATAAAACTGAAAATATTGCAAAAAACAAAAGCCCAGATTATAAAGACTATAAAACGCGTATGGCTGAAAAAAATAAACAAGAAAACGAAGAAACTCACGAAGAAGTTGTTATAAAATCATTTAAGGACTAATATTATAGGTGCTCGTTATGGATAAACGTAATTTGACTTTGCTTACCGACTTATATCAATTGACAATGATGAACGGCTATCTAAAAGAAAACCGCAGAGATGAAATAGCGATTTTTGATATCTTTTTTAGACAAAATGGTATGATTACTTATTCGCTTGCTTGTGGGCTTGAACAAGCGTGCGATTACATATTAAATCTTAAATTTGGCGAAGAAGAAATTTCATACTTAAAAAGCCTTAATATTTTTTCTAGCGATTTTATTGAATATTTAAGAAATTTCCGTTTCACAGGCGACGTTTATGCTGTTCCAGAAGGCACTATGGTTTTTCCAGGAGAGCCAATTTTAACAGTTAAAGCACCCGTGATGGAAGCGCAGTTTATCGAAACGGCATTGCTTAATATTATAAACTTTCAAACGCTTATCGCGTCTAAATCGGCAAAAATTAGATACGCTGCAAAAGACGATATTGTTATGGAATTTGGTTTAAGGCGTGCCCAAGCCCCAGATGCTGGTATTTACGGCGCAAGGGCGGCAGTTATAGGTGGCTGTAATTCAACTTCTAACGTTTTGGCGGGGCAAATGTTTGATATCCCTGTTGCCGGTACTCACGCGCATAGTTGGGTAATGAATTTTAGTGATGAATATACGGCGTTTAAGGCTTATGCAGATGCTTACCCTGATAACGCGTTGCTTTTAGTTGATACTTTTGATACTCTAAATCAAGGCGTTCCTAACGCTATAAAAGTTTTTAAGGAACTTAAAGAAAAGGGCTACAAACCAAAGGGATTAAGGTTAGACTCAGGCGACCTTGCTTATTTATCTAAAAAAGCACGCCAAATGCTAGATGATGCAGGATTTACCGACACGATTATTTGTGCATCGGGCGACCTTGATGAACATTCTATATATTCGCTTAAAAACCAAGGCGCAAAAATAAATTCTTGGGGCGTTGGAACTAAACTTATTACTAGTGCAGACATGCCTGCTCTTGGTGGGGTGTATAAACTTGCAGGTATTGTAAAAGAAAACGGCGAAATTATTCCTAAAATCAAACTTTCTGACAATACCGAAAAAATTACTAACCCAGGATTTAAGAATATTGTTAGAATTTATGACAAAAAAACTAAAAAAGCCGAAGCGGACTGCATAGTTTTAAGGTCTGAAAAGCCTATTGATACATCTAAACCACTTGTTTTAACTCACCCAACAGAAAGATGGAAAACCATTACTTTTGAAAATTATGAAGTGAAAGAACTCCAAAAACAAATCATTGCTAATGGCGAACTTGTGTATAAATTCCCTTCGCTTAAAGAAGTTAAAGCGTATGCGAAAGCCGAACTTGATAGTTTTTGGGATGAATATAAGCGTTTAGATAGACCACACCTTTATAAAGTTGACTTATCTGATGAACTTTATGAGTTAAAAACTAAAATGATAGAAAATATTAGAAAAAATAGTAAAAACAACAAAAAATAACGGAGGTTTTTGTGGAACTTAAAAAAAGAAAATACAAGCAAAAAGAAGTCAAAGAAATAATTGACGCTGTATCTTCTGAAAACGCAAATTTAACTTCTGAACTTAGAGCAAAGATACAAGAATTAACCATAGAAAACGCTAAACTTAAAGCAATAAATAGTAAACACGCCGAAGATGAAAAGGTGGCGCATAAGATTATTAAAGATGCCGAAAATATTGCGTTAAGAGTAAGAAAAGAAGCCGAAGATTATTTAGAACTTACTATTTTAAATATGCAAAAACTTTCGACTTCTTGGCAACAATTCTTTGATTTGCTTTTAGAAAAATATCCTAACTATAAAGTAGTGAACGACGCTATTGAAACCAAGAAAAAAATTGATGAAATTTTATTTAATGATAGCGATAAAAATCGTGCTGAAAAGATTAAAAAAGTTATTGGCGATTACAAGGGAAACAAGGCAATATTCGACCCACAATCTAAAATTAACGAATACATTTCGGCAACTAGTGATAGTGGATTTAATTTAGATGAAGTATTAAACCCAAGCGACTTAAAATTGGAGGACTTATGCAAAGAACTAGGACTGATAGAGCCAAAAAAATAACTTTCATCATTGTTTCAGCGGTAATTTGCGCTCTTTTGGTGCTCATTGACCAATTAACGAAAATTTACTTTAAGAACAAATTTCATAACGATGGTCAAACTGTTGTAATAGACGGGTTTTTTTATTTTACTTACACGGTTAATACGGGCTCAGCGTTTAGTTTTTTAGCGGGCAAAAAGTGGGCTCAAATATTTTTTAAAGTTTTAACGCCGTTATCACTTGTCTTGTTTACGTTAATTTTATTGTATAGTGTTAAACACGGTAAAAAATTCTTGTCGATTAGCGTTGTGCTAATCATTAGTGGGGCAATAGGTAATTTCATCGATAGATTACTTTTTAATGGAGTTAGCGATTTTATTTCATTTCAATTTGGAACGTATTATTTCCCAATATTTAACTTTGCCGATATATGCTTAACAGTCGGCGTGTTTTTGTTTGTAATATACCTATTGTTTATTGATAAAAACGCTGTTTTTAGAAGAAATGGAAAAAAATAATAAATTTATCGTTCAATCGTCACAACCAAAACGAATTGATGCATATTTAGCCGAAGTTTCAGGACTTACAAGGTCTAGAATTAAAAATTTGTGCGATGCGTCTAGCGTTTTTCTTAACGGAAAAGTTGTTAAGGGTAATAAAGTTGTTAAAGATGGCGATTTAATCGAATACGTTATTTTAGAAGACGAAATTCCCGCGATAACGCCACTAAATATCGATATTGATATCGTTTATCAAGATGATGATTTGGCAATAATAAACAAACCACAAGGGCTTACCGTTCACGCCGGCAACGGCACGGATGAAAATACGCTTGTTAACGCACTATTATATCACTTAGACAATCTTTCGGGTATAAACGGGGTTATAAGACCGGGCATTGTTCATCGTATTGATAAAAACACTTCGGGGCTACTAATCGTTGCAAAAAACGATAAGGCACACTTATTTTTGGCTAATCAATTAGTTGATAAAACTTTAAATCGAGAATACGTTGCACTACTAGAAGGCAATCTTAAAACTGATGAAGGCGTTATTTCTACTTTTATAAATAGGGATAGAAAAGACCGCACTAAAATGGCTGTTTCATCAAACGGCAAAGATGCGACTACAAGATATAAAGTAATTACGCGTTTTGAAGGCTATACGCTTTGCAAATTCGTTTTAGAAACGGGTAGAACGCACCAAATTCGCGTTCACGCCAAACATATAGGTCACCCCGTTGTTGGTGACCCTGAGTATGGATATAAAACCAATAAATTTAAGTTAAACGGACAATTACTTCACGCTAGAAAAATTGAGTTTATACACCCAACGACTAATAAAAAGATGTCGTTTAGTGTTGACGTTCCTGAATATTTTTCTAACGTTATTAAAAAATTAAAGAAGATATAGGAGGTATATAAATGAAAGTAGATGGTAAAAAAGAAAATAATTTTTTCAACGTTTTAGCATTTGTAGTTTTAATTATTACTGCAATACTTTCTGTTTTAGGTGGAATTTTAGATGATAGATTTGAAAATTTATTAAGAACTATTAGTGAAATTTTTATTCTATCAGTATTAGCAATATCAGCATATAAATTTGTATCAAAAAAATCTAAGGGCTGGAAAATAGCGTTTTGGGTATCTTTTGCAATTTATCTTGCAGGTGTTATTATTATTTGGTTATAAGGAAGTGACGTGTTGTGGCAAAACCATTAGTAGCAATAGTAGGCAGACCAAACGTTGGTAAATCTACTTTTTTCAATAAAGTTGTCGGTAAAAAAATATCTATTGTAGAAGATTTTCCGGGCGTTACAAGAGATAGAATTTATCAAGATGCAGAGTGGAGTGGGCGTTCTTTCACGCTTGTTGATACGGGTGGATTAGAACTCAAATCAACAGACGAAATGTGGCGCCATATCCAAAAACAAGCCGAAATCGCAATCGAAACGGCTGACGTTATTATTTTGTTTACGGACGGAAAAGCAGGGCTTAACGCTTCTGATGAAGACGTTGCTAGTAAACTTCGCAAATCAGGCAAACCCGTTATTGTTGCAGTAAATAAATTAGAGAATTTTGACATATCTAAATTATACGAATTTTATAATCTAGGTCTTGGTGAGCCTTTTGGTATTTCCGCTGAACACGGCAATGGTATAGGTGATTTACTAGACGAAGTTGTTAAGTATTTTGACGACACTTCACTACTTGAAGAAGATGATAGTATTAAAGTTGCAGTAGTTGGAAAACCTAATGCAGGAAAGTCTAGTTTATGTAATAAAATCCTAGGGTTTGACCGCACGATTGTGTCTGATATAGCAGGTACTACAAGAGATGCTATTGATACTAAATTCACGCTTGACGGCGTTAATTATACTCTTATTGATACGGCGGGAATTAGAAAGAAAAAAAGTGTGGAAGAAGACCTTGAATATTATAGTGTTTTAAGGGCGCTTGGTGCTATTCGCCGTGCTGACGTTTGTGTTATGATGATTGATTCTAGCATCGGTATAACAGAGCAAGACGTTAAAATTTTAGGCTACGTTCACGAACAAAACAAGCCCTCTGTTGTTGTAATGAACAAGTGGGATTTAATTGAAAAAGATACTAATACCATAAATAAGTTTAACGACTTGTTAAGCGAAAATCTTAAATTTATGGATTATATGATTCCTGTTTACGTTTCTGCGAAAACAGGTCAAAGGGTAGAAAAGATTTTATCACTTGCAAGAACTGCGCTAGATAATTCGCTCAAAACTATTACTGCGGGTAAACTTAACGACCTTGTGTTTGACCTAGTTAGAGCAAACGAACCACCATCAGTTAACGGGAAACGCTTAAAAATTAACTACGTGACGCAAATTGGTGTTACTCCACCAACCTTTTGCTTTTTTGTAAACGATGCAAAACTAATGCACTTCTCATATAAAAGATATATTGAGAATAATTTAAGAAAAGCATATGGTTTTGAAGGTACGCCTATAAAAATTCTTGTTAGGGAAAAAGATGATGACTAATCTTTACTTGCTTATTTTTGCCGTTTGTGCTTACCTTATAGGTAGTATAAACTGGTCGATTATAATTTCTAAAACGCAAAAAAAGGATATTAGAACGCTTGGGAGTGGTAATCCGGGAACGCTTAATATGAGCCGTAATTTTGGCTTAAAATTTGGCTTGCTAACTTTTTTACTTGACGTTTTAAAAGGTGCTATTCCAACCTTAATCGCTTTTTTTGTGTTTAGGAATAAATATTTTGATAATTCAGTATATAACGTTTCGGACTTTGCGATATATTTTACGGGTTTATCAGTAGTTTTAGGGCATATTTATCCACTTTATCTCAAATTTAAGGGCGGAAAGGGAATTGCATCTACTATCGGTGTACTTGTTGTATCTTTATCCGTTCATGGTCTTGGTTGGGCGTCTGTTGCGATTATGTCGCTTGTTGCCGCCGTTTTGTTTATTTATTTTACGGAATTTGGTGCAATGGGCTCTTTTATTGCGATAACACCTTCGGCAATAGGCGGTTGTATAAGATTATTTATTAAATACAATAAAATATCAGGTGATAAAACCATAATTTACTATGCAATTACTTCTTTATGCATATTTATTATTTGTTTTTTAACTTGGTTTGCACATAGAAAAAACATCGAACGTATGCTTGCTGGTGATGAACACCCAACTTCTATTAAAGGTATGGTTGTTAAAAGCAAGCACGCCAAACTTAAAAAGAAAGAACAATCTAACGCGGAAAAATAAATTTTAACCACTTAAAAATATTTTTCATAATTGAATAAAACCTTTCATATACTTTTTTTGTAAGATATGGGAGGTTTTTTTATGCAAAAATTCGATATATACAGCGATATTTCTACAAGAACTAACGGCGATATTTATCTAGGCGTTGTTGGTCCTGTTAGAACGGGTAAATCTACTTTTATAGCAAAGTTTATGGAAAATATTGTTTTGCCTAATATAAATAGTTCACTACAAAAACAAATTGCTACTGATGAAATGCCGCAATCGTCTGGTGGCTCTACCATAATGACAACACAACCTAAATTTGTGCCTGCAAACGCCGTTAAAGTGACTTTTAACAATAAATCTTCTGCAAGTGTAAGGCTTGTAGATTGCGTTGGTTATTTTGTTGATGGGGCAAAAGGTGCAGAAGATAACGGCAAACCAAGACTTGTTAAAACGCCTTGGGATAACGAAGAAATTCCATTTGAGAAAGCGGCTCTTATCGGTACTAATAAAGTAATTAGCGATTATTCAACCATCGGCGTTTTGGTGACAACCGACGGAAGTATTGGCGAAATTCCGCGTGAAAACTACGTTAGTGCAGAAGAAAAATGTGTTTTAGAACTCAAAAAGTGTAATAAACCGTTTATTATTTTGGTTAACTCTATGCACCCTGAAAGTTCAGAAACCCTACTTTTATGTGATGATTTAGAGAAAAAATACGGCGTTTTTGTAATTTCAATCAACGCGCTAGAATTAGATGCCAATCAAATCAATAATATTATGGAAAAAGTTCTTCTTGAATTTCCGCTTACAAAAATCAACGTTAAAATTCCAAAATGGATGCAATCTTTATCGCAAGAAGATGAAAGTATTAAAAGAATATTATCAAAACTTAAATGTTGCAGTAAAAATATGACTAAAATGAAAGATTTTAGTATGCTAGACGATTTATTTTTAGATGATGAAAACTTTAATGCATCTAATTTAGTTGAACTTTCTACAAAAGATGGTAGCGTAAAAATTGAAATTTCTACTAAACCTGAATATTTTTATAAAGTATTATCTTGTGAGTGCAAAGAAGAGATTAAAGATGACTTTGAGCTCATTAAATTTATTAAAAGTTTTGCCGAGAATAAGAATAAATTTACTAAACTTGAAAAGGCTCTTAAAGATGCCGATGAAAACGGCTACGGCATAGTTATTCCAACGCTTGATGAAATGAATTTGGAAGAACCTGTTGTTGTTAAACATGGCGGAAAATACGGCGTAAAACTTAAAGCAACGGCTCCTAGTTTGCACATTGTAAAAGTTGATGTTGGTGCAGAAGTATCTCCACTTGTAGGCAACGAAAAGCAAGGGGAAGACCTTGTAAACTTTATTATGTCTAAATTCGAAGATAACCCAGCAGGTATTTGGGATACAAATTTATTTGGTAAATCTCTTTACGATTTAGTTGGTGAAGGACTATCTGATAAAATCAATTCTATGCCAAAAGACGCTAAGGTTAAAATGCAAAAAACGCTTAACAGAATTATTAACGAAAATAAAGGTGGACTTCTTTGTATATTGTTATAAATCGTAAGTAAATATCATGCGTTTTTAACTATAATTATATCAACTAAAATTAAAGATGGAACAAAATTTTGTTCCATCTTTTTTAATGCTTATTAATCTTTTTTCTTAACTAAAATTTTTTCAAATAGAGCAACAAGAGCGTACATACTTGCTGCAAGTAAACATAAAATCACGGTAGACGCCATAACTAAATCAAGTTTAAAAACTTGCCCGCCGTATACTATTAGATATCCAAGCCCAGACCTAGAAACTAGGTATTCGCCCATAATAGAGCCAATCCAAGACATGCCAACGTTTATTTTTAACATGCTTATAAGTGTTGGGATGCTACCGGGGATTACAAGTTTTGTCATCATTTGAAATTTGTTTGCGCCCATTGATTTAAGTAATAAAATTTTGTCTTGTTCTATGGATAAAAACCCGTTTAATATCGTAATAATCGAAACTATAACACCTATTAAAACCGCCATAAATATAATTGATTTTGCACCCGCGCCAAACCAGACGATAATTATAGGTCCAAGCGCAATTTTTGGCAAAGAGTTTAGCACTACAATATAAGGTTCGCAAATTTTTCTTGCGTTTTCTGAAAGCCATAAAAGTAAAGCGATAACGTAGCCTAATACTGCTGAAATTATAAACCCTAAAATTGTTTCGTATAGAGTTATTCCTATATGATAAGTTAAATTATCATCAATAAAAAGGCTTTTAATCGTCACGACAATCTTTGATGGGCTAGAAGTAATAAAACTATCAATTAATCCAATTCTAGTAAATAACTCCCAAGTCCCAAAAATAAGTATGAGCAATACCGTTCTTGAACAACTAATAAAAACTTTGTTTCTTCTTAATTTTTTTAGGTAGTTTTGATGCTCAATAGAGTAATTTAATTGTTTTTTCATAAGTGTAGTTCCTTCCAAATTTCATCAAATAGCCTGCCAAAACCATTACTTTTTCTACGTGTGATGGGTGAATTCCCGTCAAGATTAGGTCTAATTATGTTTTTTATTTTTGCAGGCCTATTCGTTAGTACGATTATAACGTCTGACATTGCAATTGCTTCGGAAATATCGTGTGTCACTAATATTGCCGTTTTTTCTTCTGCTTTAATTATCTTATAAACGTCATCGCTAACACTTAATCTTGTTTGAGAATCTAGTGCAGAAAACGGCTCATCTAATAGTAAAACACTTGGTTTAAATGATAGTGTTCTAATTAGCGCAGCACGTTGTCGCATACCGCCTGAAAGTTGATCTGGATAACTTTTTTTGAATTTTTCAAGCCCGTATTTGCTTAGCAATGAGTAAACGTAGTCTTTGTTTTCTTTGTTAATTTTTTTCTTAATTTCAAGTGGTAAAAACAAGTTTTTTTCTATTGTTCGCCAAGGGAATAGTTGGTCTTTTTGAAGCATATAACCGATGTCTTTATCGTTTGCCTTGTTGCCGTTAATTAAAATTTCGCCACTACTTGGCTTAATTAATCCTGCAATCATTGATAAAATAGTAGTTTTTCCACAGCCAGACGGACCGATTATAGATATAAATTCACCCTTTAAGACGTTAAATGATAAGTCTTTTACAGCAAGTATTTCGCACGTTTTTGTGTGATATATAAGCGAAACGTTTTTTATTTCAAGTATTTTATTCATTTTTCCACCGTAAATCATTTATTTTTTAGCCGAAAACACTTTTTGCTAGCGTATTGTCAACAAGTTTAGAAAACGGAACCTTTTCGTCAAGTTCATTAGCGTTTATCATTATATCTTGTAGCCTATTAAAACTATCTTCCGTTGCTTGCATATCGGTTTTCCAAGCGTCTATTTTTTTATAACTTTTAATCGACGTTTCAATAGAACTAATACTTGTTGACGGGAATTGTTTAACAATGCTAGCAGCAACTTCGTATTCGCTCTTAGTGTTTAAGAACTCAAACGCTTTTTTCATTGCCGATAAAAATTTAATAATCGTTTCTTCGTTATTTTCTATAAAACTTTCTAGCGCAATAAACGAAGTGTAGGGAATTTCTCCACTTTTTTCGCCAACACTAGCAACAACGTGCCATTTTCCTTCTTTTTCATATTCCGAAGCCGTTGGTTCAAAAACCGTGCAGTAATCAGCCGTTCCGCCTAAAAAAGCACTAGTCATAAGATTAAATTGCACGTCGAAATTAAGCGTGACGTCTGTTCCGTTATATAATTCTAATTCATTTAATACATATTCAAAAGTCATTGCTGGAACACCGCCTTTTCGGCCCGCTAAAATTTCTTTTCCTTTTAGATTATTCCAGTCAAAGTTATCTTCTTTCACCCTAGAAACTAAGAAAGAACCATCTTTTTGAGTTAATTGTCCGAATACTTTTGGCATATCAGTTTTGCCTTGATTTTCTATATAAATAACGGTTTCTGGACCCATTAGGCCTATATCGGCAGTCTTAGATAGAACTGCTGTCATTGATTTGTCGGCGCCGCCACCGTTTGTTAGGTTTACTTCTAAACCTTCTTCTTTAAAATATCCGTTTTCAATCGCTAAATAAAGTGGCGCATAAAAAACGGAGTGTGTCACTTCGTTGATTTCTAGTTTTTTTAGTTCTCCATCTTTTTTACAAGCGGTAAGTGGAGTGATAATAAAAATTAACGATAGTAAAAATAACAATAATTTTTTCATAATTTGCTCCTAAAAATTTATTTAATAATTTATTGTATGTTTTATTGTAAATATTTGACAATATTTCAATAATTTATTGACTTATTTATGCTTTTAATATATAATATTAAAGAATATTTAGGAGAAAATTTTTATGGAAATGGAAAAGACTTACAACCCCTCGCAATTTGAAGATGAAATTTATAAAAATTGGGAAAAAGAAGGCTATTTTAAGGCGCACGTAGATGCCGATAAATTGCCTTTTACTATCGTTATCCCACCACCAAACATTACGGGCCAACTACATATGGGGCACGCGCTTGACGAAACGTTGCAAGATACTTTAATTAGATTTAAGAGAATGCAAGGTTATAGTGCTCTATGGCTACCGGGAACTGACCACGCTTCTATCGCTACCGAAGTTAAAATTGTTGAACAAATGGCAAAGGAAGGTTTGACTAAAAAAGACGTTGGTAGAGAAGGCTTTTTAGAACGTGCTTGGGCTTGGAAGGAAAAATATGGTGGAAGAATCATTGAACAACTTAAACTTTTAGGTTCTTCTTGCGACTGGTCTAGGCTAGCGTTTACAATGGATGAAAAATGTTCTAAGGCTGTTAAAGAAGTTTTCGTTAACTTATACGAAAAAGGCTTGATTTATAGGGGTGATAGAATTATTAACTGGTGCCCTGATTGTAAAACTGCTTTATCTGATGCAGAAGTAGAGTACGTTGAAGAAGATAGCAATCTTTGGTATATCAAGTACCCAGTAAAAGATAGTGACGATTACGTTGTTGTTGCAACTTCTCGTCCTGAAACTATGCTTGGCGATACTGCCGTTGCAGTTAACCCAAAAGATAAACGCTATGCGCACTTAAAAGGTAAATCTTTAATATTGCCTATTGTCAACAAAGAAATTCCTATTGTTTACGATGATTACGTAGAACTTGAATTTGGTACTGGGGCAGTTAAAATCACACCTGCACACGACCCTAACGACTTTGAAGTAGGCAAAAGGCATAACCTAGAAGTTATAAGAGTTCTTAACGATGATGGCACGATGAACGAACTTGCTGGTAAATACAATGGTTTAGATTCGTTAGAGTGTAGAAAACAAATAGTTGAAGAACTAAAAACTCTTGGCGTATTAGAAAAAATTGAGCCATTACACCATAACGTAGGGCATTGTTATAGATGTAATAAAACGGTAGAACCTATCGTTTCTAAACAATGGTTTGTTAAAATGGAACCTCTTGCAAAACCTGCTATCGACGTTGTTAGAAAGAAAAGTATTAAATTTGTTCCTGATAGATTTTCTAAAATCTACTTTAACTGGATGGAAAACGTAAGGGATTGGTGTATTTCTAGACAATTATGGTGGGGGCATCGTATTCCGGCGTATTACTGCGACGATTGTGGTGAAATGACCATTTCAAAAGAAGACGTTTTAGTTTGCCCAAAATGTAATTCTAAAAAGATTAGACAAGACGAAGACGTTTTAGATACTTGGTTCTCGTCAGCATTATGGCCATTCTCAACGCTTGGCTATCCAGATATGACCGAAGACCTTAAATATTTCTACCCAACCGACGTTTTAGTGACTGGGTATGATATTATATTCTTCTGGGTTGCTCGTATGATTTTCTCTGGGTTAGAGCATATGAATCGTATTCCGTTTAAGGATGTGTTAATTCACGGTCTTGTTCGTGACTCTAAGGGTAGAAAAATGAGTAAATCATTAGGGAACGGTATAGACCCAACTGAAATTATTGCTAAATATGGCGCAGACACTTTAAGATTTTCTTTAATCAATGGTGTTGCTGCCGGTAGTGATATGCGTTTCTCTGATGAAAAAATCGAAGGCGCAAGAAACTTTATGAATAAACTTTGGAACGCATCTAGGTTTGTATTACTAAACGCCGAAGGTAAGAAAATTAGCGATATTAAAGACGTTAAATTAACTTTTGCTGATAAGTGGATTATTACAAGGCTAAACAAAACCATAAAAGATGTGACCGTTAATATGGAAAAATATGAAATGGGCGTTTCGCTATCTATTCTATACGATTTTGTTTGGAACGATTTCTGCGACTGGTATATAGAACTTACAAAACCTGTTTTATATGGCGAAGATGACGTTAAGAGAGATAATACTTTAAGCGTTCTAATATACGTTCTTAAAAATATCCTTAAACTTATGCATCCATTTGTTCCGTTTATCACCGAAAAGATTTATAGTTCAATTCCTAACACGGATAAATCTATAATGATTTCTTCATATCCAAGATATAACGTTAAAATGAACTATTATTCTAGCGTTAAAGATATCGAACTTGTTAAAGAAATTATTAAAAACGTTAGAAATATCAAGGTAAAAAATGGCGCTGCTCCATCTAAACGCGTTAAACTATACGTTAAAGCAAAAGACGTTAAGGCAATTAAACACGGAATTATTTATATTCAAAAACTTGCAGGCGTTTCTGACGTTGAGTTTGTTAGTGCTAAACCTGAAAACGAAAAACTAGTATCTTCGGTTGTTGATGGTGCAGAATTATTTATCCCACTTGGCGAACTTATCGATTTTAGTCAAGAAATTGAAAGACTAAATGAAGAACTTAAAACCGTTGAAAAAGAAATTGCTAGGGCAAGTGGTAAACTTTCTAATAATGGTTTCTTAGAAAAAGCACCAAAGGCGCTAGTTGATAGCGAAAGACAAAAATTAAATAAATATATCGATATGCGCGAAAAATTAAAGGCTCAAATTAAGGACCTACAAGGCTAGAAAATGAATATTTACTTAATTAGACACGGTGAAAGTCTAACCAACATAACCAATTCTTTTGCTGGTCAGTTAGACGTTCCGCTTACCGACGTTGGTAAAAATCAAGCAAAATTAATTCTTGAATTTTTTAAGGATAAAAAAATTGATAAAATTTATTCTTCTACGTTATCTAGAGCAATAAACACAATTAAACCTACTGCCGATTATTTTAACCTAGAAATTATTAAAGACGAAAGGCTACAAGAAATTAATTGTGGAAAGTGGGCAGGCAAAAAATGTAGTGATATCGAAAGAGATTATTATCAATTTAGAACCGTTTGGAAATACGATTTGCCAAATTGCGTTTGCGACGGTGGTGAAAGTGTAAGGGATTGCGCTAAGAGAGGTTTTAGCGCCTTAAAAGATATTGTTAATACTTGCAAGGCAGAAAATATAATTATTACTTCACACGCGCTAATACTTAGAACTATACTTTCAAACGTTATATACGGCAATATAGAAGATATTGACAAACTCTGTTTCTTGGTTAATGCAGGTATTACTTTGCTTAACTATGAAAATGGGGTATTCACCGTAAAAGAACAAATAATCACAAAACATTTAGACGGGATATATATAGAAAATCCGACTAATATATAAAATTAAATTTAATTATAAAAAGGAGACACCATGGCAAAATTTAATTCAAAATGGCGCAAGTCAATGCAACTAAAACTAGACTACAACAATATGATGGCTGATTTTATCGGCGATAAAGAAGGTTTTACACCTGAATTTTTAGCATCTAACGCTAAACTTGCTAAATCGGCGCACAACTATGTTAAAAATAATCGTGGCAAAGGTATGATGGGTTGGACTGAACTACCTTACAATCAAACCGAAATCGTTAACGATATTATTAAAACTGCAAAGGATATTAAAAAGAAATTTGATAATTTCGTTGTTTTAGGTATTGGTGGTTCTGCTCTTGGTCCAACGGCAGTTTTCCAAGCATTATGCCATTTAAGACATAACGAACTCCCTAAAAAAGTTAGAAAAGCACCAAAATTATACGTTGAAGATAACGTAGACCCAGAAAGAATGTCTGCTCTTTTAGACGTTTTAGATTTAGAAAAAACTATGTTTAACGTTGTCACTAAGAGTGGTGCAACTAGCGAAACTATGGCTCAATATCTTATCATTATGGATTTACTTAAAAAGAAATTCGGTGATAAAGCAAAAGACCATATGATTGCTACAACTTCTGAAAGCAAAGGAAACCTTATTAAAATTGCTAAACAAGAAGGGTTAAAAACTTATTATATACCTGATGGTGTTGGCGGTAGATTTTCTGAACTTTGTCCTGTTGGATTACTTCCTGCAGCAGTTGTTGGTATCGATATTAAAGAACTTCTTAAAGGCGCATCTTATATGGATAAAATTTGTAAGAGTAAAGATATCAATTCTAACCCTGCTCTTATGACTGCACTTTTAGAATACTTATCAATGAAAAATGGCAAAAATATTTCAGTTATGATGCCTTATGCAGACGGACTTAAATATATTGCGGACTGGTATTGTCAATTATGGGGCGAAAGTCTTGGCAAATCAGTTGATAACGAAGGTAATGAAGTGTTTGTTGGTCAAACTCCTGTTAAAGCGCTTGGTGTTACCGACCAACACTCACAAGTTCAATTATACCGCGAAGGTCCTTTTGACAAGGTTATTACTATTATCGGTGTAGAAAACTTCCGTTCAACCGTGACTATTAGTGAAGGCTGTAAAGATATTCCAGACGTTTCGTTCTTATGCGGGCATACAATGAACGAACTAATTAACGCTGAAAGACTTGCAACCGAATATGCGCTTCAAACAGCAAAAAGGGCAAATTATACAATTATTTTACCTGAAATCAACGCGTTTACTATCGGTCAACTTTTATTCTTATTTGAATTAGAAACTGCTTATTGTGGCGCAATGCTTAACATTAACACCTTTAACCAACCTGGTGTTGAAGCGGGTAAAAACGCGACCTACGCTTTATTTGGTAAAAACGGATACGAAAGCACCAAAAAAGAAATGGACGAAGCACCTAAGAAAAAAGATTGCTATTTCATTTAATCAACGTTTAATTTATATTTAAGGAAGTTTTATGTCGAAAAAACGTGCTGAATTTGACAATAATATGCCTTTATATTTATTTCATCAAGGAACAAATTTCAACTCCTACGACTATTTAGGCGCTCATTTTACTACTTATAACGGCGAAAAAGCCGTTGTGTTTAGAACTTGGGCACCTAACGCTAAAAGCGTTTCTGTCGTTGGCGATTTTAACGATTGGGATAAAGATAAAAACGTTTTAACACGCATTAGTGAAAACGGTGTGTTTGAAACGTACGTTTTTGGCTTAAAACAATTTGATAATTATAAGTTTGCTATAACTAATGGTGATAAAACTATATTAAAGTCTGACCCGTTTGCTTTTCATAGTGAAACAACGCCTAACAATGCCTCAAAACTTTATGATTTAGACGGCTTTTCGTGGACGGATAGTGAATTTATTAAAAATCGAACTCAAACTTATGATAAGCCTGTAAATATTTACGAAGTTAACCTTGGTAGTTGGAAAAGAAAAAAGAACGGCGACTATTATAGTTATCGTGAACTAGCAAAAAGCCTAGTTGAATACGTTAAAAAGTCGGGTTATACACACATAGAAATTATGCCTATAACCGAATTTCCTTTTGATGGCTCTTGGGGTTATCAAGTGACGGGCTATTATTCAATAACTTCTAGGTTTGGCACACCAAAAGACTTTATGTATTTTGTAGATTGTTGCCATAAAAACGATATTTCGGTTATTTTAGACTGGGTTCCATCGCATTTTCCAAAAGATGAGCACGGGCTTTATGAATTTGACGGCTCTTGTTGCTATGAGTATAAAGACACTCATAAAAACGAACATAAAGAGTGGGGAACTAGGGTTTTTGATTGGGGCAAATGTGAAGTACAAAGTTTCTTAATTTCTAGTGCGGTATTTTTGTTTGATAAATTTCATATAGATGGCATTAGGGTAGACGCTGTTTCTTCTATGCTTTACCTTGATTATTGTAGAAAAGATGGAGAGTGGGAACCTAATTCGCTAGGCACAAATATCAATCTAGAAGCCGTTGCATTTTTACAAAAACTTAACGAAGTGGTATTTTTGCGCTTTCCATATGCAATGATGATTGCAGAAGAAGCAACTGCTTATCCTATGGTCACAAAACCTACAACTGATGGTGGACTTGGTTTTAACTATAAGTGGAATATGGGCTGGATGAACGATATGTTATTCTACGTTAAATGTGACCCGTATTTTAGGTCTTATCATCACTATGATAAACTTACCTTTTCGTTAATGTACGCTTTTAGCGAAAATTACGTTCTTCCTATTTCACACGATGAAGTAGTGCACGGCAAAAAATCTTTGCTTGATAAAATGCCAGGCGCAATAGAAGATAAATTTGCGCAAACACGAACGTTTAACGCTTATATGATGGCGCATCCCGGTAAAAAACTAAACTTTATGGGCAATGAATACGGGCAGTTTAAGGAGTGGGCGTATAAAGAAGGTTTAGAGTTTTTTATGCTTAAATATCCTTTACATAAAAAACTATACGAATTCGTGGTTAACTTAAACAATATATATCTAAACACTCGCGCTTTACACGAAATTGACTACTCTTGGCAAGGCTTTGCTTGGATTTCGTGCGATGAAAAAGATAATAACGTTGTTTCGTTTAAAAGATTTGATAATAACGGCAACGAAATTATTGCTATTTTCAACTTTTCTGGCAACGACTACTATAATTATAGGCTTGGATTAGACGTGGGCAAATATACGCTCATTCTTAATTCGGATGCAAAGAAGTTTGGTGGAAACGGGCTAACTAAAGGCAAAAATTTTAATGCCGTTAAGAGAAAAGCACACGGCAAAAAAACAAGTATTAAATTTAATTTGGCAAAATTTTCAGCATTATATTTTATTAAAAACAATATATAAAGGGGAATATTATGATAAGAAAAAAGAAATGTGTTGCTATGCTACTTGCAGGTGGACAAGGCAGTAGATTGTTTGCTTTAACTAGTAATATCGCAAAACCAGCAGTATCTTTTGGTGGCAAGTATAGAATTATAGACTTTCCGCTTTCAAACTGCGTTAACTCGGGTATAGATACCGTTGGTGTTTTAACACAATATCAACCATTATTATTAAATGATTATATTGGCAATGGTCAACCTTGGGACTTAGACCGTTCTTATGGTGGTGTTCATATTCTTTCACCATATCAAGGTAGAAAATCTTCGGACTGGTATAAAGGAACTGCAAACGCGATTTATCAAAATATTCATTTTATTAAACAATACGCCCCAGATTACGTTTTGATTTTATCTGGCGACCATATTTATAAAATGAATTATTCTAAAATGATAAATTTCCATAGGGCAAACAATGCTGATTGTACGGTTGCTACTATTAACGTGCCACTAAAAGAAGCATCTAGATTTGGTATTATTAACACCGATGAAAACGGACAAATTTATGAATTTGAAGAGAAACCTAAAAAACCAAAATCAACCCTTGCGTCAATGGGTATTTACGTTTTTTCTACTCAAAAATTGTTTGATTATCTTGAAAAAGATGCTAACGACCCAAATTCTTCTAACGATTTTGGTAAAAACGTTCTTCCATCGATGCTAGCAGGTGGCGAAAAAATGATGGCTTATGAATTCCACGGCTATTGGAAAGACGTTGGGACTATCAACTCTTTATACGAAGCGAATATGGACTTACTTGGTGATAACCCTGTTTTTGACATTAATGATACTACTTGGCGTATTCACTCACGAAGCCCACTTGCATCTCCACACTATATAGCAGATAACACTAAAACCGTTAATAGTATTATTATGTCGGGTTGTGAAATTTACGGCACGGTTGAGAATTCGGTGTTAGGTAGTGGTGTTGTTGTTAAAAAAGGCGCTGTTATTAAAAATAGTATTATTATGGCTGATGCGCTGATCGATGAGAATTCAGTAATTGAATACTCAATTTTAGATGAAAATACCGTTATTGGCAAAAATTGTGTTATTGGCGAGCCACAATCTTCTAAAAAAGGCATTTCCGTTCTTGGTAGAGAAGTTGTTGTTGGAGATGGCGCATTTGTTGAAGGTGGCGAAATTATTGAGAAAAACGTAGGAGTGGAGGGCTAATTTATGAGAGCAGTTGGAATTATATTTTCTAATATTCACGATAAAAATGTTCCTGAACTTGCTAGGATAAGAACGCTTGGTTCAATTCCTTTCGGCGGGAGATATAGGCTAATTGATTTCCCACTTTCTAATATGGTGAATTCGGGGATTGATACAGTTGGTATTATCACAAAAAGCAACTATCAATCGTTAATGGACCACGTTGGTAGTGGTAAAGATTGGGACCTTGCTAGAAAAGATGGTGGTTTAATTATGTTGCCACCATTTGGCGACCTTGACAACACTTCGCTTTACAATTCAAGATTAGAGGCGCTTAAAGGAATAACCAACTTTTTATTCCGTGCCGATGAAGAATACGTTGTTATGTCAGACTGCGATAACGTTTGTCGTATAAATTATAGAGAAGTTATAGACTTTCACGTTAAGAATATGGCAGACATAACGCTTGTTTATACCAAAAGAAAAGCACTTAACGACGAAAATTTTGCAACCACTCTTGATATTGAAAACGATAGAGTCGTAGGCGTTAATTATAAAGATAAAATTAGCGATGATGAACATAACTTCTTTGCAAATATTTTTGTAATGAAGAAAACGTTGCTACAAAACATCGTTATGGATAGTATTACTCATAATAAAAAATACTTTATTTCAGACGTTATTTCGGCAAACCTAAATAGTCTAAAAATCGTTGGTTATGAGCATAAAGGATTTTATAGAGTTATAAATTCTTTACTTGCCTACTATGAAAGCAATCTTGCTCTTTTAGATGAAAAGGCTAGAACTGAACTATTTGGTGATAGAAGTGTGTTTACTAAAATTCGCGATTCTGCGCCTACTAAATACGGCAATGGTGCTATTGTAAAAAATTCTATGATTGCCGATGGTTGTATAATTGAAGGTGAAGTTGAAAATAGTATTCTATTTAGAAACGTTAAAGTTGGCCGTGGAACTGTTGTTAAAAATAGTATCGTTATGCAAGATAGCGTTCTTGGTGAATATTCGCACCTTAATTGTATGATTTTAGATAAAAAAGTGACCGTTACGGATAGGCGTGTTCTATCAGGCACGGAAAATCATCCATTTTACGTTGGAAAAGGCACTATGATTTAATTTTTAGGAGTAAATATGGAAAAAACTAAAAAAACGTCTACTATAAAAACTAAAACTACTAAAAAATCAACAACAAAAACGACTAAAACCATAAAAACTAATGCTTTACCGGAAATTAAAATTCTTTCTAAAAAGAAAATAGTTTTCTTTGCGTCAGAAGCAGCGCCATTTATCGCAACGGGTGGACTTGCTGACGTTATTGGTTCTCTTCCAAAAGCACTTGCGCAAAACAAATATAACGACGTTTCGGTTGTTTTGCCTATGTATTCAAGTATTAAAAGTGAATTTAGGTCTAAGTTTAGTTTTATCACTAATTTTAACGTTTCAGTTGGTTGGAGATGGCAATATGCAGGCGTTTTTTTCTATGAACACGAAGGCGTTAAATTCTATTTCATAGATAACGAATATTATTTCAAGCGCGAAGGCAATATATACGGCTATTTTGATGACGGCGAAAGATTTGCATTTTTCTCACGTGCAGCCCTTGATATGCTTTCAAGATTAAACATTTATCCTGATATACTGCATTGTAATGATTGGCAAACCGCATCGTCTATAATTTACCTTAAAGGTATGTATTACGGCGATGAAAATTATAGAAAAATCAAAACCGTTTTCACTATTCATAATATAGAATACCAAGGCGTATATTCGATGAATATTTTTAGCGAATTGTTCGGTTTTTCTGAAAATTTAAGAAATACAGTTGAATTTAACGGCGCACTTAACCTTATGAAAGGTGCAATAGAGTGCACGGATATACTTTCAACCGTTAGCCCAAGTTATGCAAACGAAATTAAAAATTCGTTCTTTGCGCACGGACTTGAAAACATTATTATTCGCAATGAACATAAACTATACGGGATATTAAACGGAATAGACGTTGATTATTATAATCCTGAAAAAGATGCGTTTATTTTTAAGAATTATTCAGCGTTAGACACGTCGGGCAAAGCAATTTGTAAAGAAGAATTACAAAAAATGTTATCGCTTCCCGTAAACCCAAATATACCTATTGTCGCTGTTATTTCTAGGCTAGTTTCTCATAAGGGGTTAGACCTTATTAAATGCGCAATAGAAAGCCTTCTTACAAAAGACGTGCAAGTTGTTATATTGGGTAAGGGCGAAACTTCATACGAAAACTTTTTTATAGACGTTGCAGAACGTTATAAGGGTAAATGTTCTACGATTATCGCGTTTAACCAAGATTTATCAAGAAAAATCTATTCGGGCGCTGATATCTTTTTAATGCCTTCTAAAATGGAACCTTGTGGTTTATCTCAAATGATTGCAAGTAGATATGGAACCGTTGCTGTTGTTAGAGAAACGGGTGGGCTTAACGATAGTATTAAAGCGTATGATGGCGTTAATGGGAATGGTTTTACTTTCCACGATTATAACGCGCACGATATGTTATACGTGATAAACAAAGCAATCGATGCTTTTAGCGATAAAGCCGTTTGGCAAGACGTTCAAAAAAGAGCAATGCTAACTGATTTTTCGTGGAATAATCAAGCAAAAAAATACGAAGAAATTTACAATAAATAATTAGGAGTAAATAATGACTAATCTTACCGAAAAAGATGCTTTAACACTTATAAACAATAAATTATCAAGATATTTCGGTGTAACGGCAACAGAGGCAAATAAAGACCAAATTTATAAAGCGGTAGTAATGTGTGTTAGAGACATATTACTTGAAAAACGCGGTGCTTTTAATAAAAAATACAGAGATAAAGGTGGTAAAAGAGTTTACTATCTTTGTATGGAATTTTTACTTGGTCAATCGCTTAAAAATAATACCTATAATTTGGGCGTTCAAAACGCTTTTAACAGCGCGCTTAAAAACAACTTTAACTGTTCGCTAGAAGATTTGTATGAAATAGAGCCTGATGCTGGGCTTGGAAACGGTGGTCTTGGTAGACTTGCCGCTTGTTTTATGGACGCGTTAGCAAGTCAAAACTATCCAGCAATGGGTTATTCAATTAGATATGAATACGGCTTGTTTAAGCAAAAAATCGTTGATGGTTGGCAAACTGAATTACCAGACGTTTGGCTACCCGGAGGTGAAGTTTGGCTTACACAAAGACTAGATAAAACCTTTAAGATTAAGTTTGACGGATACATCAAAGAAAATTGGACTGAAAATGGTTTAATTATCGAACACGTTGACGCTAAGGAAATTGAAGCCGTTGCATACGATATGATGATTTCGGGTAAAGATGGCGAGGCAGTTTCGGTTTTAAGACTTTGGAAAGCGCAAAATATCCACGATTTCGATATGAAAACCTTTTCGCAAGGCGATTATATGCGCAGTATGCAAGAAGACAACGAGGCAGACCTTATTTCTAAGGTTTTATATCCATCGGATAACCATTTTGAAGGTAAGTCTTTAAGACTTAAACAACAATATTTATTAGTATCTGCTGCACTTCAAGATATCGTTAGAGACCATCTTAAAAGATATGGTTCATTAGATAGTTTGCCTGATAAAGCGGCTATTCATATTAACGATACGCACCCAGCATTATGTATCCCAGAACTTATGCGTATTTTAATTGATGAATATAGATATTCTTGGGAAAATGCTTGGAGTATTGTGACAAGAACAGTCGCATATACTAACCACACCGTTATGAGCGAAGCACTTGAAAAATGGAACGAAGACCTTATTCAAAGAAGACTTCCTAGAATATATATGATTATCAAGGAAATCAACGAACGTTTTTGTGCTGAGATGTGGAATAAATTCCCTGGGGATTGGGATAAAATCGCTCGTATGAGTATTTTCTCTCATAATCAAATAAAAATGGCAAATCTTTGTGTTGTTGCATCGCATAAAGTTAATGGCGTTTCGGCACTTCATAGCGAAATTATAAAAAATAGTATTTTTAAGGATTTTAATGACGTTTATCCTACTAAATTTACTAACGTGACTAATGGTATTGCTCATAGAAGATGGCTTTGTCAATCAAACCCAGAACTATGTGACCTTTTATCAGATTGCATAGGCAACGGCTACGTTTTAGATGCTTCAAAACTCATTGATTTTAAAAAATATCAAGACGATGAAACCGTTTTAAAACGCCTTAACGAAATTAAGAGAATTAAAAAAGAACAATTCTGTAATTTTGCTAAGAAAACCCAAGGCTTTATTATAGACCCAAATTCTGTTTTCGACGTTCAAGCAAAGAGATTGCATGAATATACACGCCAACTTCTAAATGCGCTTTATATTATTTCGCTTTATAACGAACTAAAAGAAAACCCTGACCTTGATATAACGCCAAAAACCTTTATTTTTGGCGCAAAAGCAGCACCAGGATATTATTTTGCTAAGCAAATTATTAAACTTTTATATAATTTAAGTAAGGATATTGAGAAACACCCTAAAATTTCTCGAAAACTTAAAGTTGTATTTATGCAGGATTATTGCGTTTCTATGGCTGAAAAATTAATTCCTGCAACCGAAATTAGTGAACAAATTTCTCAGGCAGGTAAAGAAGCAAGTGGCACGGGCAATATGAAGTTTATGATTAACGGTGCGCTTACTATCGGCACGATGGACGGGGCAAACGTTGAAATTTGCGAATCTTGTGGCGAAGATAATATCTTTATATTTGGTCTAACCACCAAGGAAGTTGATGAACTTTGGAAACACGGCTATAATTCAACCGTATATTACTCTAACAACACTAAATTAGAAAAGGTTATTTCTTCTCTAATAGTTGGTTTTAACGGCGAATCATTTGCTGATATTGCAAACTATCTTTTAACTTCTAACCAAATTGCTGACCCTTATATGTGTTTGGCTGATTTTGGCGATTATTATGATATTCATAAAAAGGCTGATGAAGTTTATAAGAATAAACTTTTATGGGCTAAAAAGAGCCTAATAAATATTGCTTCCGCCGGTGTTTTCTCGGCTGATAGAAGCATTAACGACTACGCAAAAGATATTTGGAACTTAAAGAAAATTTAACGTTTTACTACAATGATTTACAACCCACTAGATACTTTTTACAAAAATAAAATAGGTGCAATTTGTGCAAAAGAAGAACTTACTTTTAGAGTTAAAGGCAACTTTAACTCTTTGAGTTTTGTTTATTTTTTAGATGGTCAAGCCCAAACTAACGAAATTAAAATGACAAAATTAGACGACCATTTTTCGCTAACTATTTCATTTGATAGAGGGTTGTATTTTTATTGCTTTAAGATTGATGAAAACCACTTCGTTGGGCTATCTAATAAGCGCGTTGGTAAAATTTTATCATATCCAAATTACTTTCAGTTATCAGTTTTTGATAGCGATTATAAAGTTCCTACTACAATTAAAGGCGGATTAATTTATCAAATTTTCCCCGATAGATTTTGTAGGTTTAACAACCAACAAAACGTTGCAAAAACTAGATTTTTTCATAAGGACGTTAATGATTTACCAGTATATCTTCCAGCAGAAGACGGCGAAATTTATAACAATGATTTCTTTGGCGGGGATTTACTTGGCATAATTTCTAAACTAGATTATCTTAAAGATTTGGGCGTTACTGCTATATATCTAAACCCCATTTTTAAGGCGTATTCTAACCATCGCTATGATACAGCGGATTACTTTTCAATTGATGAACTTTTGGGTAGTACGGCAGACCTTAAATTTTTAATTTCTGAAAGTCATAAAAGGAATATCAAGGTAATTTTAGACGGCGTTTTTAACCATACGGGCGACGATAGTATTTATTTTAATAAGTATAATAGTTTCGACTCTGTTGGGGCTTATCAAAGCAAAGATTCGCCCTATTACGATTGGTTTGATTTTAAGAATTACCCTAACGAATATAATTGTTGGTGGGGAATTAAAACACTTCCAACCACTAAAAAAGAAAAGCCGTTTATTGATTTTATTGCTGGCGATAAAGGCGTTGTTTCTTATTATACAAAACTTGGAATAGATGGTTGGAGATTAGACGTTGTTGATGAACTCCCACAAAACTTTGTTGAAGAAATTAGAAAAACCGTTAAATCAATAAATAACGATGCAATTATAATCGGTGAAGTGTGGGAAGACGCGTCTAATAAAATTGCATACGACAAGCGTAGAGCATATTTTTTAGGTAAAGAACTAGATAGCGTTATGAATTATCCTCTTAAAGATGCTATTTTAGATTACGCAAATACGGGTTGTTCAAAAGAATTAGACTGCGTTATTCGTGCTCAAATCGACCATTATCCAGAAAGCGTTTTAAATTCTTTAATGAATATGCTGTCAACTCACGATACGATTAGAATTTTAACAGCGTTATCTAATAAAAACGTTGAAGGGCTTGACATAGAAGAACTTTCTAAAATAGTTTTAGATAAAGACGAATATTTAACCGCTTTTCTTAAACTTAAAATAGCAACTATATTGCAATTCACACTATACGGCACGCCTAGTATTTATTATGGTGATGAAATTGGTATGCAAGGGTATAAAGACCCGTTAAATAGGGCATATTTTAAGTGGGATAATGTTGGCAACGACATATATAAGTGGTATAAAAAATTGTCTATTTTAAGGTCTAGCGTGCCTTCTTTAAATAGTGGCGTTCTTTCAGATTTATATTCACAAGATGGACTTATAACTTATAAGAAGATTTCCGAAAATTCACAAGCGTTTATTGTTCTTAATTTAGGCAATAAGGAATATGAGTTTAAGTTTAGTGGAAAACTTACTAACCTGTTAGACGGCAAAGTTTACGAAAATATAATAAGTTTTAAGGGCGATTTCTATGGAATTTTCGTAAATTTAGAAGAAAATTGTTGACAAAAAATACTTGTAATGTTATCATTTAGATATAAACCGATGAGATAGAGTAGTATTCATAAGTAATATCTATAGAGAGTTTGTGGTTGGTGTAAACAAACGATATCTTATGTTGAATGGACTATTGAGGGTGGGCTTGAATTAATAGTATGGCTCAACGCAAAAAGCCAAGCGTTAAAATGGCAGGATATAATTTGTATCCGAAAAAGTCGCAAATTAATGCGAAAAATTGGGTGGCACCACGGCAATATTCGTCCCATACGAGTATTGCTTTTTTATTTTTTTAGTAAAGGAGATGTATTATGGCTGAAAAGAAAATTCCAACAAAAATATTTTTAGAAGAAAACGAACTTCCAAAATATTGGTATAATATTAACGCCGTATTAAAGGAAAAACACGCTCCGTGTTTAAATCCTATAACCAAAAAACCTTCTACGAAAGAAGAGTTTAGAGAAGTTTTTTGTGATGAACTTATCGACCAAGAATTTAACGAAACTGACGAATATATAGAAATTCCAAAAGAAGTTAGAGATTTTTATACTATGATTAGGCCATCGCCTTTAACTAGGGCTTATTGCCTAGAAAAAGTTTTAGGCACTCCTGCTGAAATCTACTATAAATTCGAAGGTAATAATACTTCGGGCTCTCATAAATTAAACTCTGCAATCGCACAAGCATATTATGCTAAAAAACAAGGCTTAACTTCCGTTACAACCGAAACGGGCGCTGGGCAATGGGGTACGGCTCTTTCAATGTCTTGCGCGTATTTTGGGCTTGATTTAACCGTTTTTATGGTTAAATGTAGTGCAGAACAAAAACCATTTAGAAAAGCCGTTATCGAAACTTATGGCGGAAAAGTAATTCCATCTCCATCAATGCTAACTGATATCGGTAAAAAGATTAATGAAGAATTCCCAGGAACGGGTGGTTCGCTTGGTTGTGCTGTTTCAGAAGCAACTGAAATGGCGCTTAAAACACCTAATTGTAAGTATGTTTTAGGTAGCGTTATGGACCACGTTATTTTACATCAATCAATTATCGGTTTAGAAACAAAACTTGCTCTTGAAAAATACAACATTAAACCTGACATGTTTATTAGTTGCGTTGGTGGTGGTTCTAACTTTGGTGGATTTATCGCACCTTTCGTTAAAGATAAAATAAATGGTACTGCTGATTATAGAATTATCGCGGTTGAACCTGCATCTTGCCCAACTATGACAAGGGGTAAATATGCTTACGATTACGGCGATACGGGTAGAATTACTCCGCTTATGAAAATGTACACGCTAGGTAGTAGTTTTATGCCTTCTAAAAGCCACTCGGGTGGTTTAAGATTCCACGGTATGAACCCTATTGTTTCTAAACTTTACCACGACGGATATATAGAAGCAACTACCGTTAAACAAACAGAAATTTTTGAAGCAGCAGTTATGTTTGCTAAATCAGAAGGTATTCTTCCTGCACCTGAATCTTCACACTCAATAAAAGTTGCAATAGACGAAGCACTTAAATGCAAAAAAACGGGCGAAAAGAAGAAAATCGTATTCTGCTTGACGGGAACGGGTTATTTTGACCTAAAAGCATATTCTGAATACAATAACAATACTTTAACTGATTATATTCCAACCGATGAAGAAATCGAAGAAAGCCTTAAAAACCTTCCAGTTGTTGAAGAATAAAGTTTTTTGTTAAAATACTTGATTTTTTTTACAATTTGTATTATCATATATTTATAAATTTGTGGAGGAAATTGATATGACAACATTGGAAAAAGTTGCTAAATTAATTGCTGAACAACTTAATAAACCAGTAGAAGAAATTACTGCTGATAAAGAAGTTGTTAAAGATTTAGGCGCTGATTCGTTAGATATCGTTGAAATGATTATGACATTAGAAGAACAATTCGACGTTTCTGTTCCAGAAGAAGAAGCAATTGGCATCAAAACTGTTGGCGATATAGTCGCAATAATTGATAAGAAATAATTTAAGAAAGGAGTTTTCATTTTTTGAAAATTCCTTTTTTTTAACATTAAAAACATTTGACAAACGCCTATAAAAAATTATATAATAACTATGCTTTTAAGTCGATACGAGATATCGGCAAGGTTAAAATTTATAATAATGTTTTTTCGCCTTGCCATAATTATATAGCAAGGCTTTTTTTTTGGAGTAAATATGGTACAAATAATGGATGAATCTTTAATTTCGCGCTCGTTAGCAAGAATAACGCACGAAATTATCGAACGAAACAATAATATAGACGATATTTGTATATTAGGCGTTAAAAAACGCGGTATTAAAATTGCACAATCTTTATGCGAAAATATCTATAAATTCGTTAACAAGGTTGTTCCTTTTGGCGTTTTAGACGTGACGATGTTCCGTGACGACTATTCTATTGAATATAAAAAGGAAAAAGCCACCGAAAACGTTTTTCCGTGCGACCTACACGATAAAATCGTTATTATTTGTGATGATGTTTTATATACTGGCAGAACGGCAAGAGCAGCGATAGAGGCCGTATTTTCCGTTGGTAGACCAAAAGCATTACAACTTGCAGTTTTAATAGATAGAGGACACAGAGAAATCCCTATTAGACCTGACTACGTTGGCAAAAATATCCCAACTTCTAAATCCGAAAAGATTTCTGTTGTATTAGGTGAAGAAAAGGAAAACGGCGTGTACATTATTTCAAAAGAAGATACAAAATAGGCATAGTTATGAAAGGTATAAATTCAAAAATTATTCAAGGCAAAAAACTTAATAATTTTTCTCTTAATGATGTGGTTTTAGATTTTTTAAGGGTTAACGACTTTGATTTTAACGAAAATTACACCATTTTACCGGGATTTTGTGACGTGCACGTTCATTTTAGAGAACCAGGATTTTCTTATAAAGAAACTATAAAAACGGGCAGTTTAAGTTCGGCGCGTGGTGGCTTTACTTCGGTTTGTACGATGCCAAATCTTAATCCTGTGCCTGATACCTTAGACAACCTAAATATTCAATTAGATTTAATTTTTAATAATTCGGTTGTAGACGTTTATCCATACGGCTCTATAACAAAAGGCCTTAAAGGCGAAGAACTTAGTGATATGAAAAGCCTTTCGCCATACGTTATCGCTTTTACTGATGACGGGAAAGGCGTTCAAAACGAAGAAATGATGGTTAAGGCAATAAGCCTTGCTAAATCATTAAATAAAATCACCGTTTGTCATTGCGAAGTTAACGAATTATTAAACGGTGGATATATTCACGATGGCGAATATGCAAAAAATAATAATCATAAAGGTATTTGTTCGGCTAGTGAATATTTAGAAGTTGAAAGAGATATAAAAATTGCCGAAAAATTAGGTGCAAAACTACACATTTGCCACGTTTCTACAAAAGAAAGCGTTGAAATTATTAGAAATGCTAAAAAACGTGGGGTAGACGTCACTGCTGAAACTGCGCCACACTATTTAATTTTAGACGATAGCAACTTAATTGATAGTGGTGATTTTAAGATGAACCCACCACTTCGCGCAAAAGATGACAGACTTGCGCTTATTAACGGCGTTTTAGACGGAACAATTGATATGATTGCTACCGACCACGCTCCACACTCAAAAGAAGAAAAATCCAAAGGCTTAAAAAATAGTGTTTTTGGGGTTGTAGGGCTAGAAACCGCCTTCCCATTAATGTACACGTATTTCGTTAAAACGGGCGTTATGACTATTAATAAACTGCTTGATTTATTAGTTTATAATGCAAGAGAAAGGTTTAACATACCATTTAACGGATTTTCAGTTTGGGACCTTAATAAAGAATACGTAATTGATAGTAAAGATTTCGTTTCATTGGGTAAATCTTGTCCTTTTAACGGATTAAAGGTTTATGGTGAAAATAAATTAACGGTAATAAATAATCAAGAGATATATAAAAACATTTAGGAGAAATTATGGCAAAACGAAACGACATTAAAAAGATACTCATCATTGGTTCAGGTCCTATCATTATAGGTCAAGCGGCAGAATTCGACTATGCAGGAACGCAAGCGTGCCTAGCACTTAAAGAAGAAGGTTATCAAGTAGTTTTAGTTAACTCTAACCCCGCAACTATAATGACCGACACTCAAATTGCTGATAAGGTTTATATGGAACCTTTAACACTTGAATATATCGGCAAAATTCTTCGCTATGAAAGACCAGATGCTATTATCCCAGGTATTGGTGGGCAAACGGGCTTAAACCTAGTTATGCAACTAGAAAAGAAAGGTGTTCTAAAAGAGTGTAGAGTAGAACTTTTAGGAACAAGTATAGAAAGTATCGAAAGGGCAGAAGACCGTGATTTATTTAAGAAAATGTGCGAAAAAATCGGTGAGCCTGTTATCCCATCTGAAATTACTTACGATATAGAATCAGCATTAGACGCGGCACATAGAATTGGATACCCTGTTGTTTTACGCCCAGCATTTACTCTTGGCGGAACGGGTGGTGGTTTTGCTTATAACGACGAAGAATTTATCGAAATTGCAAGAAATGGTTTTGCATTATCTCCTGTTCATCAAATTTTAGTAGAAAAGAGCGTTAGGGGCTATAAAGAAATTGAGTTTGAAGTAATGCGCGACTCTAACGATAATGCCATAACGATTTGTGGTATGGAAAATATCGACCCTGTTGGCGTTCATACGGGCGACTCTGTGGTTGTTGCACCAATTATGTCTTTATCAAAAGAAGACGAAAAAATGCTTAATGATAGCGCAATAAAAATTATACGCGAACTTAAAATTTCGGGTGGTTGCAACGTTCAATTTGCTCTTAACCCAAACACTAGCGAATACTACTTAATCGAGGTAAACCCAAGGGTTTCGCGTTCTTCGGCGCTTGCATCAAAAGCAAGTGGTTATCCTATTGCTAGGGTTACTGCTAAAATTGCAGTAGGTATGGATCTTAAAGATATTCCTGTTGCTGGTGGAAACGCTGGTATTGCACCATCACTTGATTATTGTATTTGTAAATTCCCACGTTTCCCATTTGATAAATTTACCCAAGCATCAAACGTTTTAGGTACTCAAATGAAAGCAACGGGTGAAGTTATGGGGATAGGCGCTAACCTTGCTGAATGCTTACTTAAATCAGTGCGTTCATTAGAAATCGGTGTAAATCACTTATACTTAAAGAAATTTGATGATTTTTCTACCGAAGAAATTAAAGATTATCTAAAAGAATTTAAGGCAGACAATATTTTTGCTGTTGCTGAACTTTTAAGAAGAAACGTTAGCATAGAAGAAGTTTGTGAAATAACCAAAATTACTAAATTATTTATTTCTTGCATTAAAGAAATAACCGACATTGAAAATAAACTTAAAAAAGGCCCATTTGACGTAGAAACGCTAAAAATTGCTAAATCTTACGGTTTTTCAGATTCATTTATTGCTAAATTATGGAATACTAACGAAGTTAAACTATACGATTATAGAAAAGAGAACGGCATCGTTCCTATATTTAAGATGGTTGATACGTTGCATACTGGTAAATATATTGCATACTTATATTCAACCTATAAAAACCTATTCGATAGCACGGCTAAAAACGAATCAGTTTTAACGGGCCAAGAAAAATTAGTAGTTTTAGGTGCAGGTCCTATTCGTATAGGCCAAGGCGTTGAGTTTGACTACTCAACCGTTCACGCTGTTCAAACTATCAAGAGAAGTGGATATGAAGCGATAATTATAAACAACAACCCAGAAACTGTTTCAACTGATTACACAACTGCTGATAAACTTTATTTTGAACCATTAACGCCAGAAGATGTTATGAATATTATTGATTTTGAAAACCCAGAAGGCATAGTTGCTTCTCTTGGTGGTCAAACAGCAATTAACCTTGCTGAACCACTAAATAAACGTGGCGTTAAAATTGTAGGTACAGATTGCGATGCAATCGATAAAGCCGAAAATAGAGATTTATTTGAAAAATTATTATCAAAACTCAATATTCCACAACCACAAGGTTGTGCTGTCACTAAAATTGAAGATGGCGTTAACGCTGCAAACAGAATAGGATATCCTGTTTTAGTAAGGCCAAGTTTCGTTCTTGGTGGTAGAGCAATGCAAATCGTTGCCGATGAAAAAGCGTTAAGACATTATCTAAAAACTGCTGTTGAAATTGATGAAGATAGACCTGTTTTAGTTGATAAATACATCATTGGTAAAGAAGTTGAAGTTGATGCTATTTGCGACGGACAAGACGTGTTTGTTCCCGGTATTATGGAACTTGTTGAAAGAACAGGTATTCACTCAGGCGATAGTATATCTGTATATCCAAGTTTTTCTATATCTGATAAAGTTAAAGGTACAATCCTATCTTACACCAAAAAATTAGGTCTTGGAATAGGCATAAAAGGTTTATATAATATTCAATTTATAGTTGACCCTAACGAAATGGTTTATATCATAGAAGTTAACCCAAGGTCATCAAGAACTGTTCCGTTCTTATCAAAAGCAACGGGTTATTCGCTTGCTGATATTGCAACCGAAGTTATAATGGGTAAAACCTTAAAAGAACAAGGCATATTTAATATTTACCCAGAAGAAAAGAAACGTTATTACGTTAAAGTTCCTGTGTTCTCATTTAATAAAATCAAGGGTTTAGATGCATACTTATCACCAGAAATGAAATCAACGGGTGAAGCAATCGGTTATGATGATAAATTAAATCGTGCGCTTTATAAAGCACTTCAAGCATCGGGAACTAAACTTCAAAATTACGGCACGGTGCTTGCAACGATTAGCGATAATGATAAATACGAAGCACTACCACTTATTAGAAGATTTTATAATCTTGGTTTTAATATTGAAGCAACAAGTGGAACAGCCAAATTCTTAAAAGAAAACGGAATTAGAACACACGTTCTTAAAAAGATAAGTGATGGCAGTACTGAAATTCGAGATGCTATAAGACAAGGTCATATCGCATACGTTATTAATACTAGCACCGTGGGTGCGTCTTGTGCTCTATCAGATGGTTATGAAATTAGAAAATATGCTACTGAAAGCAACGTGACGATGTTTACTTCGCTTGATACGGTTAAGGTTTTACTTGACGTATTAGAGGAAACTACGCTTACAATTTCAACAATAGACGCGTAAAAGGAAGATTATGAAAAAAGTATTTCTTAAAGTTGAATCAAATGAAAATTTAACAAAAAACGTTTATATAATGACGTTTTCGGGCGATTTAACTGATATTAGGAAAAGTGGACAATTTGTTAATATACTTATTGATGGTTTATATCTTCGTAGACCTATTTCGGTTTGTGATTACACTCAAAATTCTTTAACTATTATTTATAAAGTGGTAGGTAAAGGCACGGAAAAGTTATCTAAATCAACTAATGGCGACGTTTTTGACGTTTTGATAGGTTTAGGAAACGGATATGACCTAAATAAGGCGGGTGATAAACCTTTGCTTATAGGTGGTGGCGTAGGCGTTCCACCGATGTATAATCTTGCGAAAAAACTTATTACGCTAGGTAAAAATGTAACGGTTATACTTGGTTTTAACACTAAGGACGAAGTTTTTTACGAACAAGAGTTTAAGGATTTAGGCGCAAACGTAATTGTCACCACGGTTGATGGAAGTTATGGGGTTAAAGGCTTTGTGACAGACGCTTTCACTACTGATTACTCATATTTTTATACTTGCGGACCAGAACCAATGCTTAAAGCGGTTTATAATAAATCTACTACAAGCGGACAATTTAGTTTCGAAGAACGTATGGGTTGTGGCTTTGGTGCTTGTATGGGGTGTTCTTGCAAAACTTTATACGGAAACAAACGAATTTGCAGAGATGGCCCTGTTCTATTAAAGGAGGAAATTATATGGGAAAAATAGATATTTCTACAAATATTTGCGGATTAGAACTTGAAAATCCCGTTATTCCTGCTAGTGGAACGTTTGGTTTTGGATATGAATTTAGAGCGTTTTACGATATCAATATTTTAGGCTCAATTTCTACAAAAGGCACTACGCTTGAACCTAGATTTGGCAACCCAACACCAAGAATTGCAGAGTGCTATTCGGGTTTAATTAATTCGGTAGGGCTTCAAAATCCCGGTGTTGACAAAGTTATTAGTGAAGAACTTCCAAAATTAAAAAAGGTTTTTAATAAAAAAATTATTGCAAACGTTAGTGGTTTTTCTATTGACGAATACGTTAAAGTATGTGAAAAATTTGACGAAGTTGATATGGTTGGCGCAATAGAGGTTAACGTTTCTTGCCCAAACGTTCACGGTGGCGGTATGGCTTTTGGAACTAACGCCGATAACGTTGCTAACGTGACAAAAGCAGTTAAAAACGTGACTAATAAGCCGATTATTATTAAACTTTCACCTAACGTTACGGATATTGTATCTATTGCTAAATCAGCAGAAGATGCAGGTGCAGACGGATTATCACTCATCAACACAATGCTTGGTATGAGAGTTGATTTAAACAAGAAAAAACCTATCATTAAAAACGTAATGGGTGGGTTTTCGGGCCCAGCAATCTTCCCAATAGCGCTACGTATGGTTTACCAAGTGTATAAAGAAGTTAAAATTCCTATTATCGGTATAGGTGGTATTTCTAGTGCAGAAGACGTGATAGAAATGATGCTTTGTGGTGCTTCGGCTGTTCAGGTTGGGGCTTATAATCTAATCAATCCTTATGCTTGTAAAGAAATTATTGAGAATTTACCGATTGCAATGGAAAAATATAAAATCAATTCATTAAAAGAAATTATAGGGGGTGCACACTAATGCCAAAAGACGTTATTATTGCTTGTGATTTTAACGATGAACAAACAACCTTAGACTTTTTAGACCTATTTAAGAACGAAAAACCTTTCGTTAAAATCGGTATGGAACTTTTTTACACGGCTGGCCCAAGTATTATCAAAAAGATAAAGGATAGAGGGCATAAAATCTTTTTAGACCTTAAACTTCACGATATACCAAACACCGTTAAAAAAAGCATGGCTGTTTTGTCAAGATACGGCGTTGATATTTGCAATTTGCACGCTAGTGGCACAATAAATATGATGAAGGCTGCATTAGAAGGTTTAACTAGACCTGATGGAACAAGACCTTTACTTATCGCTGTCACTCAATTAACTTCTACTGACCAAGAAAGTATGACAAACGACCTTTTAATAGATAAACCTATTAACGAAGTTGTACTTCACTACGCTAAAAACGCTAAAATTGCAGGGTTAGACGGGGTTGTATGTTCTCCGCTAGAATCTCCTATCGTTCATGATAACGTTGGCAAAGATTTTTTAACGATTACTCCCGGAGTAAGATTTAGTGATGGACAAGTAGGCGACCAAAAACGCGTGACAACGCCTGAAAAAGCAAGAGAACTAGGTTCAGATTATATCGTTGTAGGTAGACCTATAACGGGCGCAGAAGACCCTGTAAAAGCATATTTAAGATGTAAAAAAGAATTTTTAGGAGAATAATAATGGAAAAACTTCAAATTAAAATCGCTAAGGATTTACTTTCAATAAAGGCAGTATTTTTCCGTCCAGACGAACCATTTACTTGGGCAAGCGGAATTAAAAGCCCAGTTTATTGCGATAATAGACTAACGTTAACTGCACCAAAAGTTAGAACAGACGTTGAAAAAGGTTTAGTTAAACTTATTAAATCAAATTATCCAGAAGTAGAAGTTGTTATGGGTACTTCAACCGCGGGTATTGCTCACGCTGCAATAGTTGGACATATGATGAAATTGCCAATGGGCTACGTTCGTTCGGGAGCAAAAGACCACGGCAGAAACAATCAAATAGAAGGTAAACTAGAAAAAGGGCAAAAAGTAGTAGTTGTTGAAGACTTAATTTCTACGGGCGGTAGTTGTATTGAAGTTGTTAACGTATTAAGAGAAGCCGGCGCAGAAGTTTTAGGCGTGGTTTCTATATTTACATACGGTATGCAAAAAGGTTTAGATAGATTAAACGAAGCAAAAGTTAAAAACGTTTCGCTCACTAATTTCGACGTTATTGCTAACGTTGCAAGTGAAAATGGGTACATTAAACCAGAAGACGTTAAAAAACTTATCGCATTTAGAAATAATCCATCAGACGAAAGTTGGATAAGCAAATAGGAGCACTATGAGAAGCGTTATTGATATTTTAGACCTTAATAAAGAAGAAATTAACGGGCTTATAAATACGGCACTTGATATTATCAAAAGGCCTAAAAAGTATTCAAAAAAATGTAAGGGCAAAAAACTTGCAACCTTATTTTTTGAGCCATCAACAAGAACTAGACTTTCTTTTGAAGCGGCAATGTATGAACTTGGCGGAAACGTTTTATCAGTTCCGGGCGCGTCGCTATCTTCTGCTGCAAAAGGGGAAAGTATTGCCGATACCGTTAAAGTAGTATCTTCTTATGCTGATATTATTGCAATGCGCACGCCAAAAGAAGGCGCTGCTTTCGTTGCTGATAAGAATTCTAAAATTCCTGTGATAAATGCGGGCGATGGTGGGCATTTCCACCCAACTCAAACTCTTGCCGATTTACTTACGATTTATCGCGAAAAAGGCACTTTTGAAAACTTAACTATAGGACTTTGTGGCGATTTAAAGTTTGGAAGAACGGTTCACTCACTAATTTCTGCAATGTCTAGATATAAAAACGTAAAATTCGTTTTAATTTCGCCAAAAGAATTAAAACTTCCTGAATACGTTAAATCTACCGTTTTAATTCCTAACAATATTCCGTTTACCGAAGTGGAAAGTTTAGAAGACGTTATTTCATCATTAGATATCTTGTATATGACTAGGATTCAACAAGAAAGGTTTGATAACCCAAGCGAATATGAAAGACTAAAAGACGTTTATATTTTAGATGAAGAAAAAATGTCTAAGGCGAAAAAAGATACTTGTGTATTACACCCATTGCCAAGAGTAAATGAAATTAGCGTTAAAATCGACGAAGATAAAAGAGCGTGCTACTTTAAGCAGGTAGAAAACGGCAAATATATGCGTATGGCGTTAATTTTATATCTTCTTGATAAGAAAAATCTCCAAACCAACGTTAATAGGTTTAGAGATTTAGAAGTTGTGTATAATAAATACGTATGTGAAAATCCATCTTGTATAACAAGAACTGAGCAAGAACTTGAACACGTATTTAAGTTATGCGAAGATAATAAATATCGTTGTGTTTACTGCGACAAAGAGGTTGAATAATGAAAATTACTTTTAATCCAGATAATGAAGTTGTTAAAAGAATACAAGAAGGCTTAAAACTCAAAGATGGTTATTGTCCTTGTAAACTTGCCAAAACACCTGAAAACAAGTGTATGTGCAAAGAGTTTAGAGAGCAAATAAACGACCCAAATTTCGAAGGTTTTTGCCATTGTTTATTGTATTATAAAAGTAAATAACATTTTTAGGAATTACTCTTTATATTTTCTTGGGGTAATTCCTTTTATTTTTTTAAATGTTTTAATAAAATAACTTAAATCATTAAAACCGCAAGAGTAGGCGATTTCGGTAATTGATAAATCGGTGTTAGTTAGTTTTTTACACGCTTTTTCAATGCGATAAAACGTTAAGTATTCAAACGGCGTTTTATCAGTAAAATTCTTAAAAAATTTGCAAAAATATTTAGTCGAAAAACCCGTTGGGGCAGTAAGGTCGTCAAGAGAAATGTTTTTATCATAATTTTCTCTAATATAGGTTAATGATTTCTTTAATTTTATAATATTTTTAGCAAGGGTAAGGTTGTTGTTTGAAATTAGTTTTTTATAAAGACCTTTTTCAAATATTGCACCAAAAAATTGCAATATTAAACCTGTTGCAGTAAATTGATATCCACAAGGCTTTGTGTATAGGCAAGAAAATAAATCTTCTAATATAGAAATTATGTCTTTATCTTCGATTTTTTCGTTGATGAAGATATTTTTTATACTTAAATCGTTTATAAAGTTATTCATAAAAGAGTTGGTGTTGTTTAAAAAATCAATTTCTATGCCAACACACTCGTAAACGCAATTATGGGGGATTGCGCTATGTATAACTTCTATATTAGAAATAATATAGTCGCCTCTATTAAGTTCATAATGCCTGTCGTCAAGCCTTAAAGATAAAGTGCCACTTTTAACTCTAATAAATTCAAGCGATTTATGCCAATGCGCCGTCATTTCATACCTTGAATGTTGATGATTTAAGTGGTATAGTTCTATGGGGAAATTTTCAGTTCCGTGCTTTTTAACTTCGTTAATAGCCATAATTTACCTAAAATATGAAAATAATTATACTTTTTATTATTATAACACTAGAAATGAGCAAATATCAAGTGTATAATTATAATATAAAAAAATATTTTGGAGGAAATTATGTCAAATAACCCTATTTGTAAAAATTATCCAGTTATCGGTATCCGTCCAACAATCGATGGTAGACGTGGTCCACTTAAAGTTAGAGAAAGTTTAGAAGTTCAAACGATGAATATGGCAAAATCTGCCGCTAAACTTATTGAAGAAAACGTTTTTTATTCTAACGGACAAAAGGTAAAAGTAGTTATCGCTGACACGACTATCGGTAGAGTTGCAGAAGCAGCAGCGTGCGCTGATAAATTCAAAAAAGAAGGCGTTGATATTACTCTTACAGTTACTCCTTGTTGGTGCTACGGCTCTGAAACAATGGATATGGATAAAGACACTATAAAAGCAGTTTGGGGCTTTAACGGCACCGAAAGACCGGGTGCTGTTTACCTTGCAGCAGTTCTTGCAGGACACGCTCAAAAAGGTTTACCTGCATTTGGTATTTATGGCCGTGACGTTCAAGATTTAGACGATACGTCAATCCCAGAAGACGTTGCTGAAAAGATTTTAAGATTTGCAAGATGTGCTGTTGCAGTTGCAACGATGCGTGGTAAATCTTATCTTCAAATCGGTTCTATCTGTATGGGTATTGCAGGTTCTATCGTTGATATGGAACTATTCGAAGATTACCTTGGTATGAGAGTAGAAAGCGTAGACGAAGTTGAAGTTATCAGAAGAATGACCGAAGGTATCTACGACGAGAAAGAATACGAAAAAGCACTTAAATGGATTAAAGCAAAATGCAATCCTGACTTTGATAAAAACCCAAAAGAACTTCAAAGAACCAAAAAACAAAAAGAAAAAGATTGGGAATTTACTGCTAAAATGGCTTGTATTATCAAAGACTTAATGGTTGGTAATGACAATCTTCCTGTTGGTGCAGAAGAAGAAAGCGTTGGTCATAACGCTATCGTTGCAGGTTTCCAAGGTCAAAGACAATGGACTGACTTCTATCCAAACTGCGACTTCCCAGAAAGTATTCTTAACTCGTCTTTCGACTGGAACGGAGCAAGAGAACCATATATTTTAGCAACAGAAAACGATAGTCTTAACGGCGTTTGTATGCTATTTGGTAAACTTCTTACCGGTAGAGCACAAATATTCGCAGACGTTAGAACATACTGGTCAGGTAGCGCAGTTAAACGTGTGACCGGTTATGAAATTGAGGGCAAGGCAAAAGATGCAGACGGATTTATTCACTTAATCAATAGTGGTGCTGCTTGTGTAGATGCTTGTGGCGAAGTTAAAGATGCTGATGGCAATGCTGTTATGAAAAAATGGTGGGAAATGACCGATAAAGATATCGATGCTTGTATGAAAGCAACCACTTGGCCATATGCAGACCTTGGCTATTTTAGAGGCGGTGGATATTCAAGCCGTTTCGTGACCAAAGCAGAAATGCCTTGCACTATGATGAGATTAAACATTATTAAAGGTGTTGGTCCTGTAATGCAAATCGCAGAAGGTTGGACTGTTGCACTTCCAGACGAAGTGACTGATAAACTTTGGAAGAGAACTGACTATACTTGGCCTTGTACTTGGTTTGCTCCAAGAATTACGGGTAAGGGCGCATTTAAGACTGCATACGACGTTATGAATAACTGGGGTGCAAACCACGGCGCAATTTCTTATGGTCATATCGGTGCTGACTTAATTACTATGTGTTCTATGCTACGTATTCCTGTATGTATGCATAACGTTGATGATGAAAAAATCTATCGTCCTGCTTCTTGGAACGCATTTGGTATGGATAAAGAAGGTCAAGATTATAGAGCGTGCGAAACTTACGGCCCACTTTATAAAAAATCTAAATAATTAACGGAGAAATACAATGAAATATCAATATATACGCGATTTTAAGAGCCTAGGTTATGGTTTATTCGTTCATTTTGGACCTTATAGCGTATTAGGTAAGGGCGAATGGGCAAAAGAAGTTTATCAAATTCCTGATGCTGAATACGAACCATATGCTAGAAAATTTAACCCAACAAAAACTTGGGCAAAAAACCTAGTTAAAACTGCTAAACAAGCCGGCGCAAGATATATTACGCTCACCACACGTCATCACGATGGTTTTTCGTTGTTCGATACAAAAGGTTTAAGCGATTATGATATTGCAACAACACAAAACGGCAGAGACCTTGTTAGAGAATTTGTAGACGAATGTAATAAACAAGGCATAATTCCATTTTTCTATCACACCTTAATCGATTGGCACCACCCAGATTTTAAGAATAACTGGTCTAAATATATGGATTACCTAATTAGTAGCATAGAAATTTTATGTACAAATTATGGTAAAATAGGTGGCTTGTGGTTTGATGGTATGTGGAATAACTGGAACGCTGATTGGCAAGAAGATAGGCTATACGGCACTATTAGAAAGCATCAGCCAAACGCTATGATAATCAACAACACCGGCATGCATAAAATGGGGCAACTCGGTCATATCGAAATTGATAGCATAACGTTCGAAAGGGGCAAACCAGGTTCTGCGCTTAATAACTGTGGTAAACCACTTGCAACCGAAATGTGTCAAGTGTTTAATAGCCATTGGGGTATTGCAAACGGCGATATCAACTATAAATCTATCAATCAAATTTTAGAAGATTTAGTTGATTGCAGAAGTTGTGATAGCAACTATTTGCTTAACGTTGGTCCACAAGGAAACGGCGAATTAAGACTTATAGATAAAGCATATTTACTTGAAGTTGCTAAATTTATTAAACTTAATAAAAACAAAATTTATAAGTTCAAATCTTGTGACATTCAAGCAGAAAACGCTACCGTTGTTAAAGACGATGAAGACAACTATTATGCAATTATTAAAAACGTTGAAATGATGGTTGAACCTAACATTTACGTTGATAGTGGTGAAGCAAGACTTGTTAAAATACTTAATGCTAACATCAAAAACGTTAAATGGCTTGATAACAACGAAACCGTGCCTTATAAAAAGAACTCTTTCTACGTTAAACCTTTCTATTACGGCACCAACTATTGTATAAGAATTGCAAAATTCAAAATTAAATAATTAAAACACTCAAAAAGAAGTTGCTAAACTTGGCAACTTCTTTTTTATTTATAAAATATAAATAAAAGTTATTAAAAAAGGTTTCGTTTTTTAATAATTTGTGATAAAATAAATAAAAAACGTAGGGGTACACTACTTTGCAAATAGATTTTTTATCAGTTCTTATCACGGTATTTTCGCTTGTTGTTTTGGCTGTTCCAGGATACGTAGCAATTAAAGCAAAAATTGTAAATTCATCAGCAGCAGAAGTATTTTCTTCACTTGTTCTATACGTTGCTCAACCCGCAATGCTATTTATGAGTTTTCAAAAGATAGAATATAAGGCAGAAATCGCACTTAATCTTTTATACGTTGCTCTTTTAACGATTTTAACGCATTTATTAATGATTTTAGTCGTTTCTTTAATCATAAAAAGAGATACAGACGAAAGAAAAGATAAAATTAAAAAAGTAGTAAAATATGCAAGCGTATTTGGTAATTGTGGGTATATGGGTTTACCATTTTTACAAATGTTATTCTCAGGTGCAGGCAATTATCAAAGTGAAATTTTAATTTATGGCGGTGCAATAATTTCTATTTTTAACCTAATGTCTTGGTCTATTGGCGTTTTTATGGTTAGTGGTGATAAAAAAGAGGTTTCAGTTAAGAAAATGTTATTAAATCCTAACATTATCGCTATTGCTCTTGGCCTTATTATGTTTTTAACCATAAAAAAACCTGTTATATATATGGTTTTAGATGGAAAACTTGCAAACAGCATTAATCTAATTGCAGATATGGTGACGCCATTATCAATGATTGTTATTGGTATTAAACTTGCAAACGTTAATTTTAAGCAATTATTTACAAATCTTTGGGTGTATTACTCTTGTTTCTTAAAACTAATCGTTATGTCGGTTATTTCGATGCTAGTTGTTTCGTTCTTACCGGTATCAACCATTGTAAAATATGCAGTATTCTTTACAATGTCTATGCCAAGTGCAACGTCTACTGCAATGTTTGCAATTAAATTTAAGGCAGATGGCGAATTCGCGTCTATCGTTGTGTTGTTATCTACTGTTTTATCTATTATTACGATTCCATTAATGTTCCTAGTTATAACTAATTTTTTTGGAGTGGTAATATAATTAATTTTAACAACTATTGCAAAGTCTGTTTTTTAGTAATATAATATTTATAGCGCAAAAAATAGGTGATTTATGAAACAAAACGTTAAAAAAGAATTGAAATGCATTATTATTACGTTCTTATCGGCGATAATTTCAATAGTTGCATTACATACTTTTATAGTGCCTTCTAAATTCTCTCCAAGCGGAATAGACGGCGTTAGTACTATTTTGTATGAATTAACTGGTATTAACATCGGTTGGTTCAAAATAATTATTAACGTGCCGTTGTTAATTCTTGCTTGGATTTTTCTTAACAAAAGGTTTGTTATATACGTAATGCTATTCACACTTTTAGATTCTGTGGGCGTTATACTACTAGAAAGTGTTAATTTCTACGTTTTTATCCCCGCAAATTTAACTACTGAAATTGCTATAGGTTATAGACTGATTGCCGCAATATTTTCAGGAGTGATGATGGGCGTTTGTATAGGGTTAATGCTTAAAATTGGTTTTTCTTCAGGTGGAGTAGATATAATAGCATGCCTATTCCATAAAATTAAGCCACATTTTCACGTAGAAAAAATTATAAGTTTTTGTTCTTATACTATAGTTGCCATGTCGTATTTTATATACGGTGATTTAACTAGTATTCTTTTATCAGTAGTTCAAATTTTCGTTTCTGAGTGGACTATTACGGCGATTTTGCGAAAAGATAGATACGCAATCGAAGTTAAAATCGTTACAAAAAAACCAGACGCTATCAAAAACGAGATTTTATACAAATATCATCACAGTGCAACTATTTTGGAAAGCCAAGGAATGTATACTGGTGATAAATATTTTATGGTTATTACCGTTATGAATAGGTGGGATGTTCCCGAATTTATGACGTTATTAAAAAAATACCCCGAAACTTTTGTGTATTTTTCTGATGGTGTAAGAGTTCAGGGCGATTTTCACTATACAAAAATAGATAACGGCGAAAGAACGAACGCGTATTAATTTTAAAGGGCAAATTTATGGAAAATTTTTATATTTTATCTAATAATACTACAATTATAACGATGCCGAATTGTGATAATAAATCACTTCTTAAAGAAATTTGGCACAATGCTACTTTTAAGGTAAATAATCTTAAAATAAATGAAACTAATGAGTTAAAAATTTCAATAGGGAACGCTGAATTTATTTCTCTAAACGATGGTGCTGAATATACGATTAAAATAACTGAAAACGGCGTTGGAATACTTGGAAAAGATAAAAATTCGTTGATGCGCGGTTTTATGGCGCTAATTATTCGCATTATATTAAAGGAAATTAACGAAAAAACCTTTGCGACCTTGCCGATTGGCGATATAATTGGTAAATTTTCTATTAAAAATCGTTTTGCACAACTATGCATTTTCCCTGAATACGATTTTAATTATATAAGAAAAATGGCGCGTTATTTATGCGCTTTACAATATACTCATATTGTTGTTGATATATGGGGAATGTATAGGTTTAAGTCTCTTAAAGAGTTGGGTTGGAAAAAATCATTTACAAAAAAACAAATCCAAACTATAACTTCAGAAATTAGAGCGTTAGGTGCAGAGCCCGTTCCATCATTTAACTCATTAGGGCACGCGTTTTATTCTAGGGGATGCACGGGAAAACACGTTGTGTTAGACCAAAATCCAAAATTAGCGTATATGTTCACGCCTGACGGGTGGGCTTTGGATATTCAAAACCAAAAAGTTATTAATAAACTCAAAGAAATTAGACAAGAATTATACGAATTGTTCGGTAGTGGCGAATATTTTATAGTTGGTTGCGATGAGTGTGAGATATATACCAAGGGGTATGCTCCTGAAAATACTGTTTTAACCTATCTAAACAACTTAACTACTGAAATAGTAAACGAAGGCAGAACACCGATAATGTGGGCTGATTTAATGCTTTATAGGCCTGATATAAAGGAATACGAGAGTAGAGTTTGGTCGGCAAACGCTCGCTCTAAAAATCAGGCCGAAAAATTCCTTAATGCTATACATAAAAATACAATTTTAGCAGACTGGCAATATCAATTTGCATCTAAATCGCCTTGCGAACAATACACGGCAATCGATTTAAAAAATAAAGGTTTTAACGTTCTTGCATGTAGTTTTTTTGATAAAAACGTTGTATCGTCTTCAACAAAAACCGTAAAAGAACATAATTTATTCGGCTATATGCAAACAATTTGGGATAGAATACACGAATTGCCTTGGGTTTTTGTTGATTCTGCAATATTTTGTGGTATGCCAACTAATCTTTGGTATGAATTTGGTGAGTGCAGTAGCATTATTAGTGGCTCTATTTTAAGAAAAGTTCGTTGTGGCAAAAACAATTATGAAAATTATGGCTTTATTGATAAGCAATTCCTTAAAAACTCGCGCCCGTCTAACTAACTTATAAAAATTAAAAAATATAAAAAACACCGATAAAAATCGGTGTTTTCAGTTTTTTGGCAGGGGAGACGCGATTCGAACACGCAACCTACGGTTTTGGAGACCGCTACTCTACCGTTGAGCCACTCCCCTAAGCATAGATATTATATAATATTTTTTAGTTATAGTCAATTATTTTAATAATAAAATTGTTAAATATTGCTATGTATTTTCAAATTTTTTTAATAAAAACACACACTTTAATTTATAAATTATTAGATTGACAAAACAATATAAATATTGTAAAATATTATGGTAAATATATATAAAAACTTATTGTTTTGGGGTGTATAAATGAAAAAGAAGTTTGTTTTAGGCGTTATCGGTGCAGGATTTATGTCTACTGCCATTATAAACGGCATAATAAACTCTAAAATTCTTAAAAAAAGTCAAATAATCGTTAGTGACCTTAATGACGCTCAAATAGAAAAAATGACTAAATTAGGCGTTAAAGCAACAAAGGATAATTTGTTTGTTGCTAATAATTGTAATTTTCTATTATTTGCAATAAAACCACAAAATTTTGATGAAGTTGCTAGCACGCTTAAAGATGTAAATATACCTAACGTTATAAGTATTATGGCTGGCGTAAAAATTAGCAAAATTAAGCAATATTTTGCGTTAAGCAAGGTAGTTAGATGTATGCCAAACACCCCTTGTTCAATAGGCTGTGGGGCAGTAGGTATTGATTTATCCGACCTAACCGATAAAAATGATATAAAATTCGTAAACGATATTTTTAGTTCTTTTGCAGTAGTTTCTAACGTAAAAGAAGAAGAAATTGGTGCAGTTACGGGTGTTAGTGGCAGTTCTCCTGCATATTTTTACTATTTTATTAAAAGTATCGTTGAAAGTGGTGTTAAACACGGATTATCTTATGAAACTGCACTAAGTCTTGCAACAAGCACGATGATTGGCGCTGGCAAAATGATACAATCTTCAACCGATAAATCACTTGACGATTTAATAAATGCTGTTTGTAGTAAAGGTGGCACCACTATTCAAGCAATCAATACTTTTAACGATTTAAATTTAAGCGAAATTGTTGATAAAGCAATAACGGCGTGCATTAATCGTTCTAAGGAATTAGAGGATAATTTATGAAAATTGTAGATATTTATACCGATGGTGCTTGCTCTGGCAACCCAGGTGTTGGTGGTTATTGCGCAATTCTTATGTTTAACGGCGTTGAAAAAGTCGTTTCTGGTAATAGCGCACAAACAACAAACAACCAAATGGAGATTTTAGCCGTTATAAAGGGGCTTCAAGCCTTAAAAGAGCCTTGTGTCGTAAATTTGTATTCAGACTCTCAATACGTTGTAGATGCCTTTAATAAAGGCTGGATAGAGAATTGGAAGAATAATAATTGGAAAACGGCCGACAAAAAAGAAGTTAAAAACAAAGAACTTTGGATAGAATTATTGCAAGAGTGCTCAAAACATAACGTTAATTTCATAAAAGTTAAAGGTCATTCTGATAACGAATTTAATAATAGATGCGATAAAATTGCCGTGTCTGAATATAAAAAGTTAATTTAGTTAAATTAAGGATAGTTAAGTTTTTCTGTAATATAATATTATTATGGAAAAAGATAATAAGATAAAAAACACGCTTAACGTTATAGTAATATGTTTGCTTGGCAGTTTAGGCGTTGTTTTTAGCGTTTTATACGTTGAAACGTTTAATTACGGCTTTTTTTATAAGTTTAATAACCTTATAGTAGCATTACTTATTGGTTTAATATCTTCATTAACGGTTTTCACTATATATTATTTTAGAAAAAAAACCGAATTAGTTTATAAAATATTGTACGTTTCAATTTTTTTAGTGTTTTTTGTATCAATTTCTTTGTTTTTATTAAAAAAATGGGGAATATTAGATAGAATAGACACTATTGACGATTTTAGGGCATACGTTTCAACATTTAAAAACGTTGTTTTTATATTTATAATACTACAATTTGCACAAGTTGTTTTTTTGCCCATACCATCTTTTATCACGGTAGGAGCGGGCGTGCTGTTATTTGGCCCATTACAAGGCGCGATTTATAGTTATATTGGAATTGTTTTAGGCTCTATCGTTGCTTACTTTATAGGCAAAATTTTCGGCGCAAAAGTAGCGTCTTGGATAATAGGAAAAAGCAATTTAGAAAAAGGCTTAAAAACAATTAAGGGTAAAGATAAGATAATTCTTACGTTTATGTTTTTATTTCCTCTTTTTCCCGATGATATCTTATGTTTTGTTGCCGGAATTACAACTATAAAGCCATTGTTTTTTATCGTTATGATACTTATAACAAGGTTTATTTCAATATTCGTTTCAACCTATTCAATGAATAATAGTATAATACCATATACGACGTGGTGGGGTATTTTACTTTGGATTTTATTTATAACTTTAACATTGTTTTTAACTGTTTTGATTTACAAAAAAGGCGATAAATTAGAGAATTTATTTAAGAAAAATAAAAAATGAAACAAAACTAAAATCACTTGATAATTTCAATCGATTTTTAGTTTGTTTATGTTTAACATAAGAGAGATATGAACATTTTAATTTCAAACGATGATGGAATTTATAGCAAAGGTTTACTTGCCTTAGTTAAGGCTCTATCAAAAAAACACAACCTATTAGTAATTGCACCGGACGGCAATCGGTCTATGACGGCGCATTCGGTAAACTTCAATAAAGAAATCGACGTAATTAAAGTTAATTTATATAACGGCGTTAGGGCATATAAAATTAGTGGCTCGCCCTGTGATTGCGTTAAAATCGCAAAACACGGATTTGAAGATTTTAATATAGACCTAACCATTTCGGGCATAAATTTAGGGCATAATTTATCATCAGATATATTATATTCGGGCACAGTTTCTATTGGGTTTGAATCGGCATATTTTGATATACCTGCGATTAGTTTTTCAGCATTTTCGCATGATGACGACTATGATTTTGATGAATTTGCCAACATCTCTACAAAAATTATTGAAAAAATTTACCCAAAACTACATAAAAATAGCGTTGTTAACGTTAATTTCCCTGATAAAAACGTAAAAATTAAGGGCACTATCGTGACTAAACTTGGAAAGTTTGTTTACGACGATGAGTGTGTTAAAATTAGTGAAGATAAATTTTTAATCCGTGGAAAAGAAACAAATAAAAAACGTGAAGATTTAGATACCGATTATGAATGGATTAAAAAAGGCTACGTAACGATTACACCTTTAATTTACGATAAAACTGACGTGAAAAGTTTAGAAATACTTAAAAAAGAGTTTTAATATGCGAAAAATTATTATTATAGGTGGTGGTGCATCTGGTTTAATGGCTGGATATTCTGCATCTTTATCGCCAAATAATCAAGTGACAATACTTGAAAAGAACGAAAAAGTTGGAAAAAAAATATACATAACGGGTAAAGGCAGATGCAATCTTACTAACGACGTGCCTACGCCTGAGTTTTTTAATTTTGTTATAAATAATCCAAAATTTTTGTATAGTAGTGTTTATAATTTTTCGCCATTAGATACGTATAATTTCTTTGAAAACAATGGTTTAAGCCTTAAAATTGAACGTGGAAACAGAGTTTTTCCTTTAAGCGATAAATCATCAGACGTTATTAAAACGCTTGAAAAAGCAGTAAAAAATAACGGCGTTAAAATATGCCTTAATACCAACGTGACCGATTTAATTATTGAAAACGATAAAATAATCGGCGTTAAAACACAAGATAAAGAATATCTTGCTGATTCGGTTATTATTTGCACGGGTGGAATAAGTTATCCACTAACGGGTAGCACGGGCGATGGTTATACTTTTGCTAAAAAAATAGGTCATAAAATCGTTAATCCCGTTCCTGCATTATGCGGGTTAGACACTTATGATTTAGATATAAAAGAATTACAAGGTTTAGCCCTTAAAAACATTAAACTAACGGCAATCTTTAATCAAAAAGTCGTTTATGAAGATTTCGGTGAACTATTATTTACTCATTTTGGCGTTTCAGGGCCAACCATACTTTCTTGTTCATCAAAAATAAATAGGTTAGAAATAAGTAAAGTTCAACTTAAAATCGACCTAAAACCTGCTCTTGACAATGAAACGCTAGACAATAGGCTTATTCGAGAAATTGAAGAACTAAACGTTGCATCGATAAACTCACTTTTAAGAAAATTAGCACCACAATCGCTTGCAAACGTGCTCTTAAAACGCCTAGGTATTTCAAAAAATAGAAAATGCTCCGAAATTACCAAGCAAGAGCGCGAAAAACTTGTACACATTCTTAAAAACTTTACCATTAAGGTTAAATCGTTAAGACCGTTTAACGAAGCAATTATCACTTCTGGTGGTGTTGACGTTAAGGGTGTTAATCCTAAAACGTTAGAGAGCAAAATTATAAAAAATCTATTTTTTGCCGGCGAAGTTTTAGACGTTGACGCATTTACGGGTGGATTTAATCTACAAATAGCCTTTTCAACGGGATATACGGCAGGGCAAAACGCCTAGATAAAACACAAAAATTATTGAAATTAATATTAAACTTTGTTATAATAATTCGTGAGGTATAAATTATGGATAAAATTATAAAAATCGCACTAGATGGTCCATCTGGTAGTGGCAAAAGCACAATTGCAAAAAAATTATCAGCAACTCTTAATATTTTATATTTAGACACGGGCGCAATGTATAGGGCAACTGCACTTAAAGCGCTAAAACTAAATATCGATACTTTCGACGAAGAAAAAGTTAAAACTTTTATCGATGATATCGACCTACAAATTAAATACGTTAACGGAAGTCAAGTGACAATGTTAGATGGTGAAGACGTTTCGGAAAAAATCCGTGAAAATCACGTTTCTATGGCTGCATCTAATATTTCTAGCCTAAAATGTGTAAGACTTAAAATGGTTGAAATGCAAAGAAAAATTGCAAACGAAATTTCTTGCGTTTTAGATGGTAGAGATATTGGTTCTTACGTTCTTCCAAACGCCGACTACAAGTTCTACATAACTGCTAGTAGCGAAGTTCGTGCTGATAGAAGATACAAAGAATTAACATTAAAAGGTCAAAAAGTAGATTACAACACTATTAAAGATGAAATCGAAAAACGTGACTATAACGATAAAAATAGGGATTTTTCGCCACTAGTTCAAGCAGAAGATGCAATTTTAATAGACACGTCTTATATGACTGTTGACCAAGTTATCAATAAAGTAATGTCTTACATAAAATAGATTTTAGTGTGTTTTTATGAACGGTTTTCAAAGATTTTTATTAAAAATAGTATGGGTTTTTTATCCTACAAAAATATATGGGCTTGAAAACGTGCCAGAAGGTGGCGCTGTTTTGGCGTGCAACCATTATAGTTTTATAGACCCTGTTAATCTTGCTAGAACTTTTTCAAAAGAAAACGCATCTTTTGTGGCAAAAAAAGAACTCTTTGATAAAAAACTCTTTGGAAAGATGCTTGCATCATTTGGCGCTATTCCAATCGATAGAGATAAAGCAGATTTCACTTCTTTAATAACCATACTTAAAGTGCTTAAAAGCGATAGAAAACTAATAATATTCCCAGAAGGCACAAGAAATAAAACGAAAACCACTAAACTTCAACCATTAAAAGATGGTGTTTCGATATTTGCAATCAAGTCTAAAAAACCGATAGTACCTATAATGATGAAAAGTAAGCCAAGGCTTTTTAGAAGAACTAAAATCTATTTTGGCAAGCCTTTTGACTTTTCTTCTTACTACGATAAAAAATTAACCGACGACGTTATGAAGGAATTAAACCAAATTATTTACGATAATATGGTAAACGTTATACCATCGTTTGAAAACGGAAACAAAAAATGAAATTTTATATAGGTAAAAATAGTGGATTTTGTTTTGGTGTTGGCAGAGCGGTTGAAAAGGCGTTTGAACTTAAAGGGAACAACAACTACGTTCTAGGCGAAATTATCCATAACGAAATCGTTAACAAAAATCTTGAAGACAACGGCGTTAAAACAATTTATAAACTTGACGAAGTTTCGCTAGGCAGTAATGATACGGTTTTAATAAGAACACACGGCGAAAAAAAGGCTATTCACGAAATACTTAAAGAAAAAAAGGTTAACGTTTTAGATTGCACTTGTCCGTTTGTTCAAAATATACATAAAATCGTTAATAAATATTATTCATTAGGCTATCAAATCGTTATAATAGGAGATAAAGGACACCCTGAAATTATAGGTATAAACGGGTGGTGCGATGATAGTGCCGTTATAACTGATAACGCAAACGAAATCAATGCTATTAATGCCCAAAAGTTATGTGTTGTAGCGCAAACAACGTTTAGTGAGAAAAAATTTGATAAAATTGTCAAAAAAATTGCTAATACTAACGTAAAATCAGTTGATATTTTCAAAACAATTTGTTATACTACATTAAGACGTCAAAATGAAGTTGAAATTATTTCAAAAAAATCAGACGCAGTAGTTGTTATAGGTGGTTCTAAAAGTAATAATACGAACAATCTATATCTAATTTCAAAAAAATACTGCGACAATGTTTTTCGAATAATAGACACCAAAAATTTTGATTATGAAATATTAAAAAATTATAAAAAGGTGGGTATTGTTTTAGGTGCATCAACGCCTATAAGTCAAGCCCAGGAGGTAATCCAAAAAATGGAAAAAATTACAGAAGAAATTACTACTACTGAAGTTATTGAAAGCGAAGTAAAACCCGAAGTTGCAACTGAAAAAGTTGTTAAATCAGAAATGCAAGCAGCATTTGACAACATTAAGCCTAACAAAGACTATAAGAAAGGCCAAATTGTCGTTGCAAAAATATCTTCTGTTAAAGATAACGGCTTAACTGTTTCTATCAAGAATTCTAAAATCGACTTTGAACTTCCAAAAGAAGAACTTCTCAAAGATTTTAATAAAGACGACTACAATGTTGGCGATGAAATCCGTCTTATGGTTGTAGGTAAAGGTCCACTAAAATTCTCTGAAAAGGCTATGCAAAAAGTTCTTCAAGAAGAAGCAGAAGTTGAAGAAATTAAAAACGGAAAAATCTTCGAAGCAGTTATTACCGAAGTTAATAAAGGTGGTTTAATCGGTAAATTTGGAAGTTATCAAGTTTTCGTTCCATCTTCTCAAATTAAAATCGGTTTTGTAAAAGATTTAAATAAATACGTTGGCAAAACTTTAAGACTTAAAGCCGAAAAAGTTGAAGCAAAAGGTCCACGTCGTCAAATCGTTGGTTCTCAAAAAGTTATTCTAGAAGCAGAAAAACAAGAAAGAGATGCAATTAAAGCCGCAAAAGAAGCTGAATTCTTTGGCAATATCCAAGAAGGAGACGTTGTTTTAGGTACTCCTGTTAGATTTACTAACTTCGGCGCATTTATCGACGTTAATGGTTTCGATTGTCTAGCACACATTTCTGACTTGTCGTGGACTGGTTGTTCAAACCCAGCAGACGTATTAGAAATTGGCAAATCATATGAATTCAAAATTCTAAAAATTGATGCAGAAGCAAAGAGAGTTTCTGTTGGTTATAAACAACTACAAGAAAAACCATGGGATTTAGTTCCAAGCAAATACCAAGTAAACGACGTTGTTAAAGGCGTTGTTGTAAGACTTGTTAACTTTGGTGCTTTTGTAGAAATCGAAAAAGGCGTTGATGGTTTAGTACACGTTACCCAAATTTCTCGTGAATTTATCAAAGTTCCAAGCGATGCTTTACAAGTAGGACAAGAAGTTGAAGCAAAAATTCTTAACATCGATGTAGAAAAAGAAAGAATGACTCTTTCAATCAAAGCATTACTTCCTGAAATCGAAAAACCTGCTCCTGAAAAAGCAAAGAAAGTTGAAGAAGAACCTGTTGAAGACCTTCGCGAATGGAAAGATGAAGGTGACAGCACCGTTTCAATCGGCGAAATCATCGGAAACGATAAATAATAATTTAAAATAAAACGTAAAGAGAGAAGAAATTGTTCTTCTCTCTTTTTTTTTGAATATTTTTACTAAATCGAAAATATATATTATTATGTTAGATTTTTTACCACAGCACTATATCAACTCAATTAAAAATTTAGATATAAACAAATTATTTGAAATTAGAATTAGAGCATTACAAAAAGTAATAATAAACTATAACTTTAATAAATTTTTCTTAGGGACAAGCGGAATATTAAAGGATAGTAATGGCGCAATAACGGCAACTAATTTAGATATAGAAAACATAATCAGTGCACTAACCGAAAAGTCGCTATATGCTTATAATGAAAATATAAAAGACGGCTTTTTAACGTCTAAAAACGGAGTTAGAGTTGGACTATGTGGCACCATGGTTGTAGAAAACGGAAAAATTATCACACTTAAAAATATATCATCATTATGCATTAGAATACCGCATGAAATTATAGGCTGTTCTAACGATATATTTTATCATTGCTTAAAAAACACACCGAAAAATTTACTTATTATTTCTCCACCAGGATATGGAAAAACAACAATACTTAAAGATTTAATAAGAAATTATAATCAAAATACAAATCTTAATCTACTTGTAATTGATGAAAGGGGCGAACTTGCCGTTCATGGCAAAAATATAGACGTTCTTAAACAATCTAACAAAGAATATGCTATACAAATAGCAACAAAGAGTATGTCGCCAGACGTAATGTTTATGGACGAACTTATGACAAATAACGACTTTTTGGGCGCATATAAGGCTAAAAATAGTGGAATTAAAGTAATTGCAACGGCGCACGCCGAAAACGTTTATGATTTATTAAAAAAATTTATAAAGGCAAAAGAAGTGTTTGATTACTTTATTTTGCTTAATAAAGGTAATATACCTGGGGAGATAAAGGCTATATATAATAGCGAATTAAATGAAATTTAACGTATTATTCGGTGCAATTTCTTTTATAATTTGCACAATAACCGCGATAAAACTAACAAAAAATCTAGAACTTAAAAGAATTTTCTTTGAAGAACTTAATTCTTTTAATAACAGCCTTGAAACACACGTTAGTTATACTAAAACACCGATACTAGAAATAATTAAAAACTACAATGGACAACTTAAAACATATTTAGAGAATTTTTTTATAAAAAATAATGAATTAACAAAGAAAGAACTGCCGTTTCTTAATGAAAAAGAACTAAAATTTGTAAATGAATATCTTGGCACAATAGGTAAAAGCGATTATTCTTCACAATTAAACGTAATAAAAATCAATTCGCAAAAAATTTTAGATAACCTTAATATATCAAAAGAAAAAGAAGAAAAACAAAAGCCTTTAACTATAAAACTTGGCATTTTTATAGGTTTAATAATATTTATTTTGCTCTTATAGGTGAAATATGGATATAGATATTATTTTTAAGATAGCAGCAATAGGCATAATAATCACGGTAATTTGCCAAGTCCTAAAAAAGAGCGATAGAGATGATATAGCAACTCTCGTATCTTTGGTAGGTTTAATTATCGTGCTAACGCTTGTAATAAATATGGTTAGCGAACTATTTGAAAACATAAAAAACATATTTAATCTGTATTGATGATTAAAATTATACTAATCGCGCTTGTTTGCGCTTTTATAATTGTTTATTTAAAACACTCTAAAAGTGAATATAGCGACGTTGCAGTTATTGCTTCTTCAGTGCTACTAATATATCTTTCACTTGATTATGTAAAAGACACTTTTGAAATAGTAAATAAACTTGTTTTTCTAACAAATTTAGAATATGAATATTATAAGATTATCTTTAAAATTTTAGCAATATCATACGTTTTTGAATTCGCAAGTTCTACAATAGAAGATATGGGGTTAAAGAGCCTAGCAAATAAACTTGTTTTAATAGGAAAAATTGTAATACTAGGAGTATCAGCACCTATAATTTATGCTGTATTTAATATTTTAAGTGGATTATTGTTATGAAAAAGTATATATATATTCTTATTGTAATATTACTTACAGCGCTAATGTCAACAATAAATTTTAACGTAGCCCACGCAGAAACATTAACCGACAATATAAACGAACAATTATTAAATCTAGATATCTCTAAACTAGAAGATTTTTATAACTCTATAATAGATAATAGTGCTGAAAATATTAACGTTTCTAACAAACTTTTATCAATATTAAAAGGGGAATATAATACCGATTACTCATCAATTTACAACATTTTATTTACAAATATTTTAATTCAAATAAAATACTACACGCCAATAATATTAAGCATTATTGCGATTGCAATATTTTGCACCATAATAAACAACGTAAAGGGAAACACGCTATCACAAAGCACGTCTTTAATAACGAATTTAGTTTGTTCATTATCTATAATTCTTATTTTGTACAAAGAGATTTATTCAATGTACACAAACACTAAAATCATTATAGAAAATATAGCGAAATTAAATGAGATTATGTCACCCATAATAATAACGTTAATGGTCGCGACAGGCAGTAATGTATCAGCGTCTGTTTATTCGCCACAAACTTTGCTCTTGTCTGGAATAATAACAAATATATTTCTAAAAGTTATACTTCCGTTAGTTATAACAATGACCATAATTTCTATATCTGGTGAACTATCGGGCACGACAAAACTTAATTCTTTTATTGATTTTATATCATCACTAATCAAATGGATTATAGGCATATCTTTTACAATCTTTGCAATATTTATCACAACGCAAGGACTAACTAGCGCAACGTTTGATAGTGCATCTATTAAGGCAACAAAATATGCAATATCGAACTCAATTCCAATCGTTGGTGGATTTTTAAAAGATGGTTTTGATATTATGCTTGCCGGAAGTGTTTTAATTAAAAACGCACTTGGAATTATAGCGTTAATAACAATGGCAACGCTTATTTTTTCACCGGTTATAAAAATGATTGTTTTTTCACTACTTTTAAAAATTGCAACGGCTATTATCGAACTATTTTCAAGACAGCCCTTAGCAAACCACCTAAAAAACACGGCTAAATGTATCTCTTATTTTAACGTTTCAACGTTAATATGTGGGTTTATGTTCTTTTTAACGATACTTTTATCAATAATTAGCGCAAACGCCTTTTTATAACATAAAAAAATGACAAGTTGGATTATTTCAATTTCTACTATAACCATTTTAACGTCAATTCTGACAACTCTTCTACCAGAAAACGAAAAATTTGGGATAGTTAAATTCATATTTTCAATAGTAATAATTTTAGTGGTTATAAAACCCACAATAACTGATGGGGAAATTGATTTTATATTCGAAAAAAGTAGCGAAACTCATATAGAAGTTCAGCAAGAATTTTTAGACTATTATTCTAACGAAAAATTAGAATATATTAAAAACGATTGCAATATAATATGCAATGAAGAAGGAATTTTAAACGCTGAAATCACGCTTAAATATAGCGATAATATGAATAACCAAACGTTAGAAAAAATCATTATTAACCTTAAAAATTCGGGCGCAAACAACAATATAATTAGCGAAAAAGAAAAGAACAACGTTATAAATAAAATTAAAGAAAAATATAACGTAAAAGTAGAGTTTATTTATGAGTGAAATAACTAAAAATTTATTAATCACAAAAATTAAATCTAACAAGAAATTAACTAGGGTTTTAATAGTTATAATTTCCGTAATTTTAGTACTAATTTTATCTACTAGTTTTAAGACTAGTAATAAAGAAACGATGGTTGGAACAGAGGCCGAAAATTACATTTTATCGCTTGAAAAACGTTTAACTGACGTGCTTTCCAAAATAGAGGGCGCAGGCGACGTTAGCGTAATAATAAAAGCCGAATCTGGCATGGAAACGATACTTGCAAAAGAAACGATAATAAAAGAAACGTCTAGCGGAAAAGAAACAATCGAATCTCCAATTTTAGTAAATGGGAAAACGGTTGTTCTAAAAGAAATGTACCCAAAAATCACAGGTGTATTAATAGTCACAAACGGTTCTAAAAATATAATGCTAATGAATAAAATTCAACAAGCAACAACGTCATTACTTGGCGTGGAAATAAATTGCATAGAAATTTTATCAACAAATTAAAGGAGTGTTTTATGACAAAGAAAAAGAAAATCGTAATTTTATCGTGTATGATTGCATTACTTGCGGTGACCGCTATTTTTAACTTCGTTTTTACAACGGGTGGAATAGATGCAACCGAAACAACGGCACTAACTTCTTCTAGTTATTTTAGTGGGTATAGAACCGAAAGGTTAAATAGTAGAAATGAAGAAATAGTGCAATTAGACGGCATTTTATCGCTTGCAGAAGCAAATAGCGACGAATATAATCAAGCCCTTCAAATGAAGATTGATTTAACCAAGAACACAGAAAACGAACTATTGCTTGAAAGTCTAATTAAAGCGTATGGATTTGAAGACGCAGTTGTCGTAATAGGACTAGAAAGTGATAACGTTAACGTAATCGTTAAATCTGAAAGTGCAAGCGAAGATGAAGCCATTGCAATATACACAATTATTCAAGAAGAAATGAATATTACGCCTGAAAACGTAAAAATTATTCCAATTTCATAAAAAACACTATGCAAAATAAATATTTTGTGGTACAATAATATAAAATTATTGTTTAGAGGATATTTATGGCAACTTTTAATTTCTATCAAAAGAAAAAAGAAGACAAAATAGTGTATGGCGACGGCATTGTTGACGGTATAATTTTACTTGCTGTTTCAGAACTATCGAAAGTTGAACTTTATTCACATAAAGCGTCTAATAAAAAGAAGAAAACGAACGCTATTAAAGTAAATTTTTCAAAAGACGGGTTAGAAATAGACGTTTTTGTTAAAATTCACTATTCACAAAGCGTTTCAGACGTTGCGTTTAAAATTCAAGAAACAATTAGGCACAATATCGAATCAATGACTGATTATCATATTAAACACGTAAACGTAAACGTTGTTGGCGTGTTCTTTGAAGATAAAAACATTGTAGTTCCGGTAGCCGACAACACTAAACAACCTGACGTTAAACCACAAGACACTAAAAAAGAAGAAACGACCGAAAAAACCGCAGAAAAAAAGTAAACTGATATGAGAACACTTGCAAGAGAAATTGTTTTTAAATATATTTTTTCAACACTTTTTGTAAAAGCAGACAAAGCATTGTACGACGTCTTATCGTTAGAACTAAACTCTAACGATAAGATTTTTGCTAATAAAATACTAGAAACTATCGAAACGAATAAAGACAAGTTTTTAAGTGAACTAGAAGAACTTGCAGTAGGGTACAACGTTGATAGACTTTATAATACGGACAAATGTGCTTTGCTTATTGGTATGGCAGAACTAAATTCATTCAAAGAAACAGACCTTCCAATCATTATTGACGAAGCAGTTAAATTATGTGCCAAATATTCAACGGAAAAAAGCACGGACTTTGTTAACGGAATTTTGGCAAAATACTCAAAAAACATAGGAAGGTAATGTATGGCAAACGTAATCGACGGGAAAATAATTTCTAAAAAAATCAAAGACCAACTTATAGAAAAAGTAAAAGACTTAAACACTAAACTAGACCACGAATTATCGCTTGCAGTTATTATGGTAGGCAACAATCCAGCATCTGAGGTTTACGTTAGAAATAAAATTAAAGCGGCAGAATATGTTGGAATTAAATCGCTTTCATACTGTCTTCCAGAAAACACCACACAAGAACAATTAGAAGAATTAGTTATAGCACTATCTAACGACAATAACGTTGATGGAATTCTAGTTCAATTACCATTGCCAAAAGGTCTTAACGAAAGCAAAGTTCTATCTTTAATCCCACTATATAAAGACGTTGATGGTTTTACTGCAAACAACGTTGGCAACCTGTTATTAGGCAATAAATGTATCGTTTCTTGTACGCCTATGGCAGTTATAACCCTGCTAAAAGAACAAAACGTATCACTATCGGGTAAACACGCCGTTGTAGTTGGTAGAAGTAATATTGTTGGTAAACCAGTAGCACTTTTACTTTTACAAGAAAACTGCACCGTTACGGTTTGCCATAGTCAAACTAAAAATCTTAAAGAAATTTGTCTATCAGCAGATATAATCGTTGCTGCAGTTGGTAGAACGCATCTTGTAAAAGAAGACATGGTTAAAGAAGGCGCAATAGTAATAGACGTTGGTATAAATAGAACTGAAAATGGACTTAAAGGTGACGTTGATTACGATAACGTTTCTAAAAAAGCATCGGCTATTACACCTGTTCCCGGTGGCGTTGGTCCTATGACGATTGCAATGCTTATGGAAAACACTTATAACTGCGCTATGATGAGGGCGTTTAATGACTAATTTTGAACAAAAATATAGTTCATATCTCAACTTTTTTGATATATCTTTAAGTAATTTATTCGAAAAGGTTGAAAAAAACTCTAAATCAATCATAACCGATTCAGTAATATACTCGTTAAAAAATGGTGGAAAGAGAATAAGACCGATATTGTTTTTAGCCACTTGCGATATACTTGGCGTAGATTATTTATGTTATGAAAATTTAGCATTATCTATCGAACTTATACACACGTATTCTTTGGTGCACGATGATTTGCCTTGTATGGATAACGACGATTATCGTAGGGGACAATTATCAACTCATAAAAAATTCGGCGAAGCGTTTGGCGTTCTTTCTGGCGATGCTCTACTTAACCTAGCGTTTGAAACTGCGCTAGATTATAGAAATATTGACCAAAATTACCTAAACGCTATTAAACTTTTATCCGCATACGCTGGTTATAGCGGTATGATTTTCGGACAAACCTTAGATATTCTTGCCGAAACCAATTTGGAGCGTTCAAAAGACAACTTATACGCTATATATCTAAATAAAACGGCCAAACTTTTAACTGCGCCACTTTTAATGGCTTCACTGCTAACGGGCAAAAAATACTATAACGAACTAGAAGAAATTGGCATTAACCTTGGATATTTATTCCAAATTCAAGATGACATTTTAGACGAAATTAGCGATATTAAAACTCTTGGCAAAACCCCTAAAAAAGACCAAGCGAAGAATAAGTTAACGGCAGTAAGCATTTTTGGTTTAGAAAACGCAAAAAAATTAGCAAACGAACATTATTTGCTTATAATTAACGCGTTAGGTAAAATACCAAACTCAGAATTTTTAAGGCAATTTGTCGATAAAATATACAATAGAAACTTTTAAATATGAGATTAGACGTTTATCTAAACAAAAATGGATATTTAAGCACTAGAACAAAATCGGTGCAAGCAATAGAGCGTGGCGAAGTTTACGTTAACGGTCAAAAAGTTATAAAACCATCTTTTATTATCAAGGAAGATAGTTGTCCGTTAATCGAAATAAAAGCCGAAATTTCCTTTGTATCGCTTGGTGGATATAAACTTGAAAAAGCACTTGCTGATTTTAATTATAACGCTAATAACCTTGTTGTAGCCGACGTAGGGGCAAGCACGGGTGGATTTACGGATTGCATACTTAAACGTGGTGCTAAAAAAGTTTACGCGATAGATTTAAACGATGATTTGCTTGATAAATCTCTAAAAAATAACTCAAAAGTTTTTCCTATAATCAAAAACGTTAAAGAGTTATGCATAAAAGATTTTGATGAAGATTTAGATTTAATTGTTGCTGATTTAAGTTTTATATCGTCTACCATTTATATGCCAATTATATCTAACCTAATAAACGATGAAAAAGATATAATTTTACTGATAAAACCGCAGTTTGAAATAGGTGAAAAAAAGAACTTTAAAAACGGTATTATTAAGGATAAAAAATTACATAAATTAGTTTGCCAAAACGTTTATAATTTAGCAACTAAGCACAATTTATTTCCACAAAATCTAACGAATGCGCCGATAAATGAAAATAAAAACACAGAATATCTAATACTACTTAAAAAGAACGCTAAAAATATTTTGTCTTTTGAAGAATTATATAAGAAATTATGAAAGTTTTAATTTGTTATAACCAAGAAAAACAAAAAAGTGAATATTGTCTTAAATTACTTACCAAGGCACTAGAAAAACACAACGTAAGTTTTTTAGTTATAGAAAAAAACAACGTTGAACCCGTAGAAGATTTTAACGCATTATTCGTTGTAGGTGGAGATGGCACGATTCTTCGTAGAACGAAATACGTTAATCAAAATTCAATTCCAATAATAGGAATAAATGCGGGGCAACTAGGGTTTTTAACTGAATTTGAAGTAGATGAAATCGAAAAATCAGTTGAAATGTTTTTATCTAATCAATTAAAACCAGACAATCGTGCTACAATCGTTTGTGAATATAAAGGGCAAAAATACTACGCTCTTAACGACGTGGTTATACAACGCGTATATCGTGAATCTAGAAGTATGATTATAAATCTAGACGTATGTATAGACGATTATTGTGTTGAAAACGTTGTTGGTGATGGGATTGTGTTATCTTCGCCAACAGGCTCAACAGCATATTCGCTCTCTCTTGGTGGCTCTGTTTTTGCGCCGGATGTAGAAGCGTGTATATACACTCCAATCGCGCCACACTCATTTAATTCACGCCCGATAGTATATTCGCCATCTAAACGCTCAAAAATCGTTTATAACGGCGGAAATGGAGCGGGGTTATTTGTAGATGGACAACTTGTTTCACTTTTAGAAACAAACGACCAAGTATTTATAAATAAAAGCGAAAAAGACACGGTGTTTTTAAGAAAAAAAGATTTTAACTTCTTTAATAGATTATCAAATAAATTAAAACCTTAGTATCAAAGGAATATTAAAATGACGAAAACCGAAAGATTAAATTTAATTAAAAAAATAATTAGCGAATTTGAAATTTCAACCCAAGAAGAATTAACTAATAAACTTGTGGAACTTGGTTATAAAGCATCACAAGCCACTGTTTCACGCGATATAAAAGACCTAAATTTGATAAAAGTAAACGGAAAAACTAAAAAATCTATATATGTTCTTCCAAAAATAGAAAGTGCAACCGTTTCACCAAAAATCGTTGAACTATTTAGACAAGTGACAACTTCTATTGAAGTTGCGAACAACCTTATCGTTATAAAAACGCTATCGGGAAACGCTGGTACTGCTGGTATGGCTATCGACCATATGGGAATAAACAACATTTTAGGCACAATCGCGGGTGACGACACACTTTTAATTGTGACAAAAACTGAAAAAGACGCTAAAATTATAGAAAAAGGATTAAAAAAGATTTAATGCTTACAAAACTAACGATAAAAAACGTTGCGCTTATTGAAAGAGCAGAAATAGATTTCACACCAAGACTAAACGTTATGTCGGGTGAAACAGGTTCGGGTAAATCAATTATACTCGAATCTATTAACTTTGTTCTTGGCGCAAAAACTGATAAAACGCTTATTAAACAAAACGAAACAGAGTGTTTTGTTAGCGCTGAATTTATCGTTAGCGAAAATAGTTCGATAAAAGATATCCTTAACGAATTCGATATAGAATACGATGATACTTTAATTATTTCTAGAAAATTAACAATAGACGGCAAAAATACGGTCAAAGTTAATGGTGAAAGCGTTAATTTATCTATGCTTAAAAAAATCACGTCGCATTTAGTAGACGTTCACGGGCAAAGCGAACATTATAATCTACTTAGCGAAAACAATCAACTAAAACTTATTGATAATTTTGGCGGTAAGACCATTTTCGCTATTAAAGATGAAATCAACAATGTGTATACCGAATATAAAAAAATTATTGATTTTTTAGAAAACTCAGGTGGGGACAAAAGACAAAGAGAACTTAAACTTGACGTTCTTAATTATCAAATTAACGAAATTGAAAACGCCGAACTTTACGAAACCGAAGAAGATGAGTTAAACGATATTAAATCAAAACTTATCAACCAAGAAAAAATTCTTACAGCATTGCAAGGCTCAAAAGCGTGTATTAGCGAAGAAGGTGGCGTTCAAGACGTACTTTATAACGCCATTAAAATGTTGTCGTCTATATCAGACTTAAACGATGATTATTCGCTTTTATACGATAGAATACAAAACGCCTACACCGAAATTAGCGATATAGAAAGCGAAATTTCATCAAACATTGATAACTTTAACACATACGATATATCGCTTGATGAAGTTTTAGCGAGATTAGACGTTATTAAAAATCTCAAACGCAAATACGGGCAAAATTACACTGAAATAATCGAATTTTTAGAAAACGCCAAGAAAGAAAGAGATGATTTACTAAAATTCGATGATACCTTTAACGATTATTTAATTCTAAAAGACAAACTAGCAAAAAAACTATACGAAACTTATAAAACTCTTAATGAAAATAGGCGAAAGGTTAGTGAAATTTTTGCTAAGAACGTTGTTTTAGAGTTAAAAGAACTTGGTATGAACAATGCTCAGTTTAACGTTAATTTCAACGAAATTCCATCTTTTAACGACTGCTTGTTTACAAGAAACGGACCTGATAAAATTGAATTTATGTTCTCAGCAAACCTTGGCGAAAACGTTAAACCACTATCGGCAGTAATTAGTGGTGGTGAAATGAGCAGGTTTATGCTTGCAATAAAAGTTCAGTCTTCTACGTTTAACGATGTTTCGACATATATTTTTGACGAAATCGATGCGGGTATTAGTGGAAAAACAGCAACCGTTGTGGCTCAAAAATTATGTAATATTTCGACAAACACACAAGTTATCGCAATATCTCACTTGCCACAAATATCTGTTTATGCTGATAGCAATTTATTGATTGAAAAGCACGAACAAAACGAAAAAACCTACACTAAAATTACAACGTTAACAGAAGAAAACAAAATTAACGAACTTGTTAGACTTGTTGGCGGAACGGCTAATAGTGAAGTTGCGAAAAAACTTGCGCTTGAACTTATGGAAAAGGCAAAACAATATAAAACAAAATTAAAATAAAAAAGTCGGCAAATGCCGATTTTTTTTGTATATAAAATTTTTATTTACGCAAGATATAAAAGAGGAATTTATGCGTAAATATTTATTTTTGATATTAACATTTTTATTGCTTTTGGTTAATTTAGTTCCAAGCACCGTAATAGCGTATGCAAATGACAATAAAGTACTACTTGGTGGTATGCCTGCCGGCTTTTCTATAAACACAAAAGGCGCAAAAATTATGGGACTAACCGACGTTATAACTGATATCGGGGCAAATTCGCCATCAAAAGACGCTAATTTACAGATAGGTGACGTAATACTAAAAATCGATGGAATAGCAACAAACAGCGCACAAGACGTTGAAAACGCAATAAATAACGATAAAATAAAAAACTTATATATAAAAAGAGATAATGAATACAAAAACGTTTTAATCAAGCCTGCAAAAGACGTTAACGGAATATATAAATTAGGCGTTTATATTAGAGATAGTATAAAAGGGATAGGTACGATTACCTTTATCAAAAATGGTAGATTTGCATCGTTAGGGCACTCAATAAACGATGAAAATAGTGAAATAGTTGATATAGTTAGTGGCGAACTGTTTGATTGCTATATTACGGGAAGTGTTAAAGGTGAACGAGGCAAACCTGGGGAACTAAAAGGAATATTTACTAAATCGCTTCACGTTGGCGAAATTGATAAAAATATTACGCAAGGTGTTTATGGAAATATTAAAGAAAATTTTAACAAAGATAATCTTTTTGAAATAGAAATGGGCAACGCTAGTATAGGAAACGCTAGTATATATTCTACAATAAATGGTAAATATCCAAAAGAATATAAGATACAAATAACAAAAGTTGATAACGACGTAGAAGCAAATAAAAATTTTGTTATTAAAATAACCGATAAGAACCTAATTAACGAAACAGGTGGTATTGTTCAAGGCATGAGCGGTAGCCCGATAGTACAAAATGGAAGAATTGTTGGCGCAATAACACACGTTTTTATAAATGACCCAACGCGTGGATACGGCATATCAATTAAAAATATGATTAACAAGTAAAAATATAGCGATTTTAGGTATTATTATATCTATCATAACGAATAAAATTTTAATAAATACAGAAAATACTTTTAAGGAGAGAAACAATGAAAAAAAGTATTTCTGTATTTTTTTGCTTATTATCAATGATATTGCTTTTAGGCACCTTATCGTTTTCTAAAAACAATAAAATTAGGATTGCATACGCCGATTATAACGGCGAAATTGAAAGTGAAAGCGCCTATCTAATAGATGAAAAAACCGAAAAGGTTTTATATTCAAAAAATGAAAATAAAAAATTGCCTATTGCAAGTATGTGTAAAATTATGACCATGCTTGTTTGTTATGACAACATTAATATGGGCAAACTTTCACTTGATACTATGGTGACAGTTAGCGAAAATGCGTCTTCTATGGGTGGTTCACAAGTATTTTTAGAAACAAACGGTGTATATTCAGCATCAGACCTATTAAAAGCCATAACGGTTGCATCTGCAAACGACGCTTGTGTAGCACTTGCGGAACAACTTTATGGTAGCCAAGATGCTTTTGTTGATGAAATGAACAAAAAATCAACTGAAATCGGGCTACAAAACACATTTTTTGTTAACTGCACAGGCCTTCCACAAGATGGTCAGTATTCTTGTGCAAAAGACGTGGCTATAATGTTTAAGAATTTAATCAAGCATAAGGAATATTACAATTTTTCTAAAATTTGGATGGATAAAATCAACCACCCAAAAGACAGAATTACCGAAATTTCTAACACAAACAAACTTATTAAATTTTATAATGGGTGTGATGGTGGAAAAACAGGTTATACTAGCGAAGCGGGGCATTGTCTATGCGCTACCGCAGTTAGAAATGATACAAGACTTATTTCAGTAGTTATTAAAGCACCAAATAGCAAAAAAAGATTTAATGAAGTTTCTAGCCTATTTAATTATGGTTTTGATAATTTTAGCACCAAAGAAATTATCAAAAAGGGCGAAGAATTAGACGTTACGCTTAAAGTTGATAATTCAAAAAATAAAACGCCTAAATTAACGGTAGAAAATAGCATATACGACACGTTAAAGAAAGGCGAAAGCAAGGGCTACACTTATGAAATTAACCTAAATAAAGGCATAAAAGCGCCATTAAAAAAGGGAGATTTTGTTGGAGAAATTAGTATTTACTCAGATAATATTGAAATTAACAAGACAAATCTAGTATTACTTGAAGACGTTTTAGAAAACAATTATTTTGATAACGTTCACGATATAATTCTTAACTGGAATATCATTTAAATATTATAATAATATTTATTTAATTAAATATATTGACAAATTGTCGTTTTTTGTGCTAAAATTTATTCGATTTTAGGTGTTATTATGAACGAAAAATATTTTACAACAACAAAAGATGGCAAATTACTAATCGGGGGAGTTGACTGCGAATTTTTAAAACAAAAATTCGGCACTCCTCTTTACGTTTTTAATAAAAACTATATTGTAGACGTTGCTAAATCATATCAATCAGCACTAGAAAACGAATATGGAAGCGGTATGATTTCTTACGCTTCAAAGGCGTTTTCATGCAAGGAAATTTATCGTATTATACGCGAAGAAAACCTTGGGACAGACGTTGTGTCAGGCGGGGAACTTTATACTGCGTTATCAACCGATTTTCCATCTAATAAAATAATATTTCACGGCAACAACAAAACGAAAAACGAATTAGATTATGCAATATCTAATAACGTTGGTTATATTGTTATCGATGCCATTTCAGAAATAAAAGACGTTGATGAAATTGCAAATAAATACGGGAAAATTCAAAACGTTTTAATTAGGGTAAACCCTGGTGTAGAGGCGCACACTCATCACTACATACAAACTGCTAAAATTGACTCTAAATTTGGCTTTTCGCTAGCAAACGGAGATGCGCTAGAAGTTATTAAAGCCGTTTTAAGCCATAAAAATTTATCGCTTAAAGGTCTTCATTGCCACATTGGTTCACAAATATTTGATATCAAGTCGTTTATTATAGCGTTAGAAAAAATGACTGACTATTACGCCTTTATAAAAGACGAATTAGGTTATGAATTTAGCACTCTAAATCTTGGCGGTGGTTTTGGCATATTCTATTCGGGCGATGATAAAAAAATTGAGCCTAGCGATTACTATGAATTTGTTAAAGTAATAGCAAACAACCTAAAAGAAATGGTTAAAGCCAAAAATCTTAATAAACCATATTTGATTTTAGAACCCGGTAGGTCAATCGTGGGTGAAGCAGGAATCACGCTTTACACAATTGGTAGGGTTAAAGAAATAAAAGACGTAAAGAATTATCTAGCAATTGATGGTGGTATGTTTGAAAATCCACGCTTTGCTCTATACCAAGCAAAATATACCGTTATTGCACCAACAAAACTAAACGAAACGGCAACAACGCTTTATTCTATTGCAGGTAAATGTTGCGAAAGTGGCGATATTATTGCCGAAAACTGCAAACTTCCTAAAATGAACGAAGGGGAACTTCTTGCCGTACTATCAACGGGCGCATACAATTACTCTATGGCAAGTAATTACAATAGAAATTTAATTCCACCTGTTGTATTAATAGAAGACGGACAAGCAAGATATATTGTAAAACCATCTTCGTTTGAAGACGTTTGTAGAAACGACGTTTAGAATAATGTTTTTAAAAAAATAATATGATTGACAGACTTTTATATTATATCTCAATATTTTTAGCACTAATCATCGTGTTGCCGTTTCATGAATTTGCACACGCTTTCGTCGCTTATAAATGTGGGGATAATACTGCAAAAAATTTAGGAAGACTTACCATAAACCCCTTAGCGCATTTTGACGTTATAGGATTGATTTTCTTTGCTGTTGCGGGGTTTGGCTGGGCGAAACCCGTGCCCGTTAATCCCAACAATTTTAGAAAATACAAAAGGGATTCTTTTTTAGTATCTATTGCAGGGGTAATTACAAATTACATATTAGCATTTATTGCTTATCCACTTTTTGTATTATCCTTGTCAATACCAACGTTTGGATATTTCACACAAGTTTTGTCAGAGGTTTTATATCTAATTTTTCATTTGGGGTTAGTCTTTTTCGTTTTCAACTTACTTCCTATATATCCACTTGATGGATTTCGCGCGATAGACGCGTTTTCAAAAAGAAGAAGTAAAGTTTATTATTTTTTAAGAAACAAAGGCATTTTTGTTTTATATTTCCTATTTATATTAAGCGTTATCGCCGAAGCAACAGGTGTATGGCAAATTGATATTTTAGGAAACTTTATCTCACTAATTTCAGGGTATTTAGGATATCCAATAACATTATTTTGGGGGCTAATTTTTTAATGGCAGGATTTGAATCCGTAGTGGATTACTCAACAAAACTTAATAATTTTGAAGGGCCGTTAGATTTACTTTTACACCTTATAAAAGAAGCAAAGATAGAAATTAAAGACGTGTTTGTTTCAGAGGTCACAGAGCAATTTTTGGCTTATATGGACGCGTTAGAATTCATCGACGTTGATAAGGCAAGCGAATATCTTAATATGGCTGCAACTCTTATTGAAATTAAGTCAAAATCAATACTCCCTAAAATTGAAGAATTTGATATCGATGTTGAAGACCCCGAAAAAGCGTTCATTAGAAAACTTGAGGAATATAAAATCTTTAAGGAAGCAAGCGAAAAACTTAAAACTCAGGAAAACGTTTCTAGGTTTTATAAAGAACCCGATAAATCGGTTGGGGAAGTTAAGGTTGTGTATAACGACTTTAACCTTGATGGACTTATCGAAGCCTTTTCTAAACTTTTAATGAGAGTTGATGACAAGCAAAGGCAAGAAAAAATACTTAAAGAAATACCAAAAGAAGTATTTACGGTAAAAGATAAAGTATCGCACATTAGAACGCTTTTACACGAACGTAAATCGATGAGTTTTTTTGAAACCTTTTCATCTTTTTACACAAAAAACGAACTTATAACAACATTTCAAGCAATGCTTGAACTACTAAAATTGCAATACATAACCGTAGAACAAAACGGAATTTTTGATGACATAACGATAACGTTGAGGGATGATAGAAATGAAGAACTTGGAGAAATTGACGAATATAATTGAATCTATTTTATTTGTTTCAGGCGTTCAAGTTGCTATAAGCGATATTGCTGAAAAACTTGAAATAACCGAACAAGAAGTTAAAACGTGCCTTACCACGTTAAAAGAAAAATATTCTGCTGATAGTGGTATTCAATTATTAATTTTTAATAAAAAAGCACAATTTTGTTCTAATCCAAACTATGCCGATGCTGTTTCTTCGGTGTTAAACCCGATTAAAGAACGCGAACTTTCAAAAAGCATGCTAGAAGTTGCTGCAATAATTGCATATAAGCAACCCGTTACTAGAACTGATTTAGAAGAAATTAGGGGCGTTAACAGCGAATATCCAGTTCAAAAACTTTTAGAACTAGGAGTTATAGAACCTGTTGGTAGAAAAGATGCTGTTGGAAGACCTGTTCAGTTTGGAACTACCGATAAATTCTTAAAAAGATTTCAAATTTCTTCGCTTGATGAATTGCCTGATTACAACGAACTAATAGATAAGATTAAATCATTACACGCAGACGTTAACGATGATTATTTATATAGAAAAGACGAATATATAGAAGAAACCGACGCTGCAACTACTGATAGCGCTGAAAATAATGAGTTAGGCGATGCCGCTACTTTTAATGAAGACGTTGTTTTACCCGACATTAGCGAAGAAGAATTACCAGATTTCTTAAAAGGCGAAGACGTTGAAATAATCAAATAACAAAATATCAACTAAAACATAAAACCGATAGTTTATCTATCGGTTTTTTTCGTATTTTTTATTAGTTTTTGCAAACAATAAAGTAATGAAAACTATTTATATTGTGTTTTTTATAACACTCTTAATATTTTTTCCACTAAAAATCACTATTAATGGAATTTTTGTAGGAGAGCATAAAAAACTCTATTGCGACGTTAATTTATATGGGTTTATCAAAATCAAAAGTTTTTATATAAGATTTTATGCAAGCAAATTAGTTGCTCACATAACAAAAAATATTGCAATTATATATCCTTATAAAAAAATATTAAATAGAAAATCTATTCTAAAATTTTATAAAGATATACACGTTAAAAATTTATACATTTTAACAGATATTGGCTTAAAAAATGAAATATCAAACACGATATCAGCGTCTATAATAATAAATTTTATGTTTAATATTGTTAGCGCAATATTAATAAACAATAAACCACACGTAAAACTAAAAAACATTATAAATATAAGGGAAGAAACAGACGTTATAAATAGTTATATTAAACTAAAATTTTATACAAATATCTTTGTAATAATAATTAACCTAACTAAAATTATTTTGGAGAAAATACTAAATGGAAAAACAAAAAAATTCGCAAAACAATAAATTCAAAGATGCAATACAAACATCAATAAATAAATTAGCCGAAGTTATGGACACAAACGTTATCGTAGGAAACCCAATTCAAATAGAAAATGGTGTTATCATCCCAATATCAAAAATAACATCTTTTTGCCTGTCTGGGGGCGGAGAATATGGCAAGACCAACATTTTTAAGAAAAACGATGATTTACCTTACACCTTAGGTAATGGGTCGGTAGTAAACGTTAAACCTTGTGGCTTTATCATTAAAGAAAACAACTTGCCGTATAGATTTTTATCAATAGAACAATCTTCATACGAAAAAATTTTACAAAAGGTTTCAGACGTATTAAAGGAGATTACCATTGGCCAAAATTAAGACTATAATTATCCCTTGTATTATACTTTTATTAGCGTTTTTAGGGCTAAAAACACCTATTAACAGCGTTGTTAATGCAAATTACAATGAAATTATAAACAATTATAATACGTCAAGCGAAATTGTTATGGAAACAAAATCAAAGCGTGTTTTATATGAAAAAAATTCAAAAGACAAAAGGTATATGGCAAGCACAACCAAGATTTTAACTGCGATTTGTATCATCGAAAATTGCAACCTAGATGACAAGGTTATTGTTTCAAAAGATACAATAAATATAGAAGGTTCTAGCATATACCTTGAAGAAGGCGAAGAATTATCGGTTAAGGAACTTTTATATGGTTTAATGTTACGGTCTGGAAACGATTGTGCACAAACTCTTGCAAAATATTGCTCTGAATCAATAGAAAAATTTGCAATACTTATGAATAAAACTGCTAAAAGAATAGGCGCAAAAGATAGTAATTTTGTAAATCCACACGGTTTACACGATGATAATCATTATACAACGGCATATGATTTAGCGTTAATTACTTCGTACGCAATGCAAAACAATGATTTTAGAGAGATTGTCGGCACTAAAAGCATTACTATTTCTAACAGTAAAAAAGATTATAAAAGATATCTAAAAAACAAAAATAAAATGCTTAGCGAATACGAAGGAGCAACAGGTGTAAAAACGGGTTATACCAAGAAGGCGGGCAGATGTCTTGTTTCAAGTGCAGTGAAAAATGGCATGGAAATAGTTTCAGTGGTGCTTAATTGTGGACCAATGTTTGAACGTTCAAAGGAGATATTAGATGGCGCATTTAACGAATACGAATTGAAAAACGTATATAATTCTAATAACGTAATTGATTTTATTGACAACTATAATAAAACACAAAAGTTGCCTATATACGTTAAAGAAGACGTTGTAGTTCCGCTAAACAAAAACGAACAAGAAAACCTAGAAATCGTTTACGAATACCCCAAAAAACTTACTTCAAGTGCAAAAAAAGATGAAATTATTGGTTTTATAAAAATTTATGCTAAAAACAACTTGATTTTTCAACAAAAAATATATATTATGGTAGGTGAAAATTAATTATTGGAGTTCATATGCGCATAAATAAATATTTAGCAGATTGTGGCGTTGCATCTAGGCGTGGCGCAGATAAATTAATACTAGAAGGCTTAGTAAAAATCAATGGCAGAGTTTGTAAAATTGGCGACGAAGTAGACGTTAATAAAGACCACGTTAGTGTAAACGGTAAAAATATTAATATAATCAAAAAATACGATTATTATATAATGAACAAACCAAAAGGCTACGTTTGCACCGTTAAAGACGATAAAGGTAGAAAAACTGTTTTAGACTTATTACCGGTAAAGAATAAACGCATTTTTCCCGTTGGAAGACTAGATTATGACACCGAAGGTCTTTTGATTTTAACGAACGATGGCGATTTAACGTATAAATTAACACACCCAAAAAACGAAATTCCAAAAACGTATTTAGTTAAAACTGAAAAACCCGTGCTTGATGCTGATGTTGTAAAATTAAGAAACGGAGTATTTATCGATGGTGTAAAAACTAATAAATGCCAAGTTAAAGTAATTGAAACTGACAAAACTTCATCTAAATTACATATAACTATTACAGAAGGCAGGAATAGACAAGTTAGAAAAATGATTGAAGCCGTTGGCAATAACGTTGATTTCTTAAAGAGAATTAAAATTGGCGATTTTACACTTAAAGGACTTAATCGTGGCGAAGTCAGAAAACTTACTGATTACGAAATAAATTATCTATTAAACTTATAAAAAGAAAAAACCACTCATTCGAGTGGTTTTTTTGTTTCTAAATATTAGTGTGAAGAAATTTTCTTTGCTTTTGATATAGAATTTCTAAAAACGTAATAAAGCAATGTATCAACGTAAACACATAAAGGAACAATAAAGTAAGAAACTAAATTAAATTGTACTTTAAGTTCAACGTTTAGTATGAATAAAACTGCCAAATTTACTAAAATAAGATTAAATAGCACGATTGCACAAACTAATATAGCATCTAACGTATATTTTTTTGTAATTTTCTTATTTTTCTTTGCAATTAAAACTATTAGCCTAAACAATGGGAAAAATAAAATTATTGAAAGAGCAACTATGCTGTTTGTTTTAGTGAAAATATATGGGGTAAACGTCTTAAATAATGCAAATTCAATAAGTGCTATAAACATCACCACAAAAGAAGAGAAAAATTTAAGTTTATTAACATATACAAAGCCATTTGACCTAGATGCTTCTTTTGATGAAATACGAACTTTATAGCCTTCTTTTTCGGCTTTAATCGTTAAATCGCCAAAATCAATTTTACCATCGTTATTAGTTTTTTTAGCATTATAATCAGTGACACTTATTGTTTCGTTAAATTTCATTTTAGATGCAGGGGATTCAGTTTCAGAAATAACGATATTAAGTGGTTCAGGTCCAGCAGTATCTTCACTAACAACTTCTTCCGTTTTATCCGGTGCTTTGATTAAAGAATTAAGGATTGCTCTAAAATTGATTTCTTTGGTTTCTTCGCTTACTGGCATTACAACGCTTTCATTGTTATCAGTAGTAGAATTTGGCGTTGTATTGTTCGAGTTTTCAGTAGATACAACGTTTGAATTAACCGATGAATCATTAGGTTTTTCTTCTACAACGGGTTTAGACACAATATCAACGATTTCGCTAGGTTTTACTTGATTATTTTGTGTATCGTTATGTGTGACGTACACTACTTTTTCAGGTTCAATATCCATCAATTTATCGATAATAGATTTAGATTCACTCCAAGCGCTTAAATTGTTGTTAGCAAATTCTAAACCTTTATCTAAAATATGGAAATATTTACGCCTGCCGTTATCAGAATCGTTATAATAAGACGATACAAACTTTAAATTTTCAAGCCTTTTTAGCGAACTATATAACGTTGCTTGGTTAATTTTATACTGATTATTGCTTTTTTCTTCGATAAAATCGCTAATTTGTTGCGCGTGCATATCATTTTTTGATAAAGAATGTAAAACTATCGTATCAATATGCCCACGAATTAAATCGCTACTTATAGGATTATTTATCATAGAGTACTCCAAAAAATTCATAAGTAAATTATGTTATTTTCTTTATAATATTATACAATTAGCAATACGAACTTGTCAAGAGTAAATTTAAATAAACTATTAAATAAAACCATAAAACAAAAAATTAAAATTTTATAAAAAGATAATTGATTATATAAATTATAAAAATACTAAAATTCATTAGAAAAAATCAAACGATTTGTTAATTTGCCTTTTTATATTAAAATAGTGTTTAACTATGCGTAAAAGCCGTGTTTTGCGCATAGTTAGATATTGTGTTTTTGTAAAGAATAAAACTATTATTAAGAGTTCCCTATTGATTTTATAAATAATTTTATAACTAAAAAGACATTTATTTTATAAAACCACTTTCTTTATTAAAATAATGTGTTATAATATAGATATGCAAAGTCCTGATTATTTTAAGAAACGCGAAATTGATTCGCTAAATAAACTAGATAAATTAATCTCTAATATGCCCTATTACGTTAGAGATTATTTTGTTGGCATAGAATTAAGAACTTCTGTGCTATCTAGGTTAAATTACGCCTATGATTTACGCATTTTCTTTGAATTTTTAGCAAAAAAAGTATTTAGAGATAAAAAAATCACTCAAATAAGTTTTGAAGACCTATCTCTTTTAGACGTATCGGATTTTGAATATTTTTTAAGTTATTTAAGCAATTATGAAATAAATGGTAAGCACGAATCGTGTTCTGAAAGCGGTAAAGCAAGAAAACTCTCTACCCTACGCGCATTTTACAAGCATTTTTTTAATAAAAATAAACTACCTGCAAACACTCCATCAAAAGTATCTATGCCAAAAATTCATGAAAAAGAAATTATTAGGCTTGATTCTAACGAAAACGTTGACGAAGTTGCTGATATGCTCTACGTTGTAGAAAGCGGGCACGGTTTAACAAAAAAACAAGCATCTTATCACACGCTAACAAAAACCAGAGATACAGCCATTATCACAGTGTTTTTAGGCACGGGAATTCGTATTAGCGAATTAGTTGGATTAAACATTGCTGATATTGATTTTAATTCTAATAGCCTTGTTGTCACGCGAAAAGGCGGAAATAGAGCCGTTTTGTATTTTAACGAACAAGTTTCAGCAGTTCTTAAAGACTACGTTTTAATTAGAGAAACACAAAACAAAACGTTAAACGAACCCGCCCTATTTATTTCATTACAAAATAAAAGGATTAGCACCAGAATAGTGCAAGAACTTGTTAAAAAATACGCAAAAATCATTTCTCCCCTAAAAAAAATAACTCCCCATAAATTGAGGAGCACTTTTGGTACGAATTTATATCGTCAAACGGGCGATATTTACGTTGTTGCCGATTGCCTTGGTCATAAAGACGTTAATACAACCAAAAAACATTACGCCGCAATCACAGACGACATTAGAAAAAGAGCAGGAACTAACCTAAGCATAACAAATAGTAGCAAAAACGACAAAAACAGTTAATTTTTAGTCTAAAAACACGCCTCTATGTGATACAATAGATGAAAATATTATTTGAGTTTTAGTTCTGCCATAATGTTGAAATTCGTTTATATATTTGTCCATTTCAACCGTATTTTTAAACACCATCTTCAAAATTAGTGAATATTCCCCCGTAACTCTATCGCATTCGATAACTTCGGGGGTATTTTTTATTAGTTCGTATAATTCTTCTTTACGCGCGGGCGCAACTTCTATTTGAATATAACACTTAATAACGTTATCATATACAGAATTATCAATTTCGGTATAAAATCCCTTAATAATACCCTTTTTAACAAGTGCTTCTATTCTAGCGCTAACCGTTGGTTGCGAAACGTAAACTTTTTCAGCAATAGTTTTTATCGAAACTCTTGCATCTTTTTCTAGTAGCGCTAAAATCTTAACGTCTATATCATCTAAAATATTCTTTTTCATATTTCACCTTTTAGTCATTATATAATATAATTAAATTTAGTGCAACGATTTTTAATAAATATTAAGTTTTTTTGCTAAATTTTTAACAAAATAAAAATATTTTTATTAAAGAAATAAATAGTTGGTGTTTTTGTTTCTTGGTGCTAAAATATGATTACAAAATAAAACACAACTTTTTCCAAATATAGATATAATTTACAACTAAAAAACAGCCGAAAGGCTGTTTTTTAGTTTATAAATATTAAATTTATTCTTCTTCAATAATTTTAGTAATTTTTATAATCTTATAGTTTTTATCTGGTTCAATGCATTTTCCACAACTATCACAAATTTTATTGGGGTCTAAATCACAAGTATCATCTTCATCAATAGCAACGTTTTTAACGTTTTTATTCAAATCTTTATCCATATTCTCACCTCTATTATATTTTATCACTTTTTATAATAAATTTCAATATAAATTGTTAAAATAAAAATTAAACATTTGTTTGACAAATTTCGTTTTTAATGTTAAAATAGAATTATGAAAGAAAAACTAAATGAAAAAATAAATAACGTCTATCAATTTGTAAGCGAATACGTAGAAAACAACGGCTTTCCACCATCAGTTAGAGAAATTTGTGCAAGCCTAAACATTAAGTCAACGGCTAGCGTTTATACCTATCTAGGAGTGCTAAAAGAAAAAGGGCTTTTAGATAAATCTCCACTCAAAAAACGCGCTCTAACCATTACAGATAAAAAAGTTGCTTTTACAAAAATCCCACTCCTTGGCGACATAACGGCAGGTTTGCCTATTTTTGCTGTTGAAAATTTGGACGGGTATATACCTTTGCCCCCTGATTTTTCTAACCAAGACGAATATTTTGCCTTAAAAGTTTCTGGAAATAGCATGATTAATGCCGGAATTAACGATAAAGACGTCATCATTGTTAAAAAGCAAGAAAATGCCGACAATGGCGAAATTGTTGTATCTTTAATCGAAGATTCGGCAACTGTTAAACGGTTTTATAAAAAAGATAATAAAATAGTTCTTCACCCCGAAAACGACGAAATGCAAGACCTTGTTTTTGATAACATTGTTATTTTAGGCGTTGTTAAAGGTCTTATTAGAAAATTTTAATAAAACATTTATTATATCAAACAAAAAAATCAAGCAAATCGCTTGATTTTTTCTATTGTAATTTAATTTTTTATAAATCTATATTTGATAAGACAATTTTACAATGTTCATACGTTAAACCACCTTGAAAATAAGCAATAAATGGTGGTTTTATAGGTGCGTCGGCAGAAATTTCTATTGAAGAACCTTGAACAAAGCATCCAGCAGCCATAATTACCTTATCTTTATACCCAGGCATTTCCCAAGGCATAGCATCAACAAAACTATCAATAGGCGAATTTTTTTGAACAGACTGGATAAATTTGATAAGTTTAGTTTCATCGTTAAATTTAATAGAAGTAATAATATCGTCTGGATATTCAAAAGGCTTAGGCGAAACTTCATAGCCAAGTTTAGTAAACACAAGACTATATAGCATTACACCCTTAACCGCTTGCATTACTACGTGTGGTGCTAAAAACAAGCCTTGATAAAAATATTGATAGCCGTTAAAATACGAGCCAACTTCACCCCCAATCGATGGTGAAGTAAGTCTATTTTGAACCAAATCAACGTATTTTTTTTCACCTACAATATATCCACCCGTTGGCGCAATTCCACCACCGGGATTTTTTATCATAGAACCCGCCATAATACTAACGCCAACTTCTGTCGCTTCCTTTTTTTCTAAAAATTCGCCATAGCAGTTGTCAAGCATTATACAGCCTGTATAACCCGCATTTCTAATGGTTTTAACCACTGATTCAATCTCTAAAATAGAAAGCGCTTTGCGCCAAGAATAGCCCCTAGAACGTTGTAAATAAACAACCTTTGGGTTTTTAGTTTTAATCTTTTCTAGCACTTTTTCTGTATCAATTTTATCATCTTTAAGCGGAATACTTTCAAATTTAACGTTGTAATCTTCTAACGAACCAACGCCTTTACCTTTAATAACGTCTAAAAGGGTGTCGTAAGGCTCACCCGTTATAGATAAGATTAAATCGTTAGGAAAAGTAAGCGCAAATAAACATAACGATAAAGCGTGAGTTCCCGAAACAATGTTTGGCGAACAAATGGCACTTTCAGCGCCAAAAATATCGCTAAAAACTCTGTTTAGGTTATCTCTGCCTTCATCATCATATCCATAACCACTTGTGCCGTTAAAATGCCTTAAAGCAACCTTATTTTTCTTAAAAGCGTTAAGCACTTTATTTTGATTATAAAGAGCAATATCGTCTAAATAAGAAAAACAATCTTTTAATTCTTTTTCGCAATCATTAATAAAACTTAATTGAATCATAAAAAACCTTTTGTAATCTCTTTTGCAATATCTAAAACGTTTTTATCTGGCTTAATATAAACAATATTAGGCACTTTCTTAAAAAACGTTATTTGCCTTTTTGCATATCGGCGTGTGTTTTGTTTTAGTATATCAATGGCTTCTTCTAGCGAATTGTCGCCATTTAAGTATGCAAGAATTTCTTTATAGCCAATCGCTTGCATGCTTTGTGAATCCTTTTTTGCGCCGTTTTTTATTAGTGTAGAAACTTCGTTAACCAGTCCATTTTCTAACATCAAATCTACCCTTTTATTTATTCGTTGATATAAAAGTTCTCTATCGTAATCAAACGAATAACACTCATAGTCGAAAACAGGCGTTTGGTCGTCTTTAATATCCGATTTTTTTGTGCCAGAAAAATAAATTTCAAGTGCTCTAACAACCCTTTTAACGTCGTTAAAATGCAATTTTTCAGCACTTTCAGGGTCTAACTCACATAAAACGTCATAAACGTATTTTTTACCTTTTTCAACCGCTAATCTTAAATATTTTTCGCGAATTTCAAGGTTTGGCGCAGAATTTCCATATGAATTATTGTACAAAATAGAATTAATATAAAAACCAGTTCCCCCACAAATAATAGGAGTTTTACCATTACCTAATAATGAGTTAATAATAGGCAACGCTTTTTCTTTATAGTCCGACACCGTGAAAACGTCATTTGGCTCACAAATAGAAATTAAATGGTGCTTAATTCCTTGCATTTCATTAGTTGTCACCTTTGCAGTCCCAACGTCAAATCCTTTATAAATCGTCATAGAATCAGCACAAATAATCTCTGTATTAAGTATTTTAGCGCACTCAATAGCGAGCGCAGTTTTACCAGAGCCCGTTGGTCCACAAATAATTAAAAGTTTATTCATTATATAATTCTCTTAAACCACTTTTCAATTTCATTACGCGCAATTTTAATGCAAATAGGTCTGCCGTGCGGACATTTAAGCCCTAAATTACCATTAAGCATAGCAAGGAGCATATCGGTATCACTTTTAGACATCTTATCACCTGCTTTTACAGATGCTTTACACGCTTTTTGCGCAATTTTCTCTTTTAGAAGTTCATTAATCGTAATATTTTTTAGTGTCATTATACTTGACAATAAATCATCAAAGAAATTCTTTAAATTTATATCGGCAATAACGATAGGAATACTTGAAACTCTAAATTCGTGGCTACCAAATTCACTAATATCAATTCCCATCTCTCTTAAAACGTCTATTTTTTCTATTAAAAACTCTTTTTCTAGTTCGTTAACAGACAATAAATAAGGAATTAGTAAAGGTTGAACGTCTACTGAATTGGTTTTTAGCGTATTCATAAACCTATCATAATTCACTCTTTCGTGCGCAGCGTGTTGGTCAACTATATACATGTCTTCGCCATCATCTAACACAAGATAGGTGTTTAATACTTGACCAACGTAGTTTAATTTCCTTTCTAATTCTATTTTTGTAATAGAAACGTTTGGCGTGGTTTTAGTATTATCTTCGGTACATTCTTTCTTTTCAAGTTCTAGTAAAAATTTCTTGTTTTCATTAAAAATATCATCGTTAGTGTTTGTGCCTATCGTTTCATCTACTGGCAAAATATCGCTTAAAACAAGTTTAGAAAAGTCATAAGGCTCTTTTTTTAAGGGCTTATTATTATCAGAAGCGATATTTTGTGTGTTAATGCTATTATGTGTGACATAATCGCCATTATTTTCGATAGGTTTATTATTATTTTCACTCACAATAGAAACTGCTTCAATAGAGCCATCCAAGACCTTAGAAACAACTGAATAAATCGACGAATAAACTATTTGATTATCCATAAATCTAACGTCTAACTTATTTGGATGCACGTTAACGTCTACAAATTCGTATGGCATAGAAAGGTTTAGAACGTAAAATGGATATTGTCTGCGCATTAAATATGATGAATATGCGTTCATTATTGAAGAGCCTATCGTTTGATTTACAACGTATCTCCCGTTTAGAAATAATGATTGATACGTTCTGTTTGGTTTAGTAAAATGGTGCTTACCTATATAGCCGTTAATCTTAATCCCATTTTTCTCAACATCTATATAGTAGCAATCATCAATAATTTTGGTGCCATACACACAAACCATACAAGATTCTAACCCATCGCCAAAAGACTGATAAATCGTTTCGCCATCAGCAGTATAACTAACGGCAACGTTTGGGTTGCACAAAATAAAACGTAAAATAACGTTAGAAACTTCGCTTTGTTCACTTCTTGTAGATTTTAAGAACTTTTCTCTAACAGGAGTGTTGTAAAAAAGATTAGAAACCGAAACAATTGTTCCATTTTCCGCACCTATATCAACGATAGCGTCAATAACTCCACCGTTTGCCGAAATTTTAGCACCAAGTTCAGCATCTTTGGTTTTAGAAATGATTGAAATTTTAGAAACCGACGCTATACTAGAAAGCGCTTCACCCCTAAATCCTAACGATTTTATATTGTCTAAATCAGCAATGGAAGAAATCTTGCTAGTAGCGTGTGGGAGTAGTGCTTTTTTTAGGTCGTTTTTATCGATGCCACAGCCATTATCCGAAACAACGATTTTAGATACACCACCATCGAAGATTTCTATTGAAATTTTTGTTGCACCAGCATCGATAGAGTTTTCAATTAACTCTTTAACGACGGAAGAAGGTCTTTCAACAACTTCGCCCGCAGCAATTCGATTGTAAATTTTACTAGATAATACGTTAATTTTTGCCATAATTACTTATCTTTAACCTTTTCGTTTAAATCACATAAAATACTAAACGCGTGCATTGGAGATAAATTATTTAAGTCAAGTTCGCTAATAATTTTCTCAACTTCCGTTAGTTCTTTTTCTTTTTCAGGCTCTATAAAATCAAGGTCGGTAGCAGATGAAATATCGCTTTTCTTTTCAAGACCTTTAAGAAGTTTTTTAGCCCTATCCGTCACTTCTTTCTTAACGCCTGCAAGTTCGGCAACTTCAATACCAAAACTCCTGTTTGTAGCACCGCGCATAATTTTACGAAGGAAAATAATGGTGCCGTTTAGTTCTTTAACGTTGATTTTATAATTTTTAACGCCTACTAATGTGTTTTCAAGCGCCGTAAGTTCATGATAGTGCGTTGCAAACAACGTTTTTGCTTTAATATTTTCGTTAATATATTCTAAAACGGCCCACGCGATAGAAAGCCCGTCATACGTGCTAGTACCCCTACCGATTTCGTCTAAAATAATTAAACTATTTTTCGTAGCGTTTTTTATAATATCAGCCGTTTCAGACATTTCTACCATAAACGTACTTTGGTCGGAAATTAGATTATCGCTCGCTCCTATTCTTGTAAAAATCTTGTCTGTAAGCGGAATTTCTGCCATACTAGCCGGCACAAAAGAGCCAATGTGCGCCATTAATACAATAAGAGCAACTTGGCGCATATAAGTGCTTTTTCCTGCCATATTAGGCCCAGTAATAAGCATCGTTCTATCAGTATCATTATTCATAAACACGTCGTTAGGAACAAATTTTTGCCTTGAAGTCGCTTCTACAACAGGGTGTCTGCCATCTTGAATATTAAGCGCGCCGTCTTCATCTAAAATAACGGGTCTAACAAAGTTATTTTCCCTAGCAACGTTAGCAAGCGAAATTAAAATATCAAGTTCAGCAAGAGCATCAGCAGTACGTTTTAATTTAGGAACGTTTTCAAGTAAAACGCCCTTAATTCTATTGTAAAGTTCAAGTTCAAGTTGGTCGGCTTGCGATTCGCAATTTAAGATTTTATATTCTAAATCTCTTAACTCTTGCGTTACAAAACGTTCGCCGTTTGCTATTGTTTGTCTTCTTTCGTAGTGATAAGGAACGTTATCCTTAAACGACTTAGAAACCTCTATATAATAGCCGAAAACATTGTTATAACCAATTTTTAAGGTCTTAATGCCCGTTGTTTCTTTTTCACGATTTTCAATCGCCAAAAGTTCGTTAACGCTCTTATCCTTAAACACGCGTAGTTCGTCTAATTCAGCATTAAATCCTTGTTTAATAATTCTAGATTTTTTCTTTTTCTTTGTAAATTCAACTTCGGATATTTTTTCTTGGCTATCATCGTAAATTGCTGAATTAAGTAAATTACAAAGGTCGTCATATTCAGCCATTTTCTCGATAATATCTAAAACAATGTCAGAATTTATGCCTGAAAGTTGAAATTTTATAGTTGGAATTATAGACAATGATTTAGAAAGATTTAAGCAGTCCCTTGGCACTAAATTACCGTTAGAAATCTTGCCCGAAATTCTACCGATATCTTTAACCGAAGACAATAAATCATACACGCTTTTACGAATTAGAGTATTATTGTAAAAATTTTCAAGCCCATCAAGCCTGTAATTGATTTTCTCAACGTCTTTTAGTGGAGAAACTATCCAATTTTGCAATTTTCTAGCACCCATAGACGTTCTAGTTTTATCTAAAAGCCATAAAAGAGAACCATACCTTTTCCCTTCTTTAAAGGTTTTAATAAGTTCAAGATTTCTAATAACGCCATGGTCAATCATCATCAAGTCTTCATCAGAAGAATAATTTATGGTGTTAATGTTAGAAAGCGAATTTTTTTGAGTTTCTATTAAGTAAGAAATCAACGCGCCCGAACTATTAAAACAAACGTCGGCTTCGTTAAAACCAAATGAAACAAATGACTTAATCTTAAAATGTTCTTCTAAAACACTTTTAGCGTTTTCTAGGTTAAATTCACTATCCCTAAAATATTCAATAGGCGGAATTATTTTTTGCCTACAAATTTGCGTGTTATCTAAAAATTCTTTTGCTTTTTTTGATGCAATAATTTGCGATGGGTTAATTTTAATAATATAATTTTGCAAATTTAAAAACCCTGTATCGTTTACAAAATTTTTAGCAAAAAACTCGCCCGTTGTGATGTCCGCCCAAGAAATACCCGCATCATTTTCACTAATATAAACCGACATAATAAAGTTATTGCTCTTTTCGTCAATATAATCGTCATTAGTCACCGTGCCTTTTGTAATAATCTTAACAATTTCTCTATCAACGATTTTACCTTTTTGTGGCGCAGAAACTTGTTCGCATATTGCCACTTTGTAGCCGTTAGAAACAATTTTATCAATATAAAGGTCGGCAGCGTGAAACGGAACGCCACACATCGGTGCACGTTCGCCATTACCACTATCCCTAGCGGTAAGCGTTAGTCCAAGCATATCAGAAACCAAAACTGCATCATCATAGAACATTTCGTAAAAATCGCCAAGTCTATAAAAAATTATGCAATCTTTGTTTGCTTCTTTTATTAAAAAATATTGTTGCATCATTGGTGATACTTTCTGCATTATTTATCCCCTTGTTTAACAATTTCGCCCAACAACGAAATGCCACCTGTTTTTGTAATTAAAACGTTAACAAACTGACCGATTATGTCATTTTTGCTATCAAAATACGCCATCCTGCCGTATTTATCTCTACCTAAATACTTTTGCCTTTTTTCATCATAGCCTTCGCACAAAATCTCAACAACCTTTCCCTTATACTCTAATGAAGTTTGTCTATTTTGTTCATTAACCAAATCAATTAAGCGCTTAATTCTATCACTACTTATTTCATAAGGAATTTGCCCATCCATACTATAAGCAGGCGTTCCTTCTCTTCTTGAATAAATAAAAGTAAACGCGCCGGCAAATTTTACCCTTTCACATAAATCCACGGTGTCCAAAAAATCTTCTTCCGTTTCAGTTGGAAAACCAACCATAATATCTGTGGTTATAGCGATATCAGGCATATATTTTTTAAGCATTTCTACCTTGCTTAAATAATCTTCTCTTGTATAGTGCCTATTCATAAGTTTAAGTATTCTATTAGCCCCCGCTTGTACAGGTAAATGAATACTATGACAGTAATGTGGGCATTTTGAAAGAGAAACAACCATTTCTTCGGTCAAATCTTTGGGGTGATTAGTCATAAATCTCAATCTAAAATCACCCTCTAACTTAGAAAGTTCATCAATAAGCATAGAAAAACTTGCATTTTCTAAATCTTTACCATATGAGTTTACGTTTTGACCAAGCAACGTTATCTCTTTATAGCCACTTCCTATCAATCCTTTGCACTCATCAACAACGGCTTTTATCGTTCTACTTCTTTCTCTACCACGAACGTAAGGAACTATACAATAAGTGCAAAAATTGTTGCATCCATAAGTAATATTAACCCAAGCATTAGGGAAACTAGTTCTATATTTTGGTGTAGTTTCACAAATAGGCTTTTCTTTTTCTAAAACTTCGATTATCGTCTTTTTGGTGCTAATTTTTTTATCAAGTAGTGCACCAAAATCATCAAGATTATGCGTACCGAAAATGATATCAATAAAAGGAAACTCTTTATGTAATTTTTGAGCAAAGTTTTTTTGTTGCGTCATACAACCGCCAACCGCAACAATAAGTTCTTTATTGCGCTTTTTTAGTTTTTTAAGCGCGCCAATATTACCTTCTGCTCTATCCTCAGCATTTTCTCTAATACAACATGTATTAAATACAATGATATCGCAAGAAGAAACGTCTTCGGTGCTTATAAATCCTCTATTTTCTAATATACCGGCAATCTTTTCAGATTCGTGTATATTCATTTGGCAACCATAGGTAATGATTTTGTATTTTTTAATATTTTCCATAAGTAATATAATAACCTAAAAGTCGCATTTTGTCAATTTTATATAATAAAATTTAGCATAATTAAACTTAATTAAAACATACTAGTCGTAAATGAAGACATTTTTAAAGATTTCAGCCTATTTTATATCGATTATTTTTATCATTTTTTTGATAGGGATTATTGCTTTTTACTCTCTTACAAGTAAAACTAAAATAGACGAAAACAAACTAATTAACACAAATGTAAAAATCAAATATTATGACGAAAATAATCAGGTTTTTTTAGAAGAATCTAACGGAAAAAAAGTCGTTAACATTAGCGAAATTAACGACAATACCAAAAACGCTTTTATAGCCATAGAAGATAGGCGTTTTTATAAACATAATGGTGTAGATTTTAAGAGTTTAAATAGAGCGTTTTTTAACAACGTAAAAAGTTTTTCTTTTAAGGAAGGCGCATCTACAATTACCCAACAACTTGTTAAAAACACACACCTATCAAGCGATAAAACGATTACTAGAAAACTAAAAGAGATTAGGCTAGCAAAAAAACTTGAAAAAAAATATACTAAACAGCAAATTTTAGAAAAATATCTAAATACGATATACTTTGGCGATGGTTGTTATGGTATTAAAAGTGCATCAATGCACTATTTTAGCAAAAATCCAATAGATTTAACCATCAATGAAAGTGCAATACTTGCATCAATTATAAAAGCGCCAAGCACTTATTCACCCACAAAAAACATTGATAAAAATTATAAAAGAAAAAATATAGTATTAAACAAAATGTTTGAAGAAGGCTATATTTCTAGCGCCGAATACCAAGAAAACGTAAAAAAAGAAGTAAAACTTAACCTTTCATCAAACGTTGTTTGCGATTATAAGTCTTTAATTAAGAGAGAATTAGAAAGCGTTGTCGAAAAAAACCCTTATATAAGCACTACGATTAACGTTTACACTTATTGCAATAAAACACAGCAAGAAAATGTTGAAAATTATATTAAGTTAGATGATATAAACGCCAATAAAAGCGTTGTTATTCTTGATAAAAACAACAAAATTATAGCATACGCCTCAACTTGCATTGAACAACCAAGGCAAATCGGGTCTACAATTAAACCATTAGCCGTTTACGCTCCTGCACTTGATAACGGAACGTATTATTTATGCAGTAAATTACAAGATAAAAAGATAAATATTAACGGCTATTCTCCCTCAAACTTTAACGATAAGTATTACGGGAACGTGACGTTTTTAGAAAGTTTATCAAAATCACTAAATAGTTGTGCCGTGCAAATTCTTAATAACGTTGGAATTGAGAAAGGCGCAAAGTGCTTAAAAACTCTTGGGTTTGAAATAGAAAAAGAAGATGAAAATCTATCGCTTGCGCTAGGTTCAACGCTTAAAGGACAAAAATTAACAAGTTTAACAGCATCTTACGGCGTTTTTAGAAATGGCGAATATCTAACCCCTTCAACAATTAAAGAAATAAGAACGGATAATAACGAAGTATTGTTTAAGGATAACGCCAAAAAAACTAAGGTTTTTAACAATGATACTGCAAACTTAATAAAAGTTGCGCTTAAAGACACCGTAATAAATGGAACTGCAAAAAAATTAAATTTCTTGCCATTTGAACTATGTTCTAAAACTGGCACGGTTGGAAACGAAAACGGCAACACAGATGCTTATAATATTTCATTTAACGATGACTACACTATCGGCGTATGGTATGGAAATAAGCCTAATACTTTACTAAATAACAACGTTTTAGGTGGAACTCACCCAACAGAATTATCAAAAATAATCTGGGAAAACATTTATATGGGGAGAAATTTTCCTAAAAAAATAACGATAGAAAATCTAAAAAAATTAGAAATTGATAGCATAATTTATAACGAAGAAAATAGAGTAATTATCGCTGACGACACTGCTCCAAACATTTATAAACAAACTGAAATTTTTGGTAGGCACGTTCCAAAAGAAAAATCAAAGAGCTTTATTTCTCCAAAAATAGAAATGCCAAAATATTCAGTAAATAACAGCGTTTTTACTATGTGTTTATGTCAAACAAAACCATACTATTGTGAGATTTATTGCATAGAAAACAACGATAAAAAAATAATATATGATAAAAAACCAAGCGAATCATACGAATTAAAATTCGACTTAAAAAACAATACAAACTACACGTTTATTATTGTTCCCTATTACACGTATAATAACAATAAAATATACGGAAATGAAATTGTCGTCGCAAAAATAAAAACGCCGTCTGACTTAACAGACGGCAGTTGGTGGGCTGATGATATATAAGGATTAAAAAACGTATTTTTCGATATTAGAGATAGCATCTTCGATAAGTGCCTCTACGTCTAAATTGTTTTCAGCCTTAATAACCTTTTCTAAATTTGGCTTTATTGCTGGATATTTTGGTAAGAAAACCGTACAACAATCTTCATAAGGTTGAATCGACGTGTTATAAGTATCAATTTTTCTAGAAATATCTATAATATCAATTTTATCAAAGGCAACAAGTGGTCTTAAAACAGGCATTTTAACTACTGAATTAGAAGAAGTCATACTTTCAATAGTTTGGCTAGCAACTTGACCAAGACTTTCGCCCGTTATAATTGCTTGGTCACCAAGTTTTATAGCAAGTCTTTCAGCAATTCGCATCATAAAACGGCGCATTAGAGTTATCATATACTCTTCGGGACAGTTTTTATGTATTTCTTCTTGAATTTTTGTAAAAGGAACGATATAAACGTTAATTCCACCGTTATATTCCCCTACTTTTTTAGAAAGTTCTAAAACTTTTTCTTTTGCAAGTTCACTTGTATAAGGAAAACTATGATAATGAATACAATTAAGTTTCATACCACGTTTACACATCATATAACCGGCAACAGGACTATCAATACCGCCAGAAATTAACAGCATACCTTTACCAGCAGAGCCAACAGGCATACCGCTCATACACTTTATAACGTCGCTATAAACCAAGGTTTTACCATCCTCTCTAATATCAACGTAAACGGTAAAATCAGGCGTTTTAACGTCAACTTTAATGTTTTCGCCGAATTTATCAAGCAATTTACCGCCAAGAATTCTAGAAATTTCAACAGATGAAGGACTAAAAGTTTTATCCGCTCTATTAGTATCAACCTTAAAAGTACCAACTTTGTCAGCACAAACAAGTTCACAAGCAGAATAAATATCGTCTAAATTATTATCTACAACAAGCGCACTACTAATCGTATGAACACCTGCAACTTTTTTTAGTTTTTCTACTATTAAATAATAATCGTTTTCATCAAAATCTTCTATAAGGTATCTTGAATGCAACGTTTTAAAATTAAATTCAATACCAACTAGAGATTTTTTTATATTTTCACGTAGTAATTTTTCGAAAAAATTCCTATTTTTACCTTTTAAGTGAATTTCGCAATATCTAATAATTATAGCCTTTTCCATTATTTCATTATCCTTTTTAGATTTTCACACGCTTCGTTTAGTTTTTTTACAGCGATTTGCGCATCGCCTAAAGTTGAACTATAAGAAAAACTAATTCTTATAACCCCGTCTAGCACCGAATTATCGTAGCCACACGCTTCTATAACCCTACTAAATCTGTTTTTAGAAGAACAAGCAGAGCCGTTGCCAACAATTATGCCTTCTTGCTCTAACATATGCATTAAAACCTCGCCACGAACGTGGGTAGCCGAAACTGATAATATAAACGGCGAACTATTTTCGCCCGAAATAACCTTAAATAAGTTCTTATCAAGGTTATCAATAAAGTATTTTTTTATTAAAGTAGCATTTTCTATATCAATTTTTCTATTTTGGTATCTAATAGATGACGCATATTGGAAAACCTTAATCCCAAAAACGTTTTCCGTGCCACTTCTTAAATCGTTTTCTTGTCCACCACCATAAATTAACGGACTAATATGTAAATTTTTCTTCTTGATAAGCGCACCAACGCCTTTAAGCCCGCCTATTTTATGCGCACTGATAGAATACAAATCAATCGCTGGGTCTAGCCTATAATTTAGTTTAAGAAACGCTTGAACGCCATCAACGTGAACGATAGTTTTAGGATTAATTTGTTTTATTTTTCTAGCAATTAAATTAACGTTATTTATAGCGCCTGTTTCGTTATTAACGTGAATAATCGATAAAAAATCAATCTTTTTTTCCTTTGCAAGCGCATATAAACTTTCTTCGTTTATACTGCCATCACTATTAAGGTCTATAAAATTAACGTCATAGCCCCTATTTTTAAGTTCTAAAAAACTCTTATAAACAGATGCGTGCTCACCCTTATCCGTGACAAATACGCCACGCTTAACACACGAAAATATGGCTTGATTATTACTTTCACTACCACAGGACGTAAAAATAAGTTCAAAAGTCGAATCAGCGCCCAAAAATTTTAAAATGTCTTCTTTGGCTTCTTTTATTGCTTTTGCACAAAGTAGTCCACCCCTATAAAGCGCAGAAGGATTAAAAAAAGAATTTTCGTTATATTCGCTAGCCTTACTTATAGCATCTAAATTTGGCTTTGTTGTAGCAGCGTTATCTAAATATATCATTTAAGCAACTCCCCATCCACAATACTACGTTTAGAAAATTTAAGAACGTTTACAATAAATTCCTTACTGCATTCAAGAACTATAAGTGTCTTTTTAGACATAGCGTTTACAACAACGTAATAGAACGCCTTGTTATAAGAAGGCTCTACGTTAATGGTTGCGCGAATAAAATCTAAGCCGTTATTCACTTGGCTTAAATAAGAATTATAAGAATCAGTATCAATTTTGCCCATTTTTTCAATTTCAGAACATTCAAAGTTGATAACCGACTTTCTTTTAACACCTCTAATAACCTTACTAATTCTAACAGAACCCGTTATAAAGGTATAATCATACACAACAGAAAATTTATCTTTAATTTTTCCAAGGTATAGCCCTAAAAATATAAATATCACAATAGGCAAAACACCAAAAAATAGAATATTAAAAATACTTCTTAAATCCAAAAAGAAAATAACTAAATACGCCCAAAAAACAGCAATAAAAATGGTAATCATTGCCGCAAATTTAATTAAGCCGTACTTTTTGTTTTCGGATTTTTCGTTATTTAACGTTGTTGATTCTTCATAAAAAACGTCTTGCATATTTCACCCTATTTTAATTTTACAATAGTGACACCGTTTTCGCCTTCGCCGTAGTTCCCTCGTCTAAACTCTAAAACGTTTTTGTCATTTTTAAGATACTCTCTAATAACTTTTAATAGTATCCCCGCACCAACGCCGTGAATAATCTTAACTTCTTCATAGTTATTAACAACAGCGTTATCAATAAAATTTTGAACTTCTATAAGCGCTTCATCTGCATTTTTACCTATAACGTTAATTTCAACGTTAACGGCAGTTGGATTTGCCAAAGTTCTTTTTACGCTTACATTTTGTTTGTATACTTTAACTTCTTCTCTATTAAATAAATCGCTTACCTTAACAACGGTTTTAATGTCGCCAACAAAAACTTCGGCCTCTTTTTTATTGCCTTTAATAGAAGAGAATATCGCGTAAGCCCCAACACTTTTAACGTAAACTCTATCGCCTTTTTTAAGTTTATGCGCATCTGCATTTACAAGTTCAAAAGGTTCGTCTAACGAAACATCGTTGTATCTGCTATTTATCAACCTGTTTTTTAATTTAGATGCCCTAAACACTTCTTTACTTTCAAGCCCTACTTTTTTGAGAATTGATTTTAGTTCTTCAATAATTTCTTCGGCTTCTACAAGTTTATCAGCAATAATACGCTTAGTTTCAATTTTAGCATTAAGATTAATTTTTTCGCGCTCAACCCTAATTTTTTCCTTTTCGGCTTCAATTTCTTTAAGATAGCGCTCTTTTTCGGCTTTAATTTTTTCTAGTTCCAAAATTAGTTCTTCGGCCTTCCTACGGCTTTCTTCGGCAGTTTTTAGCACGTTTTCAAAACTAATCTTATCGTTTGAAATAAAGGTGTAAGCCTTTTTAATAATTTCATCGTTAAGCCCTAATGATTTAGCAATGTCAAGCGCATTAGAACTACCTGGGATACCAATATTTATCTTATAAAGCGGTTTTGAAGACTTTGAATCAAACTCCATACACGCGTTTATAATCTTGCTCTTGTCCATAGCGTATGCTTTTAACTTCGAATAGTGAGTAGTCACAATTCCGTATGCATTATTATTAACAAGATAATCTAATATAGAAAGCGCAAGTGCACTACCTTCTTCGGGGTCAGTACCTGCACCGATTTCATCAAGCAATACTAAACTATTTCCACTAATTGAGTTAACGATATTTATAAGGTTAGAAATATGCGAAGAAAAGGTTGATAAACTTTCTTCAATACTTTGTTCATCTCCTATATCGCAGTAAATTCCATCAAAAACCGAAATATTTGCCACTTTTGCAGGAACAAACATACCGCTCATCGCCATTAACGAAAGTAGCCCACACAATTTAAGCGTGACGGTTTTACCGCCCGTGTTAGGGCCGGTTATTAGCAAGAAATTATAATCTTTTCCAAGGTTAAAAGTAATTGGAACAACTTTTTCTTTATTGATTAAAAGGTGCCTAGCATCTATAACGTCAATAATACCTTTATCGTTTATTTCAGGCTTAATACATTTATTCTTAAAAGCAAATTCTGCCCTAGCAAAATATCCATCAAGATAAACAAGGTTGTTATAATTGTTTCTTAAAGCATTAGAAACATACGAAACTTTAAGTGATAATTCACTTAAAATTCTAAAAATTTCTTCTTTTTCATCAAGATAAGCCTTTTTTAGTTCGTTATTAAGTTCCATAACCATTTCAGGCTCAATAAATACGGTAGAACCTGATGATGATTGGTCGTGAATAAAGCCTTTAATTTGGCTTCTATACTCACTTTTAACAGGAATAACGTATCTATCTTGCCTTACCGTAACAACAGAATCTTGCAAGAATTTATTAGAGTTCCCACGCATATAAGATGCAAGTTGCGCCCTGATTTTAGCGTTTATATCACGAATATCACGCCTAATTTCATAAAGTTTATCCGAAGCGTTATCACTTATCTTATCCTCGGACAAAATTTTAGAAGTAATTTCTTTTTCTAAATCAATAAATGCAAAAATGTCTAAAAAAACACTTTCTAAAAGCGGAAAAGAGCCATCGTTAACCGATTCAAAAGAAGTTTTAATTATCCTAGCACTTTTTAGATTTTCGCTAACCCTTAATAGTTCGCCAAAATTAAGAACACCACCCTTGTCAACCCTATTTAATTCATCTTCAATTTCGGTAGCGTAATAAATTTTTGATAGATTAAAATCATATAAAAGTCTATGGGCCTCTTCCGTTCTATCAAGCATAGCCTTACAGTCGGCAATGCTAGTACGTGGTAAAAACGCTAAAATCTCATTTTTAGTACGCTCTAAAACTGCGCTACTAGATAATATCGCTAAAATTTTATCATATTCAATTGATTTTAACGTTTTACTGCTTATCATACTATCTTAAAACTGCACCTAGTTTATTATATAATTCATCTAAAATATTCTTAATTGCAAGGTCGATTTCTTCAACGCCAAGCGTTCTTTCGTTAGAAACGAAAATCAAGTTAAAAGCCATACTCTTTTTACCCGTAGCAACTTGGTCGCCTTGGTAAATATCGAATAGTGAAACTTCTTTAAGGAATTCCCCACCATTTGCTTTAATAACCGAAACAACTTCGCTATAAAGCGTGTTTTCATCAACTATCACAGCAAGGTCTCTTTCGATATTTGGGAATTTAGAAATTTGAGAATATACAACTTTATCGTTAAACGCGTTAACAAGTTCGTCAAAAGATATTTCAGCGATATAAACAGGTTTATCAATACCAAGTTCGCTAGATAAACTTGGATGAAGTTGACCAAGAACGCCGATTTCTTTGCCACAAACGATAACATCTGCCGACCTAGTTGGGTGCATAAATTTCCTACTAGAAACTTGATAACTAACGTCTTTACCCGCACAGAATACGCATAAAATTTGTTCTATAACACCTTTTAAGGCGTAGAAATCTTCATCTTTGCCAAATACTGCAAGAGATAATCTAGTGCTTTCCTTAGGAAGTTCTGAGCCAGAGACAGCGTTATACGTTTTAGCAAGTTCAAATAATCTACCATCATTGTTTTTTCTATTTAGGTTATATAACACCGTTCTAACAATAGATGGAATTAATGAAACACGCATAATTGCAACGTCTTCCGACAATGGGTTTAAGATTTTAACAAAATCGCCATAGTTTTCTAGACTAAATTGTTTTATATCTTTTTCTGGAACGAAAGAATAAGTAATAATTTCGTTAAAGCCCATCGAACAAACTAAATCTTTTAGCCTTTCGGTTTTAGTTTGAATTTCGTTTCTACCCCCATTAGTTATGCTAGAAGTTTTCAAAAGAGTTGGCGTGATATGTGAGTAGCCGTATTCTCTAATAATTTCTTCGGCAATATCAGGGTAATCTTCCATATCTTCTCTAAACAGTGGAACAACTACTTCTAAATTATCCCCATCAATTTTAACGTTAAAGCCAAGCCCTGTTAAAATTTTGTCAACAACTTCGCTAGGAACGTCAATACCAAGAACCCCATTTACCTTTGAAAGCGTGGTTTTAATAACTTTTTCTTTTAATACAACGTCAACTAAATCGTATTCATCACACGCGATTTTACCACAGTCAAGTTTATCGATTAAATTAAGTGCACGTTTCATACCAAGTTCAACCGACAAGTAGTCAACGCCTTTTTCAAATCTAGAAGAAGAATCGCTTCTTTGACCGATTGCCCTAGAAGTTTTTCTTATATTATCGCGTGAAAATCTTGCCGATTCAAACAATACGTCCTTTGTAGTTTCTTTTATTTCACTATTAAGCCCACCCATAACGCCAGCAAGCGCAACGCCTTTAACACTATCAGCAATTAAAAGGTTATTTTCACTTAAAGTAAACTCTTTTTCGTCTAGCGTAACGATTTTTTCGCCATTTTCGGCCTTTCTAACGATAATGGTATTACCTTCTATGTGGTCTAAATCAAAAGCGTGCATCGGTTGACCGATTTCAAGTAATACATAGTTCGTAATATCAACGATATTATTTATAGAACGAATACCCATACTAAATAATCTTCTTTTAAGCCATAGTGGAGATTCTTCGATTTTAATATCTTTAACAAGGTGCGAAATATATCTTTGACATAAATCAAATTGTTTGTTCTCTACCTTAACGGTGTTTATCGTGCTAATTGATTTATCAACGTTATAAGATAGGTCTGGCATTTTTAGGGGTTTATCTAAAACGGCAGCAACTTCTCTTGCTAAATTTAGAATTGAATTACAATCAGGGCGATTTGCAGTAACGTTAATGTCAAAAATAACGTCGCCAATATCTAAAAGCTCTTTAACACTTTCGCCAAGTGGGAAGTTTTCATCTAAAATAAGTATTCCGTTAACCGATGCGCCTTTATACCAATCATCTGTAATAGCAAGTTCTTCGCCACTACAAAACATACCGTATGATGGTAAACCACGAAGTTCTCCGTTAAAAATTCTATCACCACTAGCAAGAGTTGCGCCATCGATAGCAACGGGTACGACTGCACCAACAAAAACGTTTTTAGCAGCAGTAATAATTTGAAGAACGCCATATTTACCAGCATCAACCTTACAAACTGAAAGTTTATCGGCGTTAGGGTGTTTTTCGATTTCTAAAATTTTACAAGTGACAATTTTGTCGATTTTTTCGCCAACTTTAATAACTTCTTCCACTTCAAATCCGCAAGAAAAAAGTTTAGCCTCTAATTCTTCAATCGAACAATCTATATCAACGTATTCACGTAGCCAAGAAATAGGTAATTTCATATTTATTATCTCCTATTGAATTGTTTTAAAAATTTAGTATTGTTTTCAAAAAGTGTTCTAATGTCAGAAATACCGTATTTTATCATAGTAATCCTTTCAATACCAAGACCAAAAGCAAGCCCTGAATATACGTTAGAATCAATACCGCTCATTTCTAAAACTTTTTTGTTAACAACGCCCGCGCCAAGAATTTCAATCCAGCCCGTACCTTTACACAAACTACAACCTTTGCCGTGACACTTACAACAAGTCACGTCAACTTCTACGCTAGGCTCTGTAAATGGGAAGAAAGATGGTCTAAATCTAGTTTTAGTGTCATCGTCAAATATAACTCTAACAAATTCATCTAAAAGTCCCTTTAAATCGCAAAGCGAAACGCCTTTATCAACAACCAAACCTTCGATTTGATGGAACATAGGCGAGTGTGAAGCGTCGTCGTCTGCCCTATAAACTCTACCTGGGCTTAAAATTTTAATAGGCGGAGCCTTTTTTTCCATCGTTCTAACTTGACCGGGAGAAGTATGTGGGCGCAATAAAACGTTTTCAGTTACGTAAAAGGTATCTTGCATATCTCTTGCAGGGTGGTCTTTTGGAATGTTTAGTGCTTGGAAACAATAATAGTCGCTATCAATTTCAGGTCCTTCAAAAATTTCAAAGCCCATACCTAAAAACGCGTCTAAAATCTTATTTCTAACGATGTTAAGTGGGTGTAAGTTGCCCATCGAAACGCTTTTACCCGGCAACGTAACGTCAATTTTTTCGCTATTTAGCCTATCGTTTAGTTCTTTTTCCTTTAAAAATGCTTCTTTTTCGGTAAATAATTCTAAAACGAGATTTTTAAGGTCGTTTACTTTTTTACCATATTCCGAACGTTCTTCGGCAGGAATATCTTTCATATTTTTAAGTAGCGAAGTTATGTCGCCACTTTTACCCAAAAACTTTGCTTTTAGTTCAGCAAGTTCTCTAACCGATTGAACGTTTGAAAGTTCATTTTTAGCATTTTGCATAATTAAATCAAATTTTTCGTTCATAAAACCTCCAAAAAAATAAATAACGCCCTAAAATAGGGCGTTAAAACGCGGTACCAACCTAATTCACTGAAAATAACTTTCAGCCTTAAAGTTCTTAACGCGAACCACACGGAGCAATCTACTAAATTCAAAAGCCCACTCCAAAGTGAATATACGACTAGCAAAATAAAAACCTTTCAGCCAAGGGTTTTCTCTCTAAAAAATTACACGATGCCGTATCTTTCTTTATCATCGTTTTATTTATTATAAAATAAAACGCGAATTATGTCAACGAAATTTGGCAAAATAGTTAAAACTAAGTAGTTTTACCACTCAATTTCAATAACCAAAGGTTCACCCTCGAATTTATCGCAAGGAATATCTGCTATTGAGATATATGGACCAGGTGCTTCCCCGTTATATCCGCCCCAGCCAGGCAACAAATCTTTTCTAACGCGAAGTTCTCTGCCATCATTAAGAAGAACTGCTTTTTTAGGCAAGAAACAAGGCCCATAAGTAATGGTAAGCGCCGAAGAATAATGTCCGTTATATAAATGCACGTAAGTTTTGCCGTTTTTGGTGTTAGCAATATAAGGAACGTCTTTTGCAATTTGTAAAACAACGTCTAATGGCTCGTGATTTTCTAGCACGCCGTTCATACGATTATACCAATCGCCTATTTTATTGATAACTTCGATTGATTTTTGTGGAATTTTGCCGTTTGGCATAGGTCCAACGTTAAGCAAATAACTACCACCCATTGCCATAACTTTATCTATGCTAGATAAAAGATATTTTAAGGAATAGTAATCTTCATCAATTCTATAACCCCACGCTTGTTCGCCAACTGATTGACACGCTTCTGTCATTCTTTCAAATCTCATACCATCTGGCACAGTTCTTTCAGGCGTAGAAAAATCGCCACTATCCCAACCACGGTCGTTTATTAAAATATCAGGTTGCAACGAACGGGCTAACTCGTTAATAGACTTATCAATGTAGCGTGGTGGAATATCCCAAAATAGTGTGTAAATCTTACCATAATTCGTTAGAAGTTCGGTAATTTGATTTTTTATATATTCGCGATACTTTTTAGTATCACCCTTTTCAGGCGTGCGCGATTTCCATTGATGCGTTGAGTGATAATTATACCCGTTTTCATGGTGCCAATCGGGGTTAGAATAATAAATTGAAAGTAGCATATTGTGCTTTTCACACGCTTTTGCTAGCATTTTTAAAACGTCTTTCCCATAAGGAGTGTTCATAACGTTGTAATCGGTATATTTTGTATCCCACATACAAAAACCGTCGTGGTGTTTTGCAGTAAAACAAATATATTCCATACCCGCATTTTTAGCAAGCAATACCCATTCTTCTGGGTCGTATTCAGTAGGGTTGAATTTATTAACTAATTCATCATACTCGTTGTGTGGAATATTGTATCTAGCAATCGCTTGTTCGTGTAATCCCGTTAGAGAATATATCCCCCAATGGATAAACATACCAAATTTATTCATAGTAAACTCCTAATTTTTTTATATTATAATACATTAGAAGTAAAATTGTCAATGTAAACTAAACTAATTTTTTATCAAAGTAATAATCGGGAACTTTGCCAACAATTATGCTTTCGCATAGTAATACCTTGCTTTCAGTATGAATTTTTTTGTTATTAAGCGGAATTTCTACACCTAATTCACATTTTATAACGGCGTAAATTGAATGCAAAGTTTGATTTATTCCACTAGACTCAAAACTACTTTCAAAATCACAATTAACGCTAACTATATCAATAGTTTTAAGGTAAACGTTTTTGCCAATACCTGATAAATACCCAACCCCAAAAAAAGCAAAAATCGGGATAGGAACGCCCGTATTTATCGTGTTTTGTATTTCAAGTTTAGAAAATTCGGTAATTTTTCTAGATAAATAGTTAATCTTATAATTATTTGCAACGATAAGCGTTATATCGCCTTGATTGTTTCGTTCTATATTTATTAAATTTTCATATTCAAGGTTATTTTCTAGACTATTAAGCACAGCGTTATTTATATTTTCCACTGAACTAGATGAAAGATAATCATAACAAGTATTATAAATCGTTTTAGAAACGAAAACTCTTTGATAAAAAAATAAAAACGTAAAAATCAAGACGAAAACAACAATTCTTTTCGCTCTTTTATTACGTTTTCTTTTTATTTTATTTTTTCTAAGTAAAAAATCGTTTGTGCACTCTATCATATTAGAGTATATTTTCTTTTAGTTCTTTTTAGACCTAGACCTAAAAATAAGTGAAAATAAATACCCGAAAACTATTGCAGAAGTAATACCAATACCAGCCGAAGTAATACCGCCTGTAATCGCCTTAAAAAGACTGATTTTCGCACCTTCTTTTGCGCCCTTAGCAAGCAAATATCCAAAACCTGATATAGGAACCGTTGCACCAGATTGCGCGAATTGAACTAAATATTCATATAGTCCAATAGTTTCAAAAAACACGCCCAAAAGTAGAAATAAAACTAGTATTCTACCAGACGTAATCTTAGTGAAATTTATCAGTAATTGTGCGGATAAACAGATTATTCCACCCACACAAAAAACTTTAACGTAAAGCCATAAATAATATATAAACATAATACTAATTTTCCACCCTTATTGCGTGTGCAATCCCCGGTATACTTTCGCCTTGTTGTGATGAAACAGAAGACAAAAGCGCACCCGTTGCCACCAATAAAATTTTGTTTAATCTTTTCGCTTTTAATTCGTTTAAAATGTAAGAACAAAACACCAAAGAACTACACCCTGCGCCACTTCCACCTTGATATTCAGTTTCGCAAAGATTATATACGAGTTCGCCACAATCAACGTGTTGTTTTTCTATATCATAACCTTTTTCAAACAATAAATCTTTCAGTATTCTAGTTCCTAGTGTACCAAGGTCGCCCGTTATAATTAAATCATAATCGTTTGGTTCATATCCACTTTCTTTAAAATGATTAAGCAAGGTATTTGCACAAGCGGGCGCCATTGCCGCACCCATATTATTTGCATCCGTCACACCATAATCTACTATTTTACCCATCGTGCAACAAGTAATTTTAGGCCCTTCGCCTTTACTAGATAAAACACAAGCCCCAGCCCCCGTAACAGTCCATTGTGCTTGTGGTGGTCTTGTAGAACCTAGTTCAAGCGGATATCTATATTGCCTTTCAGCAGAAGAGAAATGGCTACTTGTAGCACAAACTACGTTATTAAGGTATCCACCATCAACCATAACGCTACCAATAAGCAAGGCTTCTGCAAACGTAGCGCACGCATTATATAAACCTAAATACGAAATATCAAAATTGCGCGCGGCAAACGTAGATGCTATAATTTGATTAAGTAAATCACCCGATAACGTTGCGTTTATATCGTTTTGTTCAAGATTGCTATCAATAATTGCGTTTTTAACCACCGTAAAAAGCATTCTACTTTCTGCTTTTTCAAAAGAATCTTCACCATAAGTATCGTTAGATAATTTTGTTTTAACGTATTTTCCTATAAACCCAGCACTCTCTTTTGGGCCACAAATCGACGATGCACCTATAATTCTAGGTGAATTTTTTAGAAAAAATGTCTTATTCATAATAATTTCCTTAAAATAAAGTTTAACTTAAAAAATTGCATAATAAGCAAAATATATAAGACCAACAAGCACGCTAGATGCAATGCCAAAAACTATAATCGGCCCAGCAATTACGAACATTTTAGATGCAACGCCGTAAACATACCCTTCGGTTTTAAATTCAATCGAAGGCGATACAACGGAGTTCGCAAAACCCGTAATCGGCACAATAGAACCACCACCAGCGAATTTACCTATTCTATCATAAACGCCAAGTCCCGTTAAAAAAGCACCTAGAAAAATCATAACACAAGAAACAAAACCTGCTAGTTCATCGCCGGAAAGACCTAAAAATTGTTCAAACAGTATTCTAATTGTTTGCCCTATTGAACATATAATCCCACCCACTAAAAACGCCCTAAACAAAGACCTTTTTTCGTTAGTTTTTGGCGAAATAGATTTAACGTAGTTAAGATAATTATCGTTTATATAATCTTTACTTGTTTTCATTTTTGCACCTACTAGGTTTTATTTTATAAAAAGTTTCTTTAACGTCACTAGATTTAAACGTTTCGACTTCAATATCCTTTCTCATACTTTTATTTTGATAGTAAATAAAAAAAATATTCACAAAATAAAAAAACGACAAATAATTGTCGTTAATAATTTTCTTTGATTTTGAGCAAGATTTTGGTTTCTAGCCTAGAAACTTGCACTTGCGACACTCCAAGTTCGCCCGCAATTTCGCTTTGTGTTTTATCTCTAAAATATCGTAGCGTTATAATCTTTCGTTCTTTATCCGTAAGCGCATCTATAATACTTGATAAGTGGATTTTATTTATCATCTTGTCTTCATCATCACACGCCGGAATTTTATCTATTAGTTCAAGCCCGTCATCTTCATCGTCATATTTATTGAATATATAAAGTGGCATTTTTGCGCTATCTAGCGCCATAACAACTTCTTCGTCTGTTATATCAAAATGCTTTGCAATAACGCTAATATTAGGCGACTCGTCGTTAAAAGACGTGTATTCATCGATAAACCTGTTTATTTTGTTTGCTAGTATTTTAAGTGGCCTAGAAACCTTAATTGCACCATTATCTCTTATATACCTTTTAATTTCGCCTATAACCATAGGAACACAATAGGTGGAAAATCTTACGTTAAACTTTAAATCAAAGTTTTTAATTGCCTTTACTAACCCTATACACGCTATTTGGTATAAATCATCGTATTCTACGCCCTTATTTTTAAATTTTTTTATAATACTTTTAAGTAATGGTGAATTATGTTCAAATATAATTTGTTTAGCCTTTTCATCTCCGTTTTTTGCGTCTAATAAATATTTAAGCGTTTCATCATAATTTAACATTTTCTATTCAGCCTTTAATTTTTTAGTCATATAAACCTTAACGCCTTGATTTGGTTTAGAAACAACGTCTACACTATCCATAAAACTTTTCATAATTGTAAAACCCATACCAGAATGTTCGTCTATTTCACGTGTTGTAAAAAATGGCTCTATTGCTGTTTTAACGTCGTTTATCCCAACTCCATCGTCTAAAACGTTTATATGTAAAGAATTGTTTTCAACATAACATTCCATTGTTATATTGCCAGTTTTATCGGGATAGCCGTGCACTATTGAATTAGTCACCGCTTCGCTAACAGCAGTTTTTATATCCGACACAATCGATACGCTTGGATTAAATTTAAGCGCGTAAAACACGGCAACGTTTCTAGCAAGTGCTTCATTTTCTGATAATGATAAAAAATTTATAATAACCTTATTTTCTTCCATATTAACCCCTTAACATTTTGGCATGATACTATATAGTCCAGAAAGTTCTAAAATCTTCTCCGAAGAAAAGTTAGCACCTGATATGTACGAATTAACGCCTAGTTTTTTAAGTTTTTTATATCGACCTATCAAAAGCCCTATCCCCGTGCTATCCATAAAAGATAAACCGGATAGATTAAACACACAATCTTTAACCAAGGCGTTTTGACAAATTACCATATCAAGCATATCTTTTGCTTTTGACGAAGAACATTCATCAAGTTCACCATAAATATAAAACGTTAAAACGTTGTTATTCTTTTTGTATTTAATTTCCATACTTCACTCCTAAACTTAGCAAAAGTATAACATTTAATAAAAAAGAAAATTTTGTTAATAGTAGTAGAATACTAAAAAATTTTGTCAAAACAACCTAAAAAAGCCATCAAAAAAATAATTAAAAAATTTTTCAAAAAATCGTTAAATTTTCCTTGACATTTTTTTTATTTTGTTATAGTATATTAAAGCGTCAGTGAGCGAACGGGGTGTAGCGCAGTTGGTAGCGCACGTGGTTTGGGACCATGGGGTCGGGAGTTCGAGTCTCTTCACCCCGACCAAAAATGTTTCACTAGACAATTAGGGCCTTTAGCTCAGTAGGTTAGAGCGGTCGGCTCATAACCGATTGGTCCGCGGTTCGAGTCCGTGAAGGCCCACCATAAAATTAAATAATACGGCCCGGTAGTACAGTTGGTTAGTACGCCAGCCTGTCACGCTGGAGGTCAGGGGTTCGAGCCCCCTTCGGGTCGCCAAATGAAAAATGCTTGTTAATCGCAAGCATTTTTCAAAAAATTTACTTGTTTGCCTCGGTAGCTCAGTCGGTAGAGCAAGGGACTGAAAATCCCTGTGTCGGTGGTTCGATTCCGCCCCGAGGCACCAAGTTTTAATTAAACACTTTGCTGGTGTAGCTCAACTGGCAGAGCAGCTGATTTGTAATCAGCAGGTTGCGGGTTCGATTCCAGTCACCAGCTCCACAATTTAATATCAAATATGGGCAGGTTCCCGAGTGGCCAAAGGGAACAGACTGTAAATCTGTCGTCAGCGACTTCGGTGGTTCGAATCCACCCCTGCCCACCAAATCGTTAGTTTTAAACTAGCGATTTTTTTATTTTGTAGAGTCCCTTAGTTTTAATACTAGCGATTTTTTTATTTTGTCCCCCATCACCCATATTAAAATCGTTAGTAAATTACTAATGTTTTTATGTTTATTTATGACTAACATAAAAAACGCCTTGCTAGAAAGCAAAGCGTTTTTTTATTTATTTTACTTAATTATAGAACAGGAAATCCTGCATTTTTATGCGCTTCTATAAGTTCATCACACATACTAATAATTTCATCAACTGATAACTCAGAAGATGTATGTGGGTCTAACATTACAGCATGATAAATATGTTCTCTCTTACCCGTAACTGCGGCTTCAATAGTTAGAAGTTGTGGGTTAATGTTGGTCATATTCATAGCAGCACATTGAACAGGTAATCTACCAACTCTTGTTGGGTGTATACCCTTTCCATCAACTAGACAAGGAACTTCTACACAAGCATCTAATGGTAAATTTTCTATTAAACCAAAGTTGATAACGTTTCCACCAATTTTGTAAGGCTTATCGGTGACAATCGCTTCCATAATATATGATGCATATTCGTGAGAACGAACATGATTGATATCGCTACCACCAACAAGTTCTTCTCTTTGTGTTTTCCAGTCGTTAATTTGGTTTACGCAACGACGTAAATATTCATCGATTGGAATATTGAATTTTTCGATAAGTTCTGGATATTTTGATTTAATATAAAAAGCGTTATATTCAGCATTGTGTTCTGAACTTTCAGTACAATAATAGCCAAATTTATCAATGTAATCAAGCCTTACCATATTATCATGTTTTTCTTTGTTCTTTTCCTTAGCAAGTTTCTTAATCTCAGGATATAAATCGTTTCCGTTTTCATCTTTAACTTCTAAAAGCCAAGCCATGTGGTTGATACCAGCAATAAATTCGCTACCAACCTTTATATCTTGTCTTCCAAGAGTTTCTAATAATGATTTAACACACACTTGAACGCTATGACACAAACCTATGGTATTTACTTTTGTATATCTTTGCATAAAACCGGTAATTATTGCCATTGGGTTAGTGTAGTTTAAGAATAACGCGTTAGGACAAACTTCTTCCATATCGTCAGCAATTTCTTTCATAACTTTAATAGTACGAAGTCCCCTAAAAATACCGCCAACACCTAACGTATCACCGATAGTTTGTTTAAGACCATATTTTTTAGGAATATCAAAGTCGATAACCGTACAAGGTTCATATCCACCAACTTGAATAGCGTTTACAACGAATTTAGCATCTTTTAAAGCTTCTTTTCTGTTTTGAGCGCCTAAATATTTATAAATTTTAGCCTTACCTTCGTTGTATTTGCGATTTATTTTATCAATAACGATAAAAGATTCTTCTAAACGTGTATCGTCTATATCGTATAGCGCGATTTCTAGGTTTTGGTTTAGCGCTGGGGTTAATAACACGTCACCTAAAACGTTTTTAGCGAAAACCGTGCTACCAGCACCTACAAAAGTAATTTTCATAAAAAATCTCCTTTAATATTTTTTTATATTTTAACATAAAAAAGTTGTTTAGTATATTGCATTTTGTAGTGAAAATATGTTAAAATGTTGTTATATGAAAGACAATATCACATTTATTCAGTATTTAATACCTGATTTTAATTCACAAGACCTTAAAATAGAATTTTGTGGCTACCATAAGTGTGAAAAATCACACGCATTTGGCCCCGCAGTAAGAGATTGTTATTTGGTGCACTTTTGTATTAGTGGAAAAGGTTATTTTACTAACGCACTTGGCAACCACACGGTAAAAACTGGCGAATTTTTCGTTATCAAACCCGAAGAAATTACCACCTATATCGCTGATAAAGATGACCCTTGGGAATACGTTTGGATTGCTTTTTCTGGAAAAGAGGCAAAAATTTTCAATGAAAACGTTTCTACAATGCAAATAGATAAAAACGAAATTTTAGAAATAAAAAACCTAGTTGAAAATAACACGACTAACCCACTAGCATTTAAAAGCATTATATATAAAGTAATGCTACTAGTATCTAACGAAAGTTTTTCTTCCACAGACACTATTGCAAAAATTAAACAATATATAAAGTTTAATTATATGGACGACCTATCGCTTAATCGCCTATCAAAGATTTTTGGCTATGAAAGAACGTATTTATATAGAATTTTCAAAAAAAATACGGGCTCTGGCATAAAAGAATACGTGACAAAAATTCGTATGAACAAGGCAAAATCATTTTTAGAAAAAGGCTACACGGTTGTAGATACTGCTTGCATAGTTGGATACACCGACCCCTTTAACTTCTCAAAAGCCTACAAAAATTATTTCGGACACTCACCAAAAGCAAAAAAATAAAGAACCTTAACAAAGGTTCTTTTTGTTTTTATTCTTCAATTATACCATCCGAAATTTCAGCAACGTAGAACGAAGGCTCGTACCCAATTTCTAGTGTATAATCTTTCTTAACGTTTTCTATAAAATCATTAACGCACGCTTTATCTACAAGGTTAACAGTACAGCCACCAAACCCAGCACCCGTCATTCTAGCACCGATACAGCCTTTTTGTTTTATCGCGGAGAAAAATAACGCGTCAAGTTCTTTGCCTGTCACTTCGTAATTATCTTTAAGTGATAAATGCGAAAGTTTCACAAGTCTACCAAACTCTAATAAATCGCCTCTATTTAGCGCTATAACGCTGTCCCTAACCCTTTCACACTCACTAACAACGTGGTTTGCTCTACGATATAAAAGTTCGCCTAAAAGGTCACGATACTGATTTAGAACTTCACTAGAAACATCGGCAAGATTGTTGGCTTTTGTATTTTGATTAATTAATTTAAGCGCTTCATCAACTTCCGACCTACGCTCATTATACTTGCTTTCTCTTAAATTGTGTGGCTTATTGCAGTTTACTAAAACTAAAACGTAGTTTTTAAGGTCTAGTGGAACGTGTTTATATTCTAGCGTTGCGCAATTTAGTAGTAAAGCGTGGTCTTTTTTACCATTAGCCGATGCAAATTGGTCCATTATACCACAATTAACGTTGCAATAATTATTCTCTGCTCTTTGCGAAATAACTGCAAGTTCTACCTTGTCTATTTTATTTCCACCTAGTTTAGCAAGAGTGAACGCCGTGGCGACTTCAATAGCCGCAGAAGATGATAAACCACTACCGAATGGAACAGTACAATCATATAAAATGTCGCAACCAACTAGGTTGTAGCCGGCTTTTTTAAGTTCGTGTGCCACGCCTGCTTGATAACTACCCCAAGCCAACTCCTTATAATCTTCGGTCTTATCAAGGTCAATTTCAGCCCTTAAATCAATAGTAGTAGCGGCAATGCGCATAAAATTAGTGCCATTTTTCCTTACTGCAACACGACATTTAAGCGAAAGTGATGCGGGCAATACCATACCCCCGCAATAATCAACGTGTTCGCCTATCAAATTAACGCGCCCAGACGCTGAAAAAACGTTATCAGGGTTATATCCAAAAATTTCCTTAAACTTATTCTCTAACATAAATTCACCATAAATTATTTTCTTACCGTATTGCGCATGATAAAAATGCTACCGATTAAAAGGTAAAACAAGTTTACTAATGCAAAAATAACGTAAATAAGAGTTTCACCAAAATATATTTGTGAAATTGAAAATGAACTAAAATACAAAAAGGTTGCCTTAGAAACAAAACTTGAAATAATACATAAAAACAAGTTCTTGCTTGACAGATAAAGTCCAAAAATAAACACGTCAAACGTAAACGCCATAATAATTTCAAAAATAGAAGCCTTAATTTCTGCAAAAAATAAGACTGGCGTGTTGCATATTGTAAACACTATAACGCTAAATATTACGTTTGATAAAGAAACAACCCCATCTTCATCAAAAATCTTAACAACGAAGGACCTAAAAAACAATTCTTCTAGTAAGATAGAAACCAAAAGAAATATTAAATTTTTAATAAAAATATATCTATTCGATAAAACGTCTGTTTTTGAATAGGCTAATAAGAACGAAAAAACAAACGGCAAAACAATAAAAATAATATATTTTGCTTTAATTTTGCCAAAAAATCGCTCTTTTTTACTTGTTAAATATAACACGAAAAAAATTACAAGTAAAAATTTTACCGCAATCGATAAATATCCATCAGCGACTAAAACCTTATCTAAAAAGCCTAGTCCAATGCAAAATAGCGTTAACAATAGCGCGCTTATAAAATAGTTAATTCTCTTTTTTTTAAGTTCCATACTACTTTTTAGCGATAACTTTTTCGTATATAGGCTCAAATACCGATGCGTTTACACTTTCAATAAATCCACTATCGCAAAGTTTAGCGTTTTCAGGATTTATTGGAACTTTGCAAACTGTATCGATTGCGTATTTATTAGCAACGTCTTCAATATTGCTGTTTCCAAAAATCTTGTATTGTTTTTTACAATCAGGACACTCAAAATAAGACATATTCTCTACAATTGCGAATACAGGAATATCCATCATATTAGCCATTTTTACAGCCTTTCTAACAATCATAGAAACAAGTTCTTGTGGCGAAGTGACAATTACTATGCCAGAAAGTGGCAATGATTGAAACACGGTAAGTGGCACGTCACCCGTTCCCGGTGGCATATCAACGAACATATAATCCACGTCGCCCCACATAACGTCAGTATAAAATTGTTTAACTGTTCCCGCAATAACAGGCCCACGCCAAACAACAGGGTCATCTTCGTTTTCTAAAAGATAGTTAATTGACATCGTTTTAATGCCTGTCCTACTTTCAATAGGAAGTAAATGCTTTCCGTCGGGTGAAGTTGCCTTTTCGTTAAGACCGAATATTTTTGGAATAGATGGTCCCGTAATATCAGCATCGATTATGGCCGTTTTGTGCCCTCTTTGATTAAAAAGAACAGAAAGACAAGAAGTCACAAAAGATTTTCCAACTCCACCTTTACCACTAACAACACCTATAATTTTTTTCACGTTTGAAAATTCGTTTTGTTTAACTAAAAAACTATTTTCAGTTTTTCTACTAGAACAATTTGAACTACAAGTAGAACAATCGTGTGTACAATTTTCGCTCATATCGTCTCCTTAATTATTTTATCAAAATCAACTTTTATAAATTTAGTCGGGTTATTAGAATTAGCGTAAAGACAATATTCTTGATTAAAGCGTTTTAAGAACCTATATTGTCCATTGAGTTCTTTACCCGCCTTAAACACGCTCTCTTTTTTCACCCAACATTTTGTTAAAAATTTAAGTTTATCGTACTCGTTAGTAAACTTTTTATCATTTTTAATAAAAATCTTCTCTAATCTTAAAAGTTTAGCCGAAACAAGTTCACAATCAACGCCAACATTACTATTTTCGCTAATTAAAACCACCGCCAAACCCTCACTATGCGAAAGTGAAAAGTTAAAACTATTAGTTGTTTCAGCCCAAACACCATTATTCTCAGCGTAATCGAAATTTTTACTAAAAGTTTTATATACGGCGTATTCTAAAAGTTTCCATACAGCGATACTTTGTGCACGCCTTTTGGCATTTTTAATAGAATTTATATAGTTTTGCCTTTTTTCGTTATTAACTTTAACGCCTGAAATTTTATCAGCGTCAAAAAAAGTGTAAAATAGTTTACTCACCTAATTATTATAACAAAGTACGCCGTAAAAATCAATTATAAATTTAATATCGCTTATAATTTACTTGTAAATTTTTATATTTTATGATATTATTATAAAAAAACTTTGAGGTTATTTAATGAATATTTGGCACGATATTGAAAACAATAGAATAAAACCAAACAATTTTTTTGCAGTAGTAGAAATCAGTAAAGGTTCTAAGCAAAAATACGAAATGGATAAGAATACAGGTCTTCTTCGTTTAGACCGTATTTTATATACTTCTACCCATTACCCTGCAAACTACGGTTTTATTCCTCACACGCTTGCTTCTGATAACGACCCGTTAGACGTTTTAATTTTATGTTCGGAAAGTTTAATTCCTATGAGTCTAGTAAATTGCTACCCTATCGGTGTTATAATTATGAACGATAACGGCGCATTAGATGAAAAAATTATTGCTATTCCGTTTGCAGACCCTAACTATAATACATATCAAAGCATTGACGACTTACCAAAACACGTTTTCGATGAAATGAAACACTTTTTCACGGTTTACAAACAACTAGAAGAAAAAGAAACTAGTGTAGACGTTGTTGCTGGCAGAGAAAAAGCAATAGAAATAATAATTCAATCAATGGAAAACTATAAAAAGAATTTGTTTGAATTAACTACAAAATAATTTAAGAAAAAATTAAAAAGTGATGCTAATTGCATCACTTTTTTTATTTTAAGTTATAAATTTTAGCAAGTTTTTCAAAATATGGTAAACTATTTTTTATTCTATCATAATCAACGCAGTATGCAATTCTAACGTAATTATCAATACCAAAATCCCCACAAGGCACTACTAAAATTTCTAGTGATTTTGCCATTTCAAAGAATTCTTGTGTATTGCATGGCGCTTTTACAAACAAATAAAACGCTCCATCCGGTTTAACAACGCTAAAACCATAAGAAACAAGCGAATTATAAAGTAAATCTCTATTTTTCTTATACGCCTCTACGTTAACTTTTGCATTTAAACATTTTTTAACAACTTGTTGGAATAAACTTGGTGCGCAAACGTATCCAAGCGACCTACCCGCACCACATACTGCAAGATATACTTCTTTGGCGTTTTCAAGTTTTGGATTTACTGCAATATAGCCTATTCTTTCGCCCGGAAGTGATAAAGATTTAGAGAATGAATAACAAACGATACTATTTTTATAATAGTTCATAACAAATGGAACTTTAACGTTATCGTAAACTAGTTCTCTATAAGGCTCATCAGAAATTAAATATATAACGTGGCCATATTCGTTAGATTTTTTGTCTAAAATTTCGGCTAGTTTTTTAATCGTTTCTTCGGTATATACAACGCCACTTGGGTTATTTGGCGAATTAACGATAACTGCCTTGGTTTTTTGGGTTATTTTACTTTCAAAATCAACTAAATCAACTTGGAAAGTATCTTCTAGCGGAGTAGAAACAACAACATTGCCACCAGCGTTATTAATAAATACACGATATTCGGTAAAGAAAGGTGCAAAAACTACACATTCATCGCCATCGTTAAACAACGCTTTAAGAGAAATAGAAAGTGATGCTGCTGCGCCACAAGTCATATATATAAGGTTTTCGTTTATAGAGGGGTTAAATTTAGCATTTAAATCTTCTGCAATAGCCTTTCTAACCGACAAATCGCCTTGTGCTGACGTGTAGCCGTGAAGTAAGGTTTGATTTTCGTTTTCAAGAAGTTCTTTAATCGTTTCGTTAACTTCTCGTGGTGGGCAAACGCTAGGATTACCTAAACTAAAATCAAAAACTTTATCTGCCCCGATTTCTAGTGCACGCGTTTTGCTATATTCAAAAATTTCTCTAATAATAGACCTTTTACTACCAAGAGCATAAGCCTTTTCGTTTATATTCATTAGTTATATCTCCAACAATTTTTTTGCATTTTTATATAAAATTTTGTCTAGCGTGTCTTTTTCTAAATTATACGATTTTAGAATTTCTAAATCATCTTTAATATCTCTCCAAGGACAATCCGTCGCAAATAAAATTTTATCTTCGCCGTGCCTTAAAAGTATTTTCTTAAACAAGTCTTCTTCTATTTCATGAAGGGTGAAAGCCGTATCAAAGTAAACATCAAAATCGCAAAGTAATTCCAACACTTTTTGCCATTGTTTATGCGCGCCATAATGCCCTAAAACAAACTTATTGTGATTAACTTTTTCGATAACTTTTTTAACAAGTTCAGGCGGACATTTAACGGGCAAATCTTTATATCCATCATCAATTCCCGAGTGAGTTATAACAATCAAATCAAGGTCCTTTGCGCATTTTAGAATTTCTAAATAGCCATCGTCATCAATAAAAGTTCCTTGATAATCAGGGTGAATTTTTACACCCTTAATGCCATTATCTTTTAGAAATTTCATCTTCCCCTTTATATCATCACATAAAGGGTGCATACCTGCAAAAGAAATGATTTTTTTATCTTTATCAGCATATTCTTCGTTTATAGAAATAGCAAATTTTGCAACGCTATCAAATTGCGTTGGCTTGGTTAATACGGGAAGTGATATCGCTATATCTGCCCCTGCTCTTTCAAGCGCTTTAATCAAGCCCAAAGCCGTTCCATCAGTATACGCCTTGCCATCACTCTTTTTTTCAAGAGATTCAATAGTTGATTTTGCAATTTTTTCAGGAAAACAATGTGTGTGAAAATCAATAATCATAATAGTTAAACGTTATCAAAGTTAATAGTTTCAACACCAAATTCTAGCAATAGTTTATCGGCCTTTGCCATATCCGATGCTTTAAGTACTACCGATGCTCTTTCACCATCGATAGAAAGTCCGTACATATACTCAATCGCAACGTCATTTTTAGAAAGATTATCTAAAATTGATTGCAAACTGCCCGAAACGTGTGGAATTTTAATAATTAAAACGTCTGTAAGCATTGTTGAAAAACCTTGTGAAGAAAGTTTTTCTTTGCCTAGTTCTGGGTCGTTTACAATTAGTCTTAACAAGCCAAATTCAGTAGTGTCAGCAAGACTTAAAGACAAAACGTTAACTCCATTGTCTTTTAAAACGCCTAAAACTTCACCTAATCTCCCTTGTCTATTCTCAACAAAAACAGATAATTGTTTTGTTATCATATATCGCTCCTTATATCTATAAAAATTATAAATAATTTAGTTAGAAATCGTAGCCTAATAAAAATGCCTTTTCGTTTAATTCCACGGTTTTTGGTGGAACAATGCTTTTTAAGGTTTCTAGCCATTCTTGTTTAGAAAAGCCGATTTTTTTAGCAGAAAAACCTAAAACTACCGAATTTAGAACTTTATTGTTGCCTAAATCGTTTGCAATCTTAGTCCCTAAAACAACTGCAACGTTATGTTTTTCTTTTAGATTTTCAATAACGTTATCTGGGTATTTGCTTGCACCAGTCACAACAGGCATTGGGTCTATTCTGCAATCGTTTACGATAATAACACCATCTTTTTTAACATAATGAGAATAACGTAGCGCTTCTAATTTTTCAAAAGCAATTAAAACGTCTGCCGTGCCTTCATCAATAACGGGTTGATTAACCTTTTCGCCAAATCTAACGAAAGTAACAACACTACCACCACGTTGAGCCATACCGTGAACTTCTGACATTTTCACGTCTAAACCAAAATTAAGTGCAGTTTTACCAATAATTCTACTTGTTAAAAGTGTTCCTTGTCCGCCAACACCAACAATCATTACGTTCATTTCTTTCATATTACTTTTCCACCTTGCTAATCGCACCAAATTTACAATAGTTAGTACATAAACCACAACCATTACACATTGCTTGGTTAATTAAAATAGTTCCGTCTTCGTTTTTAGTAATTGCAGGACAACCTATTTTCATACACATACCGCATTTTTTACATTTATCGGTGTCACATTTGCAAATATATGGGAATTTTTGTCCTTTAAGAAGTGCACATGGCGCTTTTGCAATAATTACGGATAAAACATCGTCTTTACATTTATTAATCGTTTCTTCTAAAAGTTTAACGTCAAACGCATCAACAACTTCTACCCTAGGAACGCCTATTGCAGTGCATAAATCTTTAAGGTTGATAGCGTAGGTGTCTTCACCTTTAAGAGTTTTACCCGTCGCAGCGTGCTCTTGATGTCCCGTCATACCCGTAGTTCTGTTATCTAAAATAATTACGGTTGCCGTAGACTTATTATATACCATATTGATAAGTGAATTTACACCCGTATGTAAGAAAGTCGAATCGCCGATAACTGCAACCCAATTTTTAATAAATTCTTTACCTTTTGCCTTTTCAATGCCATGTAGAGAAGAAATACTTGCACCCATACAAACGGTAGTGTCAATAACGCTAAGTGGCGCAACCGCCCCTAAGGTATAACAACCGATATCGCCTGCCGCGTGAATTTTCATCTTGTTTAGAACAGAGAAAACACTTCTGTGTGGGCAACCTGGGCATAAAATCGGTGGACGATTTGGCACGATTTCTTTTTCGCTCGTTTTGGTTTCAACACCTAAAACAACCTTTTTAATCAAACTTGCACTATATTCGCCTTGTTTTGTAAAGAGTTCTTTTCCCTTAACGCTTAAGCCCCAACTTCTAATTTGTTCTTCGATTACAGGCTCTAATTCTTCAATAACGTAAACCGTATCAACGCTAGCAATAAAATCTTCAATCAATTTTCTTGGAAGTGGATTAACAATACCAAGTTTTAATACGCTTGCATTTGGGCACGCTTCCTTAACGTATTGATAAGGAATACCCGAAGTAATAAAGCCTATTTTTTTGTCGCCTATCTCAACCTTGTTTATAGGAAATTCAGCGCCGTCTTTTGCTAAAAGATTATCTCTTTCTTCAACAATTAGATGTCTACCTATTGCAGACGCAGGCATCATAACGTATTTTCTAACGTCCCTTGCATATTCTTTATCGGCTACTTCTACTCTATCGCAAAGCGAAACAACGCTTTGTGAGTGTGAAAGTTTAGTAGTAGTTCTCAAAATTACAGGAGTATCGTATTTTTCGCTAATGTAGTAAGCAAACTTAACGAATTCTTTTGCTTCTTGGCTGTCTGATGGTTCTAAAACGGGAACGTGTGCAGAACGCGCAATCATTCTAGTATCTTGTTCATTTTGTGAACTAGCAAGACCTGGGTCGTCAGCAACAACGATTACTGAGCCACCATTTACACCCGTATATGAAAAAGTATAAAGTGGGTCGCTAGCAACGTTAAGACCAACGTGTTTCATACAAGACAAACTTCTAACCCCCGAATAAGATGCGCCAAGCGCAACTTCAAGGGCAACCTTTTCGTTTGGCGCCCATTCAGTATAAACTTCTTGGTATTTAGATAGATATTCACTAATTTCAGTACTTGGTGTGCCTGGGTATGCACTAGATACTTTTACACCAGCTTCGTAAACGCCTCTTGCAATCGCTTCGTTTCCAAGCATAATAATTTTTTTGTCCATTATTTACTCCTTAAATCCTTAATTCTTTTTGCTTTTCCTTCAAATCTTTGAAGGGTGTTTAGTGATTCTAGTTTTACTTTGGCATCAACGCCAAGCATAACTTTTAATTTATTTCTAACTGCTAAATTTAGTTTGTCAAGTTCGGAGAACGAGTCAGTTGATTTAGCAAGTTCTACTCTAATCGTAAGTTTATCCGAATAACCTTCTCTTTCAACGATAATTTCATAGTGTGGTCCAAGTTCGTTAAAACTTAAAATTACTTCTTCTATTTGACTTGGGAACACGTTAACGCCCCTAATCTTTAACATATCATCACTTCTGCCCGATAGATTTTCCATACGGCAGAACGTTCTTCCGCACTTACAAGGTTCGTAGAACAACCTGGTTATATCTTTCGTTCTGTATCTAATTAACGGCAATGCCTCTTTGGAAATACAAGTAATGACAAGTTCGCCCTTTTCACCTGCCGGCAACACTTCTTCGGTCACAGGGTCGATAATTTCAGGAATAAAATAGTCTTCGTTTATGTGCATACCACATAAATATTCACACTCTCCTGAAACACCCGGTCCCATAAGTTCGCTCATACCATAGTTAGAAGTGACTAAAACGTGTTCGCCCCAAACTTTGTTAACTTCTTCTCTCATGGAATCGGTTAAAAGTTCGCTACCAAGTAAGCCTATTCTAATTTTTAGGTCTTTAATCGGGTCAACGCCTATTTCTCTTGCTACTTCTGCAAGCCTTAACGCGTATGAAGGTGTTGCAACTAAAAGCGTCGTTCCAAAATCTTTCATATACATTATTTGTTTTTCCGAATTACCCGTTGATGACGGAATAATCGTTGTACCGATATTTTCTAGTCCATAATGTAGCCCTAGCGCACCCGTAAACATGCCATAGCCAAAACATATTTGCGCAAAGTCATTAGGCGTAGCACCGCCCATACACGCTATACGCGAAACACACTCCGTCCAAACTTTTAGGTCGTTTTTAGTGTATCCAACAACTGTTGGTTTACCCGTTGTACCGCTAGATGCGTGTATTCTAATCAAATCTTCTTTTGGAACTGCAAAAAGCCCAAAAGGATAGGTATCGCGCATATCTTGTTTTGTCACAAAAGGTAATTTACTTAAATCTTTAAGAGTTTTAATATCGCTAGGAGTTACCCCTCTATCAACCATTTTTTGTCTGTAATAAGGAACGGTATTATACACCCTTTCAACAGTCTCTTTCAACCTAGCAAGTTGTATTTCTTCAATTTCTTTCCTGGATAAAGTTTCTTCCTTAGACCAAATCATAAATATCTCCAAATAAAATTAAACAATTTCGTTTTCAATAGATTTATCAAACGCTTCACTCAAAGCCGTATTAGACGGCTTTTTAGTAAAGCACGAAACTACAATGGTAATAATAATAGAAAAAATAATGCAAATAACGCCCGTGATTGGCGATAACGAAACACCTGCTTTTAATACTTGTCCAAAATTAGCGTTTTCGCCCGATTTTATTATGCCGAACACGATTGTTAAAACTAGGGTAAGAATAACGCCAGAAATAACTGAAGTTATCGCACTAGCCTTTGTGATTTTCTTGTTATAAAGTCCTAAAACGTATGGACCAAAGAAACAGCCCGAAAGCGTTCCCCAACTGAGTGACATAAGATAAGCGATTGCCGTAATGTTATATATTTTATTTAATATTGCTAAAATAACAGAAATAACAACGAAAACAAAGCACATTATTCGCATAATAAGCGTCACCTTCTTATCCGATGCGTTCTTGTTTATTGCTCCTTTATATAGGTCAACTGAAACAACTGATGCGCTTGATAGAGAAACAGATGCTAATGTGGACATACTTGCAGATAAAACTAAAACGCCAACTAATCCAAAAAATCCAACCAACATTACGTCGTTAAGCATATAAGGAACAATATTATCGGTCACCCCGTTAAAACCGTTCACATCAGTAAAGAATAATCTACCAAGTCCACCGATAAAGTATGCAGCACAACCAACGATAAAAGCAAAGATAGTACTAACAATCATACCTTGTTTAACAGCCTTTTTATCCCTAACCGAATAGTATTTATGCACGGTTTGTGGTAGACCGTAAACGCCAAACGAAGTTAATAACACAAGCGATACAAGCATTACTAGTGGAGAACCTAAAAATCCATCTTCTCCAAACGAAACAAAAAAGCCAAAATCTTTATCGATAAGTTCTTTTATGCCGTTAATTCCATTAACTTGTGGCGAAATCAAGAAGAAAACAACCATAATAATAACGCCAACGAGCATTATAATTCCTTGTATGAAATCAGATAACGAAGTGGCAAAATATCCACCAAAAACAAGATAAATTGCAGTAATTATAGCAAGAATTAGAACAACAAGCGTGCCGTCTATTCCCATCATTATTTCAAAAAGATTACCTAATCCGTTATAAACTGATGCAGAATATGGAATTAAAAATAAGAAAATAACAACTGCGGATAAAATTCTTAAAAATTTACTTTCATATCTTTTTTCAAAAAATTCAGGCATAGTTTTTGCAGACAACCTAACGGTCATATTTTTAGTGCGTTTAGCAAGTATAAGCCAAGCAACTAACCCACCGAATATAGCGTTTGCAATACCTATCCATACAGACGCTAGACCATATTCCCAACCAAACTTACCCGCATAGCCGATAAAAATAACAGCCGAAAAATACGTAGTGCCGTATGAAAATGCGCTCATCCAACCATTTAATCCTTTTTTACCTGCAAGTAAAAAATCGTTAACGGATTTACTACGCTTTCTTGTATAAAGAGCAATAAAAATCATAGCGCAAAAATATAAAATTAAAGTTAAATAATTAAGCCACATTTTGTCACCTAAAAGTTAAAATCTCATATATTATATATTTTATATATAAATTAGTCAATTAAATTGAGGCCAAAATAAAACTAAAACGATTTTTCTTTCAATTTTCTTTTAATTTATTTTTAGTTAAACGGGCAAATCTTCGCTTAAAAGGTTAAAAAACAATTTAGTTAAAATACTAGATAAAATCAATATATTTTCGCATATTTTCGCTATTATGTCACACATAATCGCGTGTTAAATCGTATGATTTTTACTACTTGTTTTATTTTATCAAATTTGAAGGATGAATACACCCGTTAGTTAAAGCAATAACAATGAAAAATTTAACGTAAATCAAGATTTAATGATTTATATTATCCTTTTAATTTGTTTTTTTGCTGTTTTTTAAGTTTTACCCATACAATATTGCTTGACTTGAAAATTTTTATTTATTATAATAAATAAGAATTCACAAATTTACGGAGGCAAAATTCTATATGGACTTAAAAGCAATCGAAAAAAAATGGCAATCTTACTGGGAAAAAGAAAAAATTGCAAACTTTAACATCAAAAATTCTGACAAAAAATATTATTGTCTAGAAATGTTCTCTTACCCATCAGCCGCTAAACTACATTTAGGACATTGGTACAACTATGGTCCTACCGATTCTTTCGTGCGCTATAAAAAAATGAAAGGGTTCGAAGTGTTCCAACCAATGGGTTTCGACGCGTTTGGTTTACCTGCTGAAAACTTTGCTATAAAAACGGGTATCCACCCAAAAGATTCAACTGATAAAAACATTGAAAATATGGAAGTCACCCTAAGAGAAATGGGCGCAATGTTTGATTGGGATTCAGAAATTATCACTTGCCACGAAGATTATTATAAATGGACACAATGGCTTTTCTTAAAACTCTATGAAAAGGGTTTAGCATACAGAAAAGAAGCACCTGTAAATTGGTGTAATAGTTGCCAAACTGTTCTCGCGAACGAACAAGTAAAAGATGGCGCTTGCGAAAGATGTGGCTCTACCGTTGTTAAAAAAGACTTAACACAATGGTTCTTTAAGATTACTGATTATGCCGAAGAACTTTTAACCGGACTAAACAAATTAGATTGGCCAGAAAAAACTAAGGCAATGCAAAAAAACTGGATAGGTAAATCTACCGGTGGAGAAATTGAATTTACTGCTGAAAGTGGCGATAAATTCAAGGTTTTCACTACCCGTGCCGACACCTTATTCGGCGTTTCATACGTTGTTCTTGCCCCAGAACATCCATTAGTAAAAAAACTAACTTCTAAAAAACAAAAGAAAGCCGTTGAAGAATACATTTTAGAAACTTCTAAAACTAACGAAATCGATAGGCTATCTACTTCAAGAGAAAAAACGGGCGTTTATATCGGTCACAACGCTGTAAACCCTATTAACGGCAAATCAGTTCCTATATTCGCTGCCGACTACGTTCTCTATTCTTATGGAACGGGTGCAGTAATGGGCGTTCCCTCACACGACGAAAGAGATTTCGCTTTCGCTAAAAAATACGACTTGCCTATTACCCGTGTAATAAAAGGCGTTAGTGGCAACGATGATTTACCATTTGTTGAAGACGGAATTATTATCAATAGCCCAGGTTTCGATGGTTTAACTAGCGAAGAAGCAAGAAAAACCATTATAAACAAACTTGTTGCCGTTGGTAAAGCCGAACACAAAACCAATTACAGATTAAGAGACTGGCTTGTTTCTAGACAACGTTATTGGGGCGCACCTATCCCTGTTGTTTACTGCGATAAATGCGGTATCGTTCCTGTTCCAGAAGAAGATTTACCTGTAAAACTTCCTTACGACGTAGAATTTAAGCCTGACGGAGAATCTCCACTTAAAAAACATCAAGGCTTTATGGAAACCACCTGCCCTATTTGTGGTGGGCCAGCACATAGAGACCCTGATACGCTAGATACTTTCGTATGTTCTAGTTGGTATTATTTAAGATACCCAGATTCTAAAAACGAAAAAATGCCGTTCGACCCAGAAATCGTTAATAAAGTTCTTCCTGTTGACAAATACGTTGGTGGTGCTGAACATGCTTGTATGCATCTACTCTATGCACGTTTTATCACAAAAGCACTTCGCGATATGGGATACCTTAAATTTGACGAACCATTTAAGTCTTTAGTACACCAAGGCGTAATACTTGGTACGGACGGACTTCGTATGAGCAAATCAAAAGGCAACGTTATTGCTCCTGACCCATACGTTGAACAATATGGTTCAGACGTTTTAAGGCTTTACTTAATGTTTGGCTTTGCATATATCGAAGGTGGACCTTGGAACGACGATGGCATTAAAGCAATAATTAAATTCCTAGATAGAATTGAACGTTTAACCGAAAAAATTAACACCTTAGATAAAACCAAAGTTAACAAAGTTGAAAAAGACGAAAAAGAACTTTTATATGCAACCAACTTTGCAATCAAAAACGTTTCTAGGGATATGGAAGCATTTTCGTTTAATACTGCCATTGCAAGACTTATGGAATTATTAAATGCCTTAACGAAGTACGATACGTTAGAAGAAAAGAACGTTGCTCTATTTAAAGACTGCTTTAAGAACTTTATTCTTCTTCTTGCGCCATGCGCTCCACACTTTGTAGAAGAAATTTGGGAAATTTTAGGCAACAAATCGTCTGTATTCTATCAAAAATTCCCTGTCTGCGATGAAAAAGCGCTAGTTTTAGACGAAATTGAAATTGCAGTTCAAATTAATAGTAAGATGAAACTAAAAACTCTTGCAATCAATAACTTTAACGAAGAATACGTTAGAGAAAATATTCTTACTAACGACAAAATTAAAGCCGAACTTGAAGGAAAAACAATCAAAAAGATTATTATCGTACCTAACAGATTAGTTAACATTATTGTATAATTATGAAAAGAAAAAAATCCAACACGAACGTTAATATCGAAAGGTTTAATCCATCAATAACTAGCGGATTAAATGCAAATCAAGTCGCGTCAAGAATAAACGACGGCTTGATTAACTATTCTTCAAAAAAATATTCAAAAAGTTATTTTAGTATATTTTTTGAAAATATTTGCACTTTCTTTAACCTACTAGGCTTAATTGTTGCACTTGCATTGGTATACGCCAAAGCCGAAATTTTCGATTTTGTTTTTGTTTTGGTATTTCTTGCCAACCTTTCAATAGGTATAATTCAAGAAATTCGTGCAAAAATCAGTATAGATAGGTTATCGTTAACAGCAGAAAACGATTCAATAGTAATTAGAGATGGTCAAACGATAAAAATTAAGTCTAAACAAATTGTTTTAGACGACGTTATTAAACTTGGGTTATCTAGTCAAGTCCCTACTGACTGCATTATTTTAGACGGAGTTGTTGAAGTTAACGAATCACTTTTAACAGGCGAGTCAGTTCCCGTTAAGAAAGGCGTTGGCGAAATGCTTTATGCCGGTAGTTTTATCACAAGCGGAACGTGTATAGTAAAAGCAAAATGCGTTGGTAAAGAAAATTACATAGAAATTTTGGCTGAAAAAGCAAAAAAATACAAGAAACCATACTCTGAACTTATCAATTCTCTAAAAAAGATAATAAAAATTATAAGTTTTGTAATCGTTCCCGTGGGCGCACTTTATTTTTCTAAATCTGCATTTATTCAAGGCGTAGACATTCCAAAATCAATTCAAAACACTTCTACCGTGGTTATCGGTATGATACCTTCGGGTATGTTTTTGCTAACAAGTTTAGCACTTGCCGTTGGCATTATTAAACTTGCAAGGCACAACACGCTTGTTCAAGACTTATACTCTCTTGAAACGCTTGCAAGAGTTGATACTATTTGTTTCGATAAAACCGGAACTATTACTGATGGCAATATGCAACTTAAAGAACTAGTTCCATTAATGAGCGAAGAATATGATTACGATAAAATAATTAGTTCTATGCTAGGCGCACTTAAAGACAACAACCAAACTGCGCAAGCACTAATCAAAAAGTATGGAACTGGCGTACATTTTAACGCTATCACCACTCTCCCGTTTAATTCAGTTAGGAAATTATCAGCAGTCACTTTTGAAAACGTTGGCACGTATGCGTTTGGTGCGCCTGAATATGTTTTAGACAAAAAGTTATATAATAATATTGAAGAAAAAATTAAAGAATACACGTCAAACGGATATAGAGTTCTTGTTTTAGCAAAGTCTAATAGCAAGATTGTTAACGACGTTGCACCAAACGATTTTAATCCTATCGCCCTATTAGTTATTGCCGACAACGTTAGAGAAGACGCGATTGCAACGATTAAATGGTTTAAGGAAAACGACGTTGAAGTTAAAGTTATATCGGGCGACAATCCGTTAACCGTTTCGGAAGTATCTAAACGCGTTGGAATAAAAAATGCCGATAAATATATAAGTTTAGAAGGCTTAACCGACGAAGAAGTTTATAACGTTGCAACAAAATATACGGTATTTGGTAGAGTTTCGCCCGAACAAAAAGCAATCTTAATTAAAGCGATAAAAGCATCAGGTCACACCGTTGCAATGACTGGCGACGGCGTTAACGATATTTTAGCATTAAAAGAAGCCGATTGTGCTATAACTGTTGCATCGGGTAGCGAAGCCACTAGAAACGTTTCTCACTTAGTTTTAATGGATAACAACTTTTCTTCAATGCCAAAAGTTGTTCACGAAGGGCGCAGAGTTATCAATAACGTAAAAAGGTCTTCTTCTTTATATTTAATGAAAACTCTTTTCACAATGATGCTTGCAACAATCACGTTCTTCTTACCTTATATGGACCACTATCCATTTACGTTAAGCCAAATGAACGTTTTAGAAATTTTAGTTATAGGACTCCCATCGTTCTTCCTATCCTTCCAACCAAACGACGAACGTGTAAAAGGTTCGTTTATCTCAACCGTTATATACAAGTCCTTACCCGGTGGTCTTTTAATGGTTGTATCCGTTTGCATTATTGAAATCTTCTCAAAGGCGCTAAACACCTTTTCGTTAGATACGTATTCAACAATGCAAATTATGGCGCTTACATATGCAGGCGTAATTAACCTAAGTGCAATCTGCAAACCATTTAATAGATATAGAACCATACTATTTTTATTCTCATTGATTGCAATTACTGGTATATTTACATATACAGCAATATGCGGCCTACCTATGCTTAACCTTGTTTCGTTGTCACCATTTAAAACTTATTGGCACCACATACTAATGCTACTTGGCGTTATATTATTTGCTTACGTTATTGAGAGTGCAATACATAAATTTGTTGGAAAAATCACAACGAAACTTGATAATAAAAAGCAAAAATCGAACTAAACAATTCTAAAATTCAACACAAACAAAAAAGCGAGATATAATCTCGCTTTTTTTAATATTATTTTGTCAAACATAATTACTTAATTACGCCTTTTTTAATAATGATATTTGCATAAATTGCTTCTTCTCCCGTTGCTATAACCGCATAAGCATTTTTAGCACGGTCATAAAACTCTTGACGTTCTAACTTAGCCACCCTAACGTTGTCATCTAGTCTATTAGCAACGCTAAAATATTCAGCCCAAATAGATGGGGTTTCTTCTTCTGGTTTAGTATTCATTAATAAAAAGTTTTGGTCCGCATAAGTGTCTAGTGGAATAAGTGAAAGCACCGTGTTTAATATATCAATACCGCCAAGCCCGTCTGCCCTAACAACTCTCTTGCCGTTTGTTTCGCTTGGGAAATTACCATCAGCAATAACTATTTCATCTCCGTGCCCCATTTCGCATAAAATTTTAAGTAGCATTGGAGAAGCGTTCTTTGGTACACCTTTTAACATAATTCACCTCAAATTTTTTCTTGTATTATAACACTATTTTAATTAATTGTATATAGATTTTTATAAATTTTTTAATTTTATTATTCCTTCAAAAACCTTTTTTGCATAAGGCGACGCCACTATACTGCCGTAATATTGCCCAACAGGTTCATCAACAATTACAAGCGCTAAGTATTTAGGATTATCAGCCGGAAAATAGCCTATAAAACTTGAAACATATTTACCCTGAGCAATTACGCCGTTTTCGTATTTTTGAGCCGTACCGGTCTTTCCAGCGACTTTATAGCCATCAATATAAGCGTTTTTACCCGAACCCTCACTCACAACTTTTTCAAGCATTTCGTTAAGCATATTAGACGCCTTTTCACTAATGGTTTTATGTTTAGGCTTATTATCCGTTTTTTGAACAACAATCCCTTCGTTAGAATATACTTCTTCTACCAAATAAGGCGAGTAATATTTACCACCGTTTACCATCGAACAAGTAGCCATTGCAAGTTGAAGTGGCGTGCAAGCAATGGTTTGCCCAAACGAAATTCTTGCAAGGTCCATATTCTGAACATAATTACTAGGAATAACCATGCCTTGTGCTTCGCCCTTAAAATCTATACCCGTCACCTTGCCGTAATTAAATTTTTCAATATACTCATACATTTTATCTTTACCAAGCGACATAGCAATATCAACAAATATTGGATTACAACTATTATTTAGCGCACCAGAAAGCGTTAAATTCGCATGTTTGCCGTTCGTGTGATTACTCCAACATTTTACCTTTCGCCCATCGATATATCTATACCTAGACGAAGAAAAAACGTGTGACGGCGAAAACGCCTTTTTGTTGCCCTTTAAGTATTCTTCTATATTTGCTACCGCAGTTAATATCTTAAACGTCGAGCCAGGCTCATAAACGTCGCATATAAGCGTGTTTCTAGTATTTTTATATAATTCTTCAAGATTATCTCTTGGTGGGTTGTTAAGGTCAATAGACGGCTTATTAGACATCGCTAGTATTGCCCCGTTTTGCGGAGATACTACTAGCATACTAACTGACTTTGCCTTAGTTTGTTCTAATGCCTCTAAAACGCTGTTATCGCATAATTTTTGTATATCATAATCAACTGAAACTTTTATGTTAAGCCCGTCAGTTGCAGGTATATAACTAGCATTTGCACCGTCGATTTCTATTCCAACAATATCAGTTTCGTACTGAATTTCGCCGTTTTTGCCCGTTAAATACTTATCATAATAAAGTTCTAACCCCGATTGTCCGTTTCCGTCGTTAGAAGTAAACCCTAAAACGCTTGAAAGCATATCGTTATAGGGGTAAATTCTGCTATTATCCCGAGAAAAATACACCCCGTCAAGGTTTAACGCTAAAATTTTATCTATTTTCTCTTTTTCCACTTGCTTTTTTATAGTAATCTCACTTGAAATAGTCGTTGTTAAACGATTATATAAATAATCTTCACTTAGGCCTAGTATTAACGCTAATTGTTTAGATAAATTTTCTAATTTTTTTACCGCACGTTTACGCACAAAAACCGTGTAGGTATCTTTATTGTCAGCAAGCACAACCCCGTTCGTGTCTAAAATCTTACCCCTAGACGCTATAATAGGTACTTCCCGTGTCCATTGGTCGATTGCTTTTTCTTGCAAATCGTTTCCCCACACCACTTGGATATAAAAAATTCGGCACAAGACGAATACAAACAAGAGCGTGACCGATATTATAACCACAAAAAGCCTTTTTCTCAAAGTTGTTATAGAATAATTATTGATAGTTTTGCTCCTTAAACATTTTTGTATATAATTATTCTTAA
>JAZLCK010000048.1:0-40317 GCA_045614165.1 Christensenellaceae bacterium | reverse complement strand
TTATGAAAAAGAATTTATTTATTTGGCAAGTTATAGGGGCTACCTTTACGATAGTTTTAGGCACTATTTTACATTTTCTATATGAGTGGACAGGTTTTAACTTGTTTGCAACGTTCTCAGCAGTTAATGAATCTACTTGGGAACATATGAAACTTGTATTTATTCCGTCTTTAATCTTCGCCGTTATACAATATAAAATATCTAACGGCGAACTTAATAATTTTTGGCTAATAAAACTGATAGGCATTATAACGGGAACTCTGCTTATCCCTATACTTTTTTACACTATCGGTGGATGCTTTGGAAACCCGTCAGCAATAACGAATATAGCGATATTTTTTGTGGCGGTTTTTATAGAGTATTTAATTGAATACTTTTTATTTAATCATTTAAAAATAAAAAGAAGTCTAAAATGGACATCAATAAGCATACTCTTATTTATTTTAGCGATATTTATAATATTCTCTTTCTTCCCACCAAAAATCCCACTATACCTAGACCCACTAACCCGTTCATACGGAATAACAAAGTAAAAAAAGCACCAAAAGGTGCTTTTTTATTATATAATAGTCTAATTCTATTATTTAATACTCTCAATGTATTTTTCTAGAAGGTCAGCGGTTTTTTCGACAGCCATTGCGCAACGCCTATTTTTGTCAAAACAAGTTTTCATAATGTTAGAGCAGTCCTTAGAACCTAACTCGTTTTCGAATAGTTTTACAAACGTAGCACAAAGCGGACGAAAATCTTGGCGATTAGAGAAGAATTTGCCAAGCACGGCAATAGAACCGGCAAGACAACCACATATATAACCACAACCTATGCCACCGCCAAAACCGATTAAGAGTTTATAATCATCATCGCTTAAATTAAGCGAATAATAATCGTTTGAGCCTAGTAAAATAGAAACGGCGCAATTCTTTTTTTCGTCTAAATAATAATGCAAGCAAGCGTTTTTCAAATCCATTTTTTCACCTAACGTTAGCAAATAAATTGTTGAAATTTATTGTTTTTATATAGTATAAACTTAAATCAAACAAAAGTCAATAATTATCAATATTATCCTTGACAAATATAATTTAAAGTATTAAACTTTTGTAGGATAACAAGCATATAATATCGAGGAAATTTATGGAAACCTTATTTTGTTTATCAATAGCGTTATTTGCCGGCCTAATGCTTTCTAGACTTGCAAAATTATTACAACTCCCTGCCGTTACCGCATATTTGATTGCAGGGCTTTTACTCGGCCCGTTCGTTATAGGCAAACTTGGCGTTAGTGGACTTGGCTTTAACAGCCTAGAACAAATAGAATCGCTCTCTCTAATTTCAGACGTGGCTCTTGGTTTTATCGCTTTTTCTATCGGTAATGAATTTAGACTTAAAGACCTAAAACACATAGGAAAGCAAGCAACGGTTATCGGCATATTCCAAGCAGTTTTTACTACAATCGTTGTAGACGTTGCGCTTATTTCTTTACACTTTATTATACCAGAAATACTACCTTTACCAGTCGCGATAGTGCTTGGTGCAATTGCTTCGGCTACCGCCCCTGCTGCAACGCTAATGGTTGTAAGACAATATAAGGCAAAAGGCCCTGTCACTTCTACACTTCTCCCCGTTGTCGCATTAGACGACGCTGTTGGGCTTGTGTTATTCTCTATTTCGTTCGGCATAGCAAAATCTTTTATCAATAATAGTTTAAGTTTTGTTTCTATAATAGTAGAACCATTAATCGAAGTTATCGTTTCTCTTGGTCTTGGCGCGTTGATGGGATACCTTTTCACATTTTTCGAAAGATTTTTTCACTCACGCTCTAAAAGACTTTCTATGTCGGTCGCATTTGTATTTTTAACAATAGCAATAACGATGATTGATAACATTAAAGTTTTTGGCATACATATTGCTTTTTCGCCATTACTTACTTGTATGATGCTTGGCACAATTTTCTGCAATGCGTGTGATTTTTCAGAAGAACTTATGGATAGACTAGACCGTTGGACTGCACCTATATTTATTCTTTTCTTCGTGTTAAGCGGTGCTGAATTAGACCTTTCTATCCTTTCAAACGTATTTGTTGTTCTAATTGGTTTAGCATATATTACGACTAGATGTTTAGGAAAATATTTCGGTGCAAATTTAAGTGCTAAAATGATGCATTGCGATAATAACGTTAAAAAATATTTAGGAATAACACTTTTCCCACAAGCCGGCGTTGCTCTTGGTATGGCGATAAAATGCACCCAAATCGGTAATGCTGAAATGGGCGCTTTGATAGCAAACATCACGTTATTCTCTGTTCTAATCTATGAACTTGTTGGTCCGTTCCTTACCAAGATTTCTCTTGAAAAAGCAGGCGAAATCGACCCAGAAGGAAAAACTAGCGCAAGAAACAAAAGACACAAATAATAAATTAAAAAATTAAAACCCTTGCAAAGTTGCAAGGGTTTTTTGTTTTACCTATTAAATTATTTCTTTTCAACAAGAACTTTTTTAAGACGTGCAAACCTTGGAAGCCCATCTTCTTTTTTAAGGTTAACTTCACCTTGAATAAGTGGTAATGCATATTTAACAAATTCGTCAGAAATGCCCGTGCCGTTGTTGATAATCCATTCTAGTGGAACGGTTTTTTCGGTGTTTGCAGCAAGTTCTAGTGGCAATAGTTTATATTCACAAACGTAAGCATCGCCTTCTTTTCTAGCATAGCAAACCATTTTATCAGTTTCGCCGTTAACTGCTGCTCTAACTGCTTGTCTACCTGCTTCAAAAGTTTCTTCAACGTCGGTAAGACTTGCGCAATGTGCAGCACATCTTTGCATTAAAGAAAGTTCAACTGCTCTAACCTTAGAGCCTGTTTCAGCCTTAACGATGTTAGCAAGCGTTGCTGCAACACCACCAAGTTGAGCGTGGCCAAAACTATCTCTTGCACCCGTTTGACCTAATGCTTCGCAAACTAAAACACCATCTGCGTTTTTGATACCTTCTGAAACAACTGCGATACATTTATTGTTGTTTTTAGCCATAACGTCTTTAACGTCTTTAATGAATTTATCAACGTCGAATACAACTTCTGGAAGATAAATTAAATCAGCACCAAGACCTTTTGCGTTAGCAAGCTTTGCAGCAGCAGTAAGCCAACCAGCGTTTCTACCCATAACTTCGATAACACAAATCATTGGGGTATCGTAAACCTTAGCATCAAGGTTGATTTCCATAATAGAAGTAGCGATATATTTTGCAGCACTTGCAAAACCTGGGCAGTGGTCTGTGCCATATAAGTCGTTATCGATGGTTTTTGGAACGCCGATAACGTTCATTTCATAGCCAGATTTAGCCATATACTTGCTGATTTTGTTGCAAGTATCCATACTATCGTTTCCACCATTATAGAAGAAATACCTTACGTTGTATTTTTTGAATACTTCAAGAAGTCTTTTATAATCAGTATCGTCAACAGAAACGTCTTTAAGTTTGTATCTAACAGAACCCAAAGCAGAAGAAGGAGTGTTTTTTAATAACAATAATTCCTCTCTATCTTCCTTAGAAATATCATAAAATTCTTCATTTAAAATACCTCTAATACCGTGTGCAGCACCATAAACCGCAGTAATCATATCTGAATCAAGCCCTTCTAAAAATACGCCAGCAGCACTAGCGTTAATAACAGAAGTAGGACCACCAGATTGTGCAAACATTAATGCACCTTTCAAACCTTTCATATGTATATCTCCTATATAAAATATATTTTTTATAATGCTAAAATTCTAGTTATATCGTATAGCCTTTTATCGAAATCTTTTTTAATATTACCGATTTCGCCAAAAGGAACGGTTATAACTTTATTATCTTTAATACCAATAGCACAACTATCGCTATCTTTTTTAAGAAGTTCAACTGCCTTGTAGCCAAACTTTGCAGCAAGAACACGGTCAGCCATATTAGGAGAACCACCCCTTTGAATATAGCCAAAATTCGTTACCTTAACACCAAGCCCACTCTTTTCTTGAATATAACTTGCGATTTGGTCTCTATCCCCTGCGCCTTCTGCTAAAATTATCATATTAGAAGTTTTGCCACGTAAATAACTCTTTTTGATTTGAGAAGCGATTTCATCAAGATTAAAAGGAACTTCTGGAACTAAAACGTATTCAGCCCCACCGGCAACACCAGCATAAAGCGCAATATCGCCACAATGACGCCCCATAACTTCTAATAAACAAACTCTATCGTGTGAGTGCATAGTATCTCTAAGGTTGTTTATTGCCCATAAAACCGTATTAACGGCAGTATCAAAACCAATAGTGAAATCGGTATAAGAAAGGTCGTTATCAATCGTGCCAGGGATACCTATAACTTTAACGCCACAATTTTCACTTAAATCTCTTGCACCCCTAAACGTGCCGTCGCCACCTATAACAACTAAACCTTGAATACCGTAAGCAGATAACGCTTCGGCAGCAAGTTTTTGCACTTCTACGTCCTTAAATTCAGGACAGCGCGCAGTTTTTAAGAACGTGCCACCTTTATGAATCATATCAGAAACAGACCTAGTTCCAAGCCTAGTAATTTCGCCTTTAATTAGCCCTGCATAGCCCCTTTCTACACCGTATATATCCATATGGTTATTAAGCGCAGAACGAACAACCGCACGAATAACGGCGTTCATACCAGGCGCATCGCCACCACTTGTTAAAACTGCAATTCTTTCCATAATATACTAACCTTTTTTCTAATTTTAACTAGAAAATATTTTATCATATTTTGCTTTAATTTTCAATCAATTAAATAACTTTAATCTACTTTTTTTTGAAAAAAATTAGATTTTCTTTTGGCACGTATTCAAGAAGTTCGGTAATCAACCCTTCGCAATGTCTAATGCTTACGTGCGAATTAAACTTTTTGCCGTTCATCGCCACAATTACGGGAATATCGCCAACGTAATTTTCGCAAACGTCAAGTATTTCATCCACCTTTTCTGTTTTATCATCTGGTATAATAATGCCCAAAAATTCCTTACCACTTTCTTCTTTTGTTTCTTCTTCAATGTTAAGTGGAAGAACGTCATCAGCAATAATTTGCGCAACGTTGTCTTTTGTTTGTATTCTACCAGAAACGCTTACGATTTGCTCATCTATGAGATATGCCCTGCATTTATCAAAGATTTTTGGGAAGATTATAACTTCGATTTGCCCATAAACATCCTCTACCTTAATAAACGCCATAGTAGAACCCGATTTCGTTGAAAGACGCTTATATTCGCAAATAATACCACCCATTATAACGTGGTCGCCATCGCTAAATTCGGTGTATTTTTTATTGCCTTCTTCATCTTCGTCAAAGTAGTTAAGATAACCCGTATTAAACGAAAAACTTTCAAAGCGTTTAGCGTAGTCGGCAAGTGGGTGCCCTGATAGGTATATACCTAAAACCGATTTTTCAAAAGATAATTTTTCCTTAGAAGTAAACTCTGGAATATCAGGTATCTCTAATTTTAGACCGGTATCTTCATCTAAGACCGTACCAAAGAAACTAATTTGAACTTCGCTTTTCTTTTTGTTCGCTTGCGAAATTCTTTCCATATACCCAGCATAAACTTGCATAAGCGCGCTACGATTAACACCAAAACTATCAAATGCGCCCGCTAGTATTAAACTTTCTACTAATCTTTTGTTTATACCAAGAGAAACACACCTATTTATAAAGTCTTCAAACGACCTAAATTGCCCGTTTTTATTCCTTTCTTCACAAATAGCATCAACTATACCCACACCAACGTTTTTAAGCCCACCAAGACCAAATCGTATTGCGCCGTTTTCACACTTAAAGTAAGCCACACTCTTATTGATATCAGGTGGAGCAACGGTAAAGTTTTTACTCTTCAAGAAGTTAAGATACTTTGTAGTTTCTTCGATTTTATCTACCCTGTTATTAAGAACAGACGTGAAAAATTCTACGGGATAATAGTATTTTAGGTAAGCAGTTTGATATGCAAGCACGGCATAAGCAGCAGCGTGCGACTTGTTAAACGCGTATTTTGCAAAGCCCGCCATTTCATCGAATACCTTTTCGGCAATCTTTACCGGAACGCCGTTTTTAACAGCACCAGGTATAGGGTCACCCTTTTCACTAACGCCACCTTCAATAAATATCTTCTTTTGTCTTGCCATTTCTTCAACGTTCTTTTTACCCATTGCCCTACGAACAATGTCTGATTGTCCAAGTGAGAAACCGCCTATTTTTTGACAAATTTGCATAACTTGTTCTTGGTAAATTAAAACGCCGTAAGTCGCTTTTAATATAGGGATTAAAAGTTCGTGGTCGTATTTTATTGTTTCAGGGTTATGTTTGTATCTAACGTATTTTGGTATAGAGTCCATAGGCCCAGGTCTATACATAGAAATACCTGCGATAATATCTTCAAACGTAGAAGGTTTTAAGTCTTTCATAAAACGCTTCATACCCGGACTTTCTAGTTGGAACACAGCATCAGTTTCGCCACTACCTATAAGCCCATAAACGTTAGGGTCTTCGTAGCCAAGTTCGTGGAAATCTAACGCAACGCCAAAATCTTCTTTAACGTATTGTAGCGCCTTAGATATATCGGTTAGAGTTCTAAGTCCTAAGAAGTCCATTTTAAGCATACCAAGTTGCTCAACTTCTTTCATGTCGAATTGAGTAGTCACGTCGTCATCACTTCTTTGAAGTGGCACGTTATCAGCAATAGGTTTAGCACAAATAACAACGCCCGCAGCGTGCATACCCGTTTGGCGTGGCATATCTTCTATACGAATTGCCATATCAATAACTTTACGAACTGTTTCGTCAGTTTCATACATTTCTTTAAGTTCTTTAACAGAAACGTCTTCGCCGTCTTTATTCTTCTTAAAGCCAAAACTTTCGCTAATGCTACTCTTTCCGTCCATTAGTTTGGTGACTTTATCCGTTTCAGCATAAGGAACTCTAAACACCCTACCAACGTCTTTAATAGCAGCACGACCAGCAAGCGTGCCGAAAGTGACGATTTGCGCAACTCTTTCGTAGCCGTATTTTCTTCTAACGTATTCTACGACTTCACCACGCCTATCGTCTTGGAAGTCTATATCAAAGTCGGGCATACTAACCCTTTCTTTATTTAAAAATCTTTCAAATACTAGGTCGTATTTAAGTGGGTCCACGTCGGTTATACCAACAGAGTAAGCAATTATACTAGAAACACCACTACCACGCCCTGCGCCTACGGAAATTCCTATACTTCTAGCGTAGTTAATAAAGTCCCAAACGATAAGATAATATTCGATATAACCCATAGAGTGTATGGTTTCTAATTCGTAGTCAAAACGCTCTTGAATTTCTTTGGTAATCTCTTTATAACGTTTTTTAAGTCCGTCCTCTGCAAGACTTTTTAGGTATTCGTAAGCAGATTGTCCATTATCAGGAATATACCCTGGAATTAGCGAATTATCCCTTATCGGCTCACATTTTTTATTTAGGTCGAATATAGGTTCTTCGCTACATTTTTTTGCAATAACAACCGTGTTAGAAATCGCCTTAGGAAGATAAGAGAACAATTTTTCCATTTCTTCTGGCGATTTTAGGTATGCTTCGCTACCTTCCATCTTAAATCTTGTAGGGTCGTCTATTGTAGATTTAGTGCTAATACAAGCAATAACGTCTTGCACTTCGCTATCTTCTCTTTCAATATAGTGAACGTCGTTAGTCGCAACCATTTCAACGCCTATTTCATCGGCAAGCGAAATAAGTAATGGATTTATGCGCTTTTGGTCTTCTAGTCCGTGGTCTTGAATTTCTATGTAGAAATCTTCACCAAACATATCTTTAAGCATTAAAGCCGCTTCTTTTGCGCCTTGATAATCGTATCCGACTAACCTTTTTGCAACCCTTCCTTGCAAGCACGCTGAAAGACAAACTAACCCTTCGGTATGTTCTTTAAGAGTTTTATAGTCTATTCTAGGTTTATAATAAAAGCCATCTACGTAGGCAATAGAAACAAGTTTAATTAGGTTTTTATAGCCCTTTTTGTTTTTACAAAGTAAAATCAAATGGTCGTAATCTCTTTCTTGTTTTACGGTATAATCATCTGTCACGTATAATTCACAACCTATAATCGGGGTAAGTTCGGCTTCTTCTTCCGTTTGACCTGCTTCTAGCGCTTTTAAATATGCTTTTTTTGCACATTCAGCAAAGTAAAGCGAACCAAACATATTGCCGTGGTCAGTTATCGCTAGTGCGTGCATACCTTTTTTACGGCACGCCTTAAAAACGTCGTCAATTCTAGTTGCGCCGTCTAATAGACTATATTCCGTGTGAACGTGTAAATGTACGAATTCTGCCATTTCTTCACCTAAATACTTTTGTATATTTGCATTATTTTTCTTAATCTGTGGTTTAGGCAACTTTTAGTTAAGCCTAGTTTGTTTGCTAGTTCGTTAAGAGTATCTTCTTGATTGTTAAGCCTAAATTCTGCGACAACTCTTAAATCTTCTTTTAAAAAGTCTAGCCCTTTTAATTCAATAATTTTATTTATGGCGTTTATTTGCGCCAATGATGCTTCTACTTGCTTTGAAACGTTTCCTATATCGCAATTCTTCTTTCTATTGATATTGTTTATCATTTCTCTACTGATTATAACGTCGGTAATTTTTAAAACGGATACGGGAGCAGGCAAGAACGCTATAAAATCTTTAATTTCATCAGCGCTTTTAAGATACAATAGATAACTCCCCTTTCTATTTATAACTTTTGAGTTGATAGAAAGGCTATTAAGATATAAATTTACTTGTGACGCTGGCTCTGAGTGTGAAAAGAAAATGCTTAAATGATACCCCGTGTTTTTAGCCGAATTTGTTGGAACAGAACAACTACCAGATGAAACAAACAAACCTTTCATAAAAGAGTGCATACAGCAATCTTTATCCTTAAATTTAGCAAAAAAATCAAAGCATACTTGATAACCTTCATCGCTAAAAGTTATAATCCCAAGTTCTTCTAAAATGTTAAGAACGTCATCATCAAATAGAGTAAATTCATACGTTTCTTTTTTGCTAAAATTATTTGGCGAAACGTTAACTTCTCTTAGTTCATAAGAAAAAGCCGATGCAAAATAATTTGAAACAACCATCGCCGTTTGTTCACCGTTAACTCTAAAAATCAAACCAAGTTCATTGTTTTTATAAAAAAGTGAACCCGTTCCACGCACGATGCCTGCCAAAAACGCTTTTTGGCAATGAATATCCTTGATGTTCTTTGATAAAATTTCGTTTTTTATTACTTCACCAAAATTCATCGCCCAGCCTCACTTTTAAATTTATTAAACCTAAATTCAGGAATTTTATCAGCGTTTGCAATTCTATCAATAGGTATATTTAACTTGTCCACAAGATTAAGTGCTAGACTAAAATCGCCAACTCTATCTTTTGAGTGAGCATCAGAACTGAGTATGAATTTAGCACTAGTTTTATTGATAATATCATCTATTTCTTGTTCGGTTAAATGAACCTTTTTAGAGTTGAGTTCAATATACGTTCCATAGTCGCTTGCACATTTAGCAACCTCTAACGCGTTAGAAAAACAGCAAAAATTTAGGTGTGAAATTATATCAACGGGATTGTTTTTTATAACGTTTATATAAGTTTTCGTGGTTAAATCTACAAGCCTTTTGCTAACGTGTTTTTTTGCTATATACGTCTTATAAAGACTTGGAATAGCAAGGCTAAAAATAGAACCGAATTTATATGCAACAAACTTATGAACGCCTGCAATAAAAAGGTCAAAATCGTCGTAATTTTTTGGTTTTAAGTCAACCGTGCCATCTGTGCCGATTATATTAGATTCAATGCCAAGTAAAACGTTAATCCCCGTAAGTTTTTTAGCGTTTTCAATTCTTTCTTTAAGCGGAGCAATTTTATTTTGAGATAGCCCAAAAGCAGGGTGGTTAAAACCGTGGTCAGCAATACCAACTGCTTTAAGTCCCTTTTCTTTTGCGATTATAGCGTTGTCAATCACGTCTCCTTTGCCATGTGAAAAAACGGTGTGAGTGTGATAATCTGCCGTTATAAACATTAAAACTCCCCTATATACTCAACTTCTTCAATTAGCGAAACGTTAAATTTCTCTTTAACCTTTCGTTTAACTTCTAGTATCAAATTATAAATTTCTTTTGCTGTGCAATCATTTTTAGCGTTTATAAAATTAGCGTGAACGCTAGAAACGTTTGCGTTCCCTAGCGCATAGCCTTTTAAGCCACACTTGTCAATGAGTAGCCATGCCGGTGCAAAACCCGTATTCTTAAACACCGAACCACAAGACCTAGAACTAGGCTGATGGATTTTTCGATATTCTTGCGCATGTTTTATGTTTTCTAAAATTATATTAGCATCACATTTATTGAGCACAAAGTTTGCTGACAAAATAGCGTATTTTTCGCTTAAAAACCTACTTTTTCTATAAGAAAACGAACAATCTTGTTTTTCTAAAATTATAGGTTTATCATCTTTAAGTGCTAAAACACTTTCTAATCTATCTGAAATGCTTGTGTTAAACGCGCTAGCGTTCATTGTTAACGCGCCACCGATAGTGGCAGGAATTCCGTATAGTTTTTCTAGCCCCGATAGTCCGTTTTTTTTACATTCAATTATAAGACTATTAAGATTTGTGCCACAAGAAACACTAACTTGGTTTTCATCTATATAAATAAAATTTATTTTTTTAGTAGAGATAATTGCTCCGTTATACCCCTTATCCGAAACCAAAATATTAGAGCCGTTGCCCAAGATTTTATATTTTACGCCATAACTTGACAATATAGAAATCGCGTGTTGTAATTCTCTAATGGTTGTTGGTTCTATAAAAAGTAAGGCATTTCCACCAACCTTAAAAGTTGTATGAGATTTTAACGAATGGTTTTTCTTGTATTTTATCGCAAGTTTATCTAAAAGACTTAAATAAACCATATATCTCCTTATAATATTTTACATTATTTTAGTTAAATTTTCAAGGTTTAACGATAAGATTTTTTATTTTTATATATTCTTTGTCATTAATATTTTTTATAGATAAAAGTTTCTCTTTGATTTCAGTAATATTGTTAAGTTCAGTAAACACCGAAGTAGTGCCAAAATCATATAAACTTTGCATTTTGGTAAGCACTTCATTTTCAAATTCTAAATCAACAACGTCTGAAAACATTTTGATGTTTTTTAGCCTACTTTGAATTTTTTCACTAAGAAGCAAATCTATAAAATCGTTTAACGCGCTTGTTTTTTCGTTATCGATAGTAGTTATGCTAATGTATTGATAAAGGTCGTTATATTTTTCTAACGGCTTAAAATAGTACGTTTCTTCTCTACTTTCTAGCCTAACAACGTCCCTTTGAGTTCCAAGCAAAACGTCGCTACCTACAAGAAAATTTTGATAAGCAGTTTTTGGCGTAAACACGCTAAAATTTGAACACGAAAACCCTTCTTCTAAAAAGGCTAATATCGGCATCGTATTTTCGCTATTAGAAACTATTACATTGCTAAACGCCCTATCCAAAAACACATCTTTTTTAGAAATTAAAACGTATCCACCCCTACACCACGGCACGGCATAAGTTTTATTGCCAATTAGTCCGCCGGGCGAATAATATTCGGTTTTAAGGCTATTTTGGGCGTGTACGACAACGCCGTGAGAAAAGGAAATAAAATCGGGCGTTTGTCCTTCTAAAAGCCTATCGTTTGCTTCTTTTTGACTATAAGAATTTATCATTATCAAATAGTCGCTATTGATTTTTTCAAAATCCTTGGCAACACCTAACAAAAAATTTCTTCTTGAACCAACTCCACCCTCAAAACAATCAATTTGCCAACCAACTATTATGTTTTTTTGCGCTTTTTGTTCGATTGAATTTTTATCGCCAATTTTTTTGTAGCCGAAAAGGAAAGTAAAAATCAAGCAAAACAAAAGAGTTGTTCCTAAAATACATCTTAAAATTTTCATATTAAAATATATTCAAAACGGCATAAAAAAAAGACTTTTTTACAAAAAGTCTTTTAATTTATTTAGTATATTTTCTTAACGTTCGGTCCAAGTAATGCAACCGCCATTTTAGATGCCGAAAACACTTCTTTAATAACCGAATTAACGTCTTCTATGCTAACTTTTTCGATTTCTTTTAACCTTTTATTAAAGTTAAGTTTCTTTCCGTAGTAGGTTAGATATCTACCAATGCTAAACATTTGCGAAGACGTGCTTTCTTGCGACATTATAAGCGAACTTTTAACTTGTTCTTTGCCCCTTAAAAATTCATCTAGCGTAATTCCTTTTTCACTAAATTCTTTTATAAGTTTTATAATTTCTTGATATGCCTTTTCATACGATTTAGGGTTTACCGCTGAATAAATTTCTAATATTCCGTTGTCCTTAAACTGCGACATATAAGAATAAACGTTATAACAAAGCCCAAGTTCTTCTCTAATTTTTTGGAACAGCCTACTGCTCATACCCCCGCCAAAAATCGTGTTTGCAATATTTAGCGCATAAGCCCTTTTATCCGTTGCCTTAAACGCCTTTAAACATATTCCAAGATGCGCTTGTTCAATATCTTTTTTCTCTACCACGAATTTTGGAGATTTTCTTTTATATTTATAAACTTCCGCCTTCTTTGCATTAGAAAACATATTAGCAAAGTATTTTTCGATTAAAGAAAATGTTTCATCGTATTTAACGTTCCCTGCAATAGAAATAACCACGTTATCGGCAGTATAATATTTAGAAATATAACTTAAAATATCTTCTCTTGTAAATTTTTGGATATTAGATATAGGCCCTAAAATAGTCATGCCATATCCATCATCGCCAAAATATCCCCTAGCAAGCAAATCATAGCAAGTATCGTCTGGCGAATCTTTGCTCATATTTATTTCTTCTATAACAACACCTTTTTCTCGTTCTATTTCCTTTTCATCGTAATTTGAATTAAAGAATATATCCGACAAAATCTCAATGGATTCTTCTAGGTGCGATGGCATAGTTTTAACATAATAACAAGTATTTTCTTTGGAAGTGTAAGCATTTATTTGCGCACCAATTTTATCAATGTCATTTGAAATATCAAAAGCAGACCTTTTTTTCGTGCCTTTAAACGTCATATGCTCAATAAAGTGCGAAATTCCGTTATTATCCCTTGTTTCGTTTACACTACCCGTGTTAACCATTATACCAATACTAACCGAAAACAGCCCAGGAGTGCGCTTTACAACGGCTTTTAAGCCATTTTCGTATTTTTTTACTATACTCATTTATTCCTCTTTTTTAATATGTGTAAATTTTATTTTTTAATCAGCAATATTTTGGCTTACGGTCACCAAATTAAAGTTAAGTTTTTTATAAAACTCTATTATAGAAGGCAAAACAACTAACGTGTGTGGTTTTGGGTGCATTAAAATTAGGTCGCCATTAGAAACGTTATTAGTTGCCCGATAAAATATTTTATTTTGGTCACTATCGCGCCAATCAATAGTATCCTTAGACCACATTATAACCTTATAATTTAGGTCGTAGCACGCTTTAAGAGTTTCATTTGAAAAACTGCCCGAAGGTGGAGCAAAAAGGTTGACTTTAACACCACATGCGCCGAAAATAAAATCATCGCAGTTTTTTATTTCGGCTTGGTTTTGAGCGTAGCCTAAACTTTTATGGTCTTTATGATAATACCCGTGGTTTGCAATTTCATTTCCGCTTTCTTTTATGTTATGTAAAACATCTACGTTATCGTCTATAAAACAGCCACCAACGAAAAAAGTTGCCTTAACGCCGTATTTATTTAATACGTCTATAATCCCGTTAACAACTTCGGCGTTTTCGTAAACGTTAAACATTAAAGAAACGTTCCTATTTTTTTCGTTTCCGCGATATATTGCACCAAACTCCTCCCCACCATAAATCGGTTGAGAAGTGTTGGGAAAAAACATTATAGCAAAAACCGAAATTAGCACACTCACTAAAATGCAATTAGTTAAAATCAATATTTTTTTGTTGTTTTTCATAATCTTCACAAAAATATTTTATGAAAAACTAATAGCGTTTTATAACTAATCTATAAAAGATTGTCGGCTAATAAATTATAATATATTAAAGGGACTTTTTCAATAGAAAAACAAAAAATCGCTACCAAGAAGTAGCGATTTTTATTTTAGTTTTAATTAGTCTTCAATAACTTCAAGAAGTTTAAGGTCGATACCTTTTTCGCTAATTTTAATTATTTCAACTTTAACTTTTTGACCGATTGCTAAAACGTCGTCAACTTTTTCAATTCTCTTGCCGAAGAATTCGCCAACTTTTTTGATATAAATTAAGCCGTCTTTTCCAGGAGCAAGTTCACAGAAAGCACCAAGTGATGGTAAAATTCTAACGATTTCAGCAATGAACATATCGCCAACTTCTGGGTCTTTTGCAATTGAAAGAATAATTGCTTTTGCTCTTTCAGCAGCGCTAGCATCGCCAACACAAGCGATGTTAACTCTTCCGTCGTCTTCAATGTCGATTTTAACACCGGTTTCTTCGATGATTTTGTTAATAACTTTACCTTGTTTACCAACAACGTCACCAATTTTTTCTGGGTTAATGTTAAAACTGATAATTTTTGGAGCATATTTAGAAAGTTCTGCTCTTGGAGCGTTAATAACTTCTAGCATTTTATCTAAAATATGTTTTCTACCAACGTTTGCTTGTGCGATTGCTGCTCTTAAAATTGCTTCGTCGATACCTTTGATTTTGATATCCATTTGAATTGCGGTGATACCTTTTTCAGTACCAGCAACCTTAAAGTCCATATCACCAAGGAAGTCTTCTAAACCTTGAATATCGGTAAGGATAGAAACTTTACCACTTTCGGTGTCTTTAATTAAGCCCATAGCAATACCAGCAACAGGAGCCTTTATAGGAACGCCTGCATCCATAAGTGCTAACGTAGAACCGCAAACTGAACCTTGTGAAGTTGAGCCGTTAGAAGATAATACTTCTGATACGATTCTAATAGCGTATGGGAAATCTTCTGGTGATGGAATAACAGGTTCTAACGCACGTTCTGCTAGCGCACCGTGACCGATTTCACGTCTACCAGGACTTCTTAAAGGTTTCGCTTCGCCAGAAGCATAACCCGGCATGTTGTATTGATGCATATAGCGTTTAGTAGTTTCGCCATCTAAACCTTCAAGTTTTTGTGCTTCGTTAAGCATACCTAAGGTACAAGTTGACATAACTTGTGTTTGACCCCTAGTAAATACGCCTGAGCCGTGTACTCTTGGAAGAACGCCTGCCTCACACCAAATAGGTCTAACTTCGGTAAGTTTTCTTCCGTCAGGACGGATACCTAAGTTAGTGATTTTTGCTCTAACTTTTTCTTTGGTTAGATAGTATAGAGAATCTTTAATTTCTCTTTCTTTATCTGGATAAATGCTTGCAAAATGTTCAAGAGTTGCTTTTTCAACAGCATCTTGTCCGTTTTGTCTTTCAGTTCTATCAAAAGTATCAAGCGCTTTATCTAGCATATCGCTTGCAAATTCTCTAACCGCTTTATCGATTTCTTCTGGAATTTTGTAAAGTTCGATTTGACGTTTTGGTTTACCGATTTCAGCAACGATTTTTTCTTGGAAATCACAAAGTTTTTTGATTTCTTCATGTCCGAATAAAATTGCGCCAACCATTTCATCATCGGTAATTTCGTTTGCACCTGCTTCAACCATCATAATAGCATCTTTGGTGCCAGCAAGGTTAAGAGTTAATGCACTCTTTGCTCTTTGCGCTTCGTCTGGGTTGATAACGTATTCACCGTCTATCATACCAACTACAACGCTACCAGTAGGGCCAGCAAATGGAATATCTGAAATGCTGATTGCGATTGAACTACCAATCATTGCAAGAACTTCTGGTTGAACGTCTGGCTCAACAGAAAGTGCGGTTGCAATAACGATAACGTCGTTAAACAAGCCTTTTGGGAATAGTGGACGAATAGGTCTATCGATAAGTCTGCTAGTTAAAATTGCTTTATCAGACGCTCTACCTTCTCTCTTCTTAAACCCACCAGGAATTGCGCCGATAGAATACATTTTTTCTTCAAAATCAACGCCTAATGGGAAATAGTCCATACCATCACGTGGTTTATCTGCCATCGTAACGTTAACCATAACTGCGGTTTCACCACATCTAACAACGCAAGAGCCGTTGGTTTGACCAGCATATTTACCGGTTTCAACGATAAGTTCTCTTCCGCCCAAAGTGGTTCTAAATTCTTTGTACGTGTTTACCATATTTTTCTCCTCTTCTAAACTCTAATATTTTTGAAACGTAATCGTACCTAATTACGCACTAATTTACAAATATTAAAAAACAAAAATTGGGCGACAAGACAGTCGCCCTAAATTTTTACTTTCTTAAACCAAGTTCAGCAATAATTTTTCTGTATCTTTCGATATCAACTTGCATTAAATATTTTAAAAGACCACGTCTTTCACCAACCATTTTCATAAGACCACGACGAGAGTGATTGTCGTTTTTGTTAAGTAAAAGGTGTTCATTTAAATGATTAATTCTTTCGGTTAAAAGAGCGATTTGCACTTCTGCCGAACCGGTGTCACCTTCGTGACGAGCAAATTTGGTTATAATTTCTGTTTTCTTTGATTTTTCCATTTTATTTATCCTCCTCTAATGGAATATTTCACTATTGACAGAGCAATGGGTGGAGAATCCCAAAACTATGCCAAAGTATTACGTTGTTAATTATAACAAACATTTATCGATTTGTAAACTAATTTTTAGTCATAAACCGATTTTTTAACGTTTATATTAACAAATTTTAACAAATTTATTTAGTTTTTCTTAAATAATTCTTCTTTTCCCTCAAAAATCTTATCAAGTTTTGCTAGATATGTGATAACGTCTTTTGGCGAAGCGTACCTTTCAATAAGATTTTTTCCGTTTGTCACACACTTACTTATAGCGCTTGCGCCACAAGCAACCGTGCTTGATATTTCTTCCATTGTGTCAATATTATAAACACACTCTTTGCCTTTTAGAGAATAGCCAACGTTTTCAAGGTTTCCTGCCATATATTTTTGTCTATATAAGTAATAGGGATTATAGCCGTTTTTTACTAGCGAATTTCTAGCGTAATCAACCATAAGTTCCACTTGTCCTTTACCCAAAAACTTGCCTTCTACGGCTAAATTTGAGCCTTTTTTAACACATAAAGTATGAACGGTAATGTTGTCGGGTTTAAGCGACAACGCTGTGTTTATAGAGTTTTTGAAAGTGTTAAAATCTTCGCCTTCAAGCCCTGCTATAAAATCCATATTTATACTAAAATTTCCGCTTGCTATATTAAATTTATCAATAACGTCTTTTGCCGTATGATTTCTATTGAGTTTAACAAGAGTTTCATCACAAAACGTTTGTGGATTTATACAAATTCTATTAACACCGTAATCTTTTAAAATTGCTAGGTTTTCTTTTGTTATGCAGTCTGGTCTACCTGCTTCAACGGTAAATTCCACACCGTTATTTATAGACGAAATTGCCTTCAACACCCTTTCTAAATTCTTATTAGAAAGCGAAACGGGCGTGCCACCTCCAACGTAGATACTGCGCAATTTTTTAACGAATTTTTTGCTGTATTCTATTTCTTTAATTAAAGCATCAACATATTCGTCAACGTATTTTTCGGCAGACTTAACGTCAGTACAGATAAACGAACAATACTTGCATCTAGATGGGCAAAATGGAATAAACACGAAAAAATCGGTATTTTCGTCATTTTTTTCGTATATACCTTTTTGCGAATTTATAATCATTTTAACGAGTTCGGTTTTTTCTTCGCTAACTTTCATAACGCCCGTAAAAAAAGATGCAAACTCTCCGTCTTTTTCTATGGTATCGTAAGCAAGTTTGGTAGGTCTTATACCCGTTAACGCACCCCACGGCAGACTTAAACCCGTTTTTCTTTCAAGCGCTTTATAAAGCGACAATTTTGCGTAGCGTTTAGTGAGTTTCTTTTCTTCTAATTCGCTATCTATTGCGCCAACAAAATTCCCGTAAGCGTAAGTTTGCCCGTCAACCGTAATGGTGTTAACGAACTTACCTTCGCTCTTTTTAAAGCGGTGAATTATATTAAATTCTTGTCCACAAAAAAACAAATTTGCAACTTCTTGCAAATCGTTTAAAAATGTGGGTGTATTACTGTCTATCATATTCTTTAATTAAATTATATTTTCTTTCTCTATCTAGCGTTGTAAATTCGTTATGACCGGGATAAACTTCAAAATCCCCTTCAAGATTAAATATTTTGTTAACTGATTTAATCATAGCATACATATCGCCCGTTGGAAAATCTGTTCTACCAATGGTGTCGTAAAACAAAGTATCACCTGTAAACAACTTATTACCAACCTTAAAGGTCACCGAGCCATTGGTATGCCCCGGTGTCGCTAAAACTTCAATAGAAATATCGTCAAATTTTAAAACGTCGCCATCAGAAAAAGTGCCGTCTACTTGGCAGGGCTCTATTTTTCTACCAAAGTTCTTGCCAAGGTTAAGGTCGTTTAAGAGTTTTGGTGCATCTAAAACGCTAGCGTATATCTTTGCCCCGTCGTTTTGCAAGGCTTTAACGTTTCCAGCGTGGTCAAAATGCGCGTGAGTAAGCAAAACCGCCTTAATATTAACTCCGAGATTTTCCTTGGTTAAGTTTATTGTTTTATAATTTTCGCCACTATCAATAACAACTGCATTTTTAGTATTTTCATCAATTAAAAAGTAGGTGTTTACTTTAAGTAGCCCCGTTCTTACGTGATAAAGTTTCATCGGTTAGTAGTCCTAAACACGTCGATTATTTTTGAATTTTGTTTAATTTTTGAAATAAGTTTATCAAGTTCGTCTTTGCCGTTTAACCTAATGTTAAATTCTACTACAACTTGATGTGTTTTAGCGTCTATTCTGCCGTTCGTTGAAACGATTTCTAGTTTTAATAACGCAACTGCGCTTGCAACGGTTGTTAAAATCTCGGTTTGTTCTTCGCCAACAACTCTAATACCTGCATTATAAACGTCGAAAGGTTTATCTACCCAAGTAGTTTCTATAAGCCTATCTTGTTCGGCATTTTTTAGGTTTGGACAATCCGTTCTATGAACGGTCACGCCGTGTCCACGAGAAATATAACCAACAATTTCGTCACCCGGGACAGGATTACAGCACCCCGCAAAGCGAACAAGTATGCCATTCATACCCTTAACGACAATTCCGTTAGATTTTTTAGAAGAATTGTGGTAATACCTAATGATTTCTTCTTTTGGTTTAGATTTTCTAAAATAGTCGATAAGTTTAACTATAACTTGGCTAGTCGTAACCGCACCATAGCCAACTGATGCGAACATTTCGTCTTCGCTATTAAACGACATTTTATTAGAAAGCACCAAGAACGATTCTTCGGTTAAAAGTTCACTTAAAGCATAACCACGCCTTTTTGCTTCTTCTTCAAGCATAGTTTTGCCCGTTTTAATGTTTTCTTCTTTCATTTCACGCTTAAAGAATTGTCTTATCTTAACGCGTGCCGATGAACTTTTAACGATTTTAAGCCAATCCCAAGACGGACCTTTTGAATTTTGCGAAGTTATAATCTCAACGATATCGCCAACGTGCAACGTAGTGTTAAGTGGCACCATTTTTGAGTTTACCTTTGCACCAACACACTTATTACCTATCGCGGAGTGAATATTATATGCAAAATCTAACGGCGTTGCATCTTTTGCTAGACTTATAACGTCGCCTTTCGGGGTAAAAACTAAAACTTCCGAACTATAAAGGTCGCCTTTAAGCGAATTTAAAAATTCGGTACTATCTTTAAGACCTCCTTGCCACTCCATAACTTCTCTAATCCAAGTTAAGCGTGTATCAAAGTCGTCTGCTTCGGCTTTCTTTTCTTTGTATTTCCAATGCGCCGCGATACCATATTCGGCAGCATGGTTCATTTCATACGTTCTAATTTGAATTTCAAAAACCTTACCAAAGTTCGTCACAACCGTAGTGTGTAAAGAACGATACATATTTGGCTTAGGGGTTGCAATATAGTCTTTTATTCTACCGGGAACAGGTTTCCATCTATTGTGGATTTTACCAAAGATTTCATAGCACTCATCAACAGTGTTTACTATAACCCTAATTGCAATAAAATCGTAAATTTGGTCGAAAGATTTGCCCTTTTCGGTCATTTTACGATAAATACTATAAAGGTGTTTTCTTCTACCGAAAACTTCGCCAACTATTTTTGAATCAGCCATCATTGACTTAATGTGTGAAATAATTTGTGCGTCAAAGCCCTCGTCTTCGTGTATTCTAGCGTCAATTCTAGTGGTTAAAAACTCATATTCTTCGGGTTTAAGATATTTTAAGCAAAGGTCTTCTAGTTCGCATTTAATTTGAGAAATACCAAGTCTATGCGCAATAGGCGCGTAGATATCAAGCGTTTCTTTTGCCATACGAAGCCTACGCTCTAACGACAAGAAGTTTAGAGAACGCATATTGTGAAGTCTATCGGCAAGTTTGATGATTATAACCCTAATATCTTTTGCCATTGCAACGAATAATTTTCTAAAATTTTCGGCTTGTTCTTCTTCCCTAGAATGAAATTCAATTTTTTCAAGTTTAGTAACGCCTTTTACAAGTTCTAAAACTTCTTCACCAAACTCTTTTTTAACATCCCCTTCGGAAACGGGCGTATCTTCTAAAACGTCGTGCAAAAAAGCGGCTGCAACGGTAGCACTATCGAGCCCTAAATCAACAAGTATTTTTGCAACGAAACAAGGGTGTATAAAATAATCTTCTCCCGAAGCGCGTTTTTGATTTTCGTGTGCTTTTTTAGCAAAATCATACGCTTTAATTAGAAGGTCTAAATTTTCACCCGTATACGTTTTTTGAATTAAGTCTAAAACTTCGAACATAAAATTATCCTTTTATATTAGATATTTTACAATAAAGCGTAGAGTTTGTCAACGCGTTTTTAGGCGCTGGCAACCTATAAAGTATACCATTTTTAACAGTAAGAAACCCAAGTTCATTGAACACAACAAAAGCAAAAATCATTTGCTCTATATTTTGTATTTTATTCTTTACGCAAAACGAGACAATATCGTTAAAATCTTCAATTTCGAATGACGATAATAAAACGGAATAACATTTTGCCATTTCATCTCTATCAACACTAACGTTTTTAAGCAGTTCATCGCCATTTAAATCCGTGCAAAAAACGTTTGCGCTAGTTTGTAAAAACGCAAGTGGTTTATCAAGATAAACAACGTTTTTAAACCCTTCGGGTATAAATTGTGGCGCGAAAATTAGTTTGTTGGTACAATTTTGGCTATCGTCTATTAGATAATATTTCTCAATACCACATAGGTCGAATTTATCAAAATTTTCAGCATTTGATAAAACGTATAACGTGCCAACACCCGACTTAATTTCAACGTCTTTATGCCCAATAAAATTAACGTTTTCTTGGCAACTATTTTCGCTAATTAAAGTAAGGAGTTGTTGATAAAAAGCGTGGTATTTTAATTCCTTAAAACAATTAAAATCGTTGACTATTTTTTTAAGATATCCTTTAAGCGAAGTTTTACCATTAAACACCGAAATATTGCTTTCAAAAACAAGTGTTTTTTCGGTTGGTAGCGAAAGGTTATAAACGTTCTTTTCCCCGTTAAAATCAAGCATTTGCACGGCTTTTGTATTAAAATAATAGTGAACTGAACCTTCTTTAAGAGGCTTTGAAACTACTGAATTTTCTTTTACTGCAAAAAGTGGCTTTTTGTTAGCAACGCCAAATGGCTCCATTCTTTCAATTTCGGTTGCGAACTGCATAGACAATTCGCCGTCTAGTAAAACGTCAACAAAAATTTCTTTTTCTAGTTTACAAATCAAATTATTGCTAGAAACGTATTTAGATATTTCTTCTCTAAACGCGTTAATATTTTCTTCTTTAACCGAAACACCCGCGGCGCCAGAATGCCCACCAAAATCAACGGTAAGATGCTTTGCACTATTTATCACGTCGAAAATATCAAGATTATCTAGGCTACGCGCAGAGCCCTTAAAACAATCGTTTTGATACGCAAAAACGATAACGGGTTTATTGTAATCTTCTACAAGTTTAGATGCAACTATACCTGTAAGCCCAATCTTCCAATCTTTACTAGCAACAACGATAACTTCGTAGTCGTCTAAATTGTTTTTAACAATGAGTTCTTTGGCGTTAGCGTAGATGTTTTCGCACTCTGTTTGACGTTCGATATTATAATTAATGAGTTTTACCGCACACTCATAAGCATTTTTAGCGTTGGTAGATAAAAATAAGTCTAGTGCGCATTTTGCATCACCCATTCTACCACCAGCATTAACTTTTGGAGCAATAGAATATGCTAACGTTTGTGAATTAATTTTCTTAAACGCCGGAAGTAGATATGAAAAAGGAAGTTTAATTTTCTTGCCATTGAAAACCTTTAAGCCTTCAAAAACAATATCTCTGTTTTCTTCAACCAAATCCATACTATCGGCAACGGTGGCAAGCGCAACAAAATCCAAGAATTTATCAGCATTTTCACCGATAAGTGCACTACATAATTTATATGCAACACCCGCACCACAAAGTTTATCAAAAGGATAACTTTGCCCACTAATTTTTGGGTTTATGGTAATACAATCAGGCAAAATTTCGGGTGGTATATGGTGGTCGGTGACAATTACGTCTATACCATTATTTTTTAGAATTTCTACCTTGTCTTTATCTGAAATACCGCAGTCTACTGTAATAATTAAGTCAATTTTTTGATTAGGAAAGGTTTTTTCGATTAGTTCAACGTTTAAGCCGTATCCATCTACCCTTTCTGGAATTAACGTTAAAGCATCAATACCAAATTCTTTAAGACAAAAATATGTAAGAGAAGTTGCGCAAATGCCATCGGCATCGTAGTCCCCGTATATCAAAACCGTTTCTTTTTTTAATCTAGCAAGAGAAATACGTTCTACGGCATCAATAACACCACTCATAAGCGTAGGATTATGAAACCATTTTTTCCCTGGGCTTAGGTAATGTTTGGCTTTTTCAACCGTATCAATTCCACGTAAATATAAAAGTTTAGCGGTATCAAAAGAAACAGAAACAGCGCGTGCAATTTCGTTAGCACACGCAGTTTGAACGCTATTTAGTTGTGGTTGATACACGATTTTCATAACTATATAATAATTAAATAAGGCGGAAAAAGACTTCCGCCTTACTTTTACACACATTTAATTTTAATTATTTTTCTAATGCCCAAACGCTTGGCGCACCAATAAGTGCAGTAGCAAATGAAGCAACTGATGCAACTAATAAATGTAATGCTAGTATTTTTAGATATGGAGTACCAAAAATCAATAGTCCTAAACTAGCAAGTAATACTGCAACCATTAAAACTACGAATTTAATGAGACTTTCTTTTAGTCCTAAACTAGCAACGTCACATAAAGGCATTTTTTCGTTTGATACTAATTTTTGTATTCCCTTAAACTTAAATGTAATTAACGCCGTTAGACCTATGCTGAACGCAAATGCCAAAGATGTAAACACGCCCAAGAAATTACAAACTGGTATTCTAAACAATGAAACCATACCTAGATAAGATAATACCGAAACAACTGATGCAAAGATAGTGGTTAAAGCAATGCGCGCTTTACCGAAAATAAGCACGAATAAGAACACTACAACAGCAGTTATAATTAGCGCAAGTGCTAACGAAAGAGTGTTGCTGTTTTTATACACCTTAATTTCTTTGAATTCAGCCGAAACTTCTACAAACTTATTATCTAGTGCAGTTTCTAGTTCTAAAATTAAAGATTCTTTATCTAATTCAATAACTTCGTCGAATTTATAAACAACGTATGCACCATCGTTTAAGAAAACTTTTGAATATTTTTTAGGTGAAATTCCGTTTTCATCAAAGAAGTTTTCGCTAACGGTTGGAATTAAATCAAGGTTGTCAGTTTTTTGGTCAACACCAATGGTAAGCTCATAGCCCTTAGAATAATCTACGGTATTATTAAAACCAAGCACGCTTAATAAAACTATACCTGCAAGAACGATTAAAACGGTAGCCAAAAACCAAACTTTTGATAAAATATTTTTACAATTTTTCATTATTCAGCCTCCGCATTAACGATATATGTGTTTTTATCTTTTACAAGTGGTAAAATTAACGCGTTGTATAATCTAAATAATACGTTTAGAGTTGCAAACGCTAAAACTGCACCAATTCCTAACGTTATAGCAAAGTTTTTAATCAAACCTTTCGCACAGATTATTAACACTAATGATAAAGCACCACTAGCAAAGCAAGCAACGGTTGTTGGCACGAAAGCACCTTTTAAGCCGTAAGAAACAGCGTTTTTAGCCGTTTTGCCGTTCTTTGCCTCGTTTTTAATACGATTTAGAGCGGTGAACATACAAGCGGTGTTAAGAACAATTGCAAACAATACGCCAACGATACCACCAAGAGAAAGTCTAATTCCTGGTATTGCAATTAGCATTATAATTTCTAAAAGTAAGAAAGGAATTACTGCAAGCATTGCAGAAACGCCAAGTTTCTTATAAAGCACAACGTAAGAAACCATAATCAAGAAGAAAACCACGCCGATTACTGAATAGAAAATCGTTTTTGCATTTTCGCCGTAAACTGATGAAACAGAATAACTTTCATCAACATCTACGGTATATAAGTAATCAAGACCACCATCAGATAATTGCAATGCTGCTTGGCGAGCGCCCGCTTCTGTGCTTGTAGTGATACCGATTTGGTTATTTACAATATTATCTTTTGGAAGTGGTTGCGAACCATCTAATAAAACCAAGTCGCCTACGGTTATTTTAACGTAATAAGAAGAATCTTCGGTGTATTTAGATAAAAGTTCTTCGCAAGCATCTTCGTAAAAAGTGATTACTACTTGATAAATTAGCGTATCTCCCGAATAATATGCGCCAACGTATTCAGCGTTTTTAATAACAGGCATATCTGCTAAAATTTCCATACTATCGTCTGGATTAGATTCGGTATTACCGAAAAATTTAACGCTACCATATGCAGCAACTGCAACAATGTCGTTATCTAATTGCGCATCGTTTGGTTTTCCATATTCATTAGTATCTGCTTTTGCTTTAATAACGATATCGTAATCAGTCACTTTTTCGTCAGCATCTTTAACAGCACTAATTTCGAACGAAGTATAACCAAGCGCCTCCATTCTGTAATTTAACTTTGACAAAACAGCGTCAATATCTTCAACGTTTTCAACGTTATCTTCCGAAAGTTTAAGAGTATATGCCCTACCCCCAGCCATATCGTAATCAAGTTCGATTGCACCAAGAGCCGAATTAAAATTCTTTACGCCAAACGAAAATGGTAAGAACGTAAACAATATAAAGAAGGCTACTATTGCCGACACGATAGAAAGAAGAGTTATTGCCTTTGCTTTCTTCATTATTTCCTCCTATAAAAAGGTAAATTTAAATTCACCTTTCTATTATACAACATAAATTAAAAAAATTCAATATTTTTCGTTAATTTACTTTAATCATTTTATCAACTAATTAAACATTAAAAAGTAGAGTAAAACTAAAAGCCCAACCGAACAAAAAATAGTAAACAATACTTTAAGAATTGATACGGGTGTTTTACCAACTACCCTACCCGTTCTTCCGTTTATGTAAAAATTAAAACGCTTTTTCCTAAACAAGAAATTTCCAATATAAACGGGCAACATTAAATACTTAAACGTAACGTTGCTATGCTTTGTTGATACGTTAAGATACGCAACCTTATCATAACTATATTGCGAAAGAATTTGCGACCTTAAATTTCTATCAATAATAGATTTAGCATCGTCCCAACACGTTTCAATATTTTTGTCGTAGTGATAAGATAAAAAACCTAAAAGATAATTTTCTTGGTATTGCTTTGATTCGTTCGTAGTAAACGGCGAAAGTTTATCAATAGAGCGTTGGTCTATCTTTTCGCCGGCACTAATCAAAACGTCGTCAAATCTACTATAAAACGTACCGCTAATGTTTCGCCAAACCGTGTACGTTTCCACGCGTTTATTTTTCCCAGAGCCAACCGTTCTAGTATGAGTTTTCCCTATTCTACCATCATAAACCGAATCGGTATAACTATCAAACGTAAACGACGGATAATAAACGCCCTTAACGTTCTCGGCACTCAAATTCTTTTTGAATTTTTTTGGCGCGTATAAACGTTTTTTTGCCCATTTTTTTGCGAACTGAACAGCCTTTTCCCCATCAAAATTAAAAGGGATAATCGCGTTTGGCTTTATGCCTTTTAGATTTTCGGTTTTATTAACGTGCGATGTTCCACAAAACGGGCAGTTAGTAGATGTTTGATTTTTATTAAGAACGATTTTAGCATTGCAGTTTTCACAAGAGAAAACAACCGATTCATCATCTTGATTTGAGTTATCGTTAAAATGCTTTATAGAAAGTTCGATTTCTTTGCCCACCGAATCATCGTCGAAACTAATTCGTGATTCACAATGGCTACAAAACAAGGATTGCGTGTTAGGGTCAAAAACCATATTTGCGCCACAGTTTTTGCACTTAACAAGCACAGAAGAAACAACTTTTTCTTCGCTAAAATCGTTTACTTGTCCGTTTTCTTCAATCATTTTTAGATATTGTTAAGTTCAGCAAGCATTTCTTCTAGTGGTGCGCCGTGAACGTCTGCTGCTTCGCCTACGGTTTCGCCGTGAGCAAGCGCACAACCTAAGCAATGCATACCATATCTGGTTAAAATTTCAGCAGCGTTTGGGTTAATTTGTAATGCTTCGAATATAGTAGTGTTTTCAGTAATTTTGTTTTCCATAATATCTCTCCATATATTTAATTAACTATATTATACATTTTATATGTTTTTAAGTCAATCTCATTTTATTTTATTTTTATTTTTTTGGGGCAAAAATCAGTCGTTTGGCGTTAATTCTTTAACTAATTCGTCAATTTTAACTTTAACAGCACTAACAACGTCTTCTTTTTTAACGTCAAGGCTAAAAGATTTATCTCTATGTGAGAATTCAACAGCGTTTCTCTCTAAGGTTTTTGGACTTACAACAAGCCTTAGTGGAACGCCTATCAAGTCTGCATCAGAGAACATAAAACCAGCACTAACGTTTCTATCGTCGTATATAACTTCTACGCCCGCATTAAGTAGCGCGTTGTAAATTTCATCAGCAGTCTTTTTAACTTCTGGTTCTTGTGCACGGATTGCGCATAGGTGAACTTGCCAAGGAGCAATAGTAATCGGCCAAATAGGACCAAATTTGTCGTTCTTAACTTGACAAACTGATGCGATAAGCCTACCAACACCTATGCCGTAGCAACCCATAATAGGATATTTAAGCGCACCATCTTTATCAAGGTATTTCATATCCATAGATTCGGTGTATTTCGTGCCAAGTTGGAAAATATTACCAACTTCTATACCCTTGCTAATCGTTATAGCGTGCTTACCACAAATCGGGCAAATACCACCAACGAAAGGTTTTGCAATATCCACATATTCAAATTCACCTAATTCGCGTTCAAGATTTAAGCCTTTATAGTGGTAGTTTTCTTTATTCGCACCAGCAACTAATGAATTTATTCCCCTAAGCGATTTATCTATAACAACGGTAATATTTTTAGGCAAGCCGAACGGACCGATAAACCCAGGCACAACACCCATATCTTCGGTAACGGTTGCAGGGTGAATTTCGCATTTTAATAGATTGCGAAGTTTAGTTTCGTTAACTTCTAAATCGCCTCTAACGAAAGCAATAATCAAAGTATCGTCTAAATTTCTTTGATATAATACAGCCTTGCAAGATTGTTTAGCGTCTGCGCCAAGATAAGTGCAAACTTCTTCGATAGTTTTTTGTTCTGGGGTGTAAACTTCTTTAAGTTCTTCTACGTCAACAAAAGAGTTTTCTACGATACAATCTGCCGCCTCTACGTTAGACCTATAATCACATTCTGAACAAATTACAATTGTGTCTTCGCCGATGTCGGTAAGTAGCATAAATTCGTGCGAAACTCTACCGCCCATCATACCAGAGTCTGACTTAACTGCAACAACTTCTGGTAGACCGCAACGTTCAAAAATACGTTCGTATGCACGATAGCATTTTTCGTAATAACTTTCTAAATCTTCTTGTGAAGTGTGGAACGAATACGCGTCTTTCATAGTAAATTCACGTGTTCTAATAAGCCCACCACGACTTCTTGGCTCATCACGGAATTTGGTTTGGATTTGATAAATCATAAAAGGATACTTATTATAACTATTAGCAGCATCTCTAACCAAATGAACGGCTGCTTCTTCGTGAGTCATACCAAGTACCATATCAATGCCGTTTCTATCAGAAAAGCGCATAAGTTCCGAACCTATCCCATCGTATCTACCAGATTCTTTCCAAATGCTTGCAGGCATAACGACTGGGAACATTACTTCTTGCCCGTCTATCCTGTCCATTTCTTCTCTTAAAATCTTTTCGATTTTACTAGCAATTTTTTTGGTTGGGGTATAAAAAGAAAATATACCCGTACCAACCGACTTAATGTATCCACCCCTAAGCATAATGCCTTGGCTTTCGATAATTGAATCGGCAGGTGCTTTTTTAAATCTTTCGCCAACTAAATTTGATAATTTCATAAAAACTCCTTAGTTTTATTTTTTAAATAAAAATCGCCCCGAAAATTTCAGGACGAACTAACCTAGCCCGTGTTACCACCCAAATTCGAGCAAACGCCCGCTCTCACGTGAAAAATCACAACTCTATAACGGGAGCACCCGTTGCCGTTGTCGACAATAACTCTGGGGTTGGGACATATTTAGCATTAACGAAGGCTTGCACCATACCCTTCTCGCTTTGATAACGCGTAAATAATTTTCCCCGTCGTAGTTAAAATATAAAAATGGAGCGAATGATGGGAATCGAACCCACAACCGAGGCTTGGGAAGCCGCTATTTTACCACTAAACTACATTCGCAAGCACAATTATTTTATCACAAAACTTATAGTTTTGTAAACTTATTTTTATAAAAATATTGTAAAAACGATATTTTCGTGGTATAATTATTAAAAATTTTCTACTAGGAGATAACTATGGCTTTATTTTTAAGAATTTTAGAGTGGGCTGACGATTCAAAAGACACAATAGTTTATAAGTTTCCACTACCAAAAGGCGGTAGGGAAATTAACCATAAAAGTAAACTAATCGTTAGAGAATCACAAGAAGCAATTTTTGTTCATAAAGGCGAAATTTGTGACGTTTTTACTGCCGGTACTTACGACCTTAACACAGATATTTTTCCTATTTTATCAAAACTAGCAGGTTGGAAATATGGTTTCCAAACTCCTATCACCGTTGACGTATACTTTGTAAACACCAAGCAATTTACGGGGCTTAAATGGGGCACTTCTAACCCAATCATGATGCGCGACCCAGAATTTGGTGCAATTCGTGTTAAAGGCTTTGGCTCTTATGCTTTCAAGGTTTTTGATGCGGGCATTTTCCTTAAAGAAATTTTTGGAACGGTTAATAGTTTTTCAACAAAAGACATCACCGATTACCTAAAAACAATGCTCATCTCTGCCCTAACCGATGCGCTTGGCGAAAGTAAAATTTCGGCTCTTGACCTTGCTGGAAACACTATCGAATTTAACACTATTGTTAAACAAAATATACAAGATAAATTTAAGGAAATCGGTTTAAAACTCACCAACCTATTTATCGAAAATATGTCTGTTCCAGAAGAAGTTGAAAAAGCCATTGATGAAAGAAGTAAACTTGGTATTCTAGGCGATTCTACCGACGTTATGATTAAAATTGCGGCTGCCGAATCAATGAAAAACGCATCCAAAAATCCCGGTATGGCAGGCACGTTTATGGGCGCAGGTGTTGGTATAGGTGCAGGCGCAGGAATAGGCGCAGTTTTTGCTGACGCTATTAACGGAGCAACCAAAAAGAACACCGAAGAAACCACTACTACGTCGAAAAACACTAAAACTTGCCCAAGTTGCAAGGCGGAAAACAAGTCAAATGCAAAATTTTGCTATGAATGTGGTCATAAGTTTGAAAGCAAAAAGTTCTGCCCTAACTGTGGTGCAGAAATAAAAGCCACCGCAAAGTTCTGCTCTGAATGTGGCGAAAAAATTTAACAAAAAAAATAAAAAAAATAAAGGATAACGATAATATATCGTTATCCTTTTTTATTTTAAATTTATTGTGTTTTTTACCCAAGCAGTCCGTAAAACAACACGCCAAGTAGCGCCGAAAAAACCACCACAATTATAGGCGAAATTGCTTTTTTTGCTAACTTTTTATAGGCAAAAGAAAGAACCACATTGCCAATAAAAATCACTAGTGCACGCCAATCGAAAACGGGTTTTAATACACTCAAAGAAGTTATCGATAATATAACGGTTAAACACATAGTAAAACCAGTTGTAATAATAAGCCCAACCACAACAGGTCTAACACCTTTTAAAAACGCGTTTACCCCTGCAAATTTCATTAAGCCCGATATAACCGAAGCAATAAGCAAAATGATTATAAATGAAGGCAAAACAACGCCAAGAGTAGCCATTAACGCGCCAAGCACACCGCTTTGACTTGCACCCACAAACGTTGCCATATTAACGGCAATAGGCCCTGGTGTTGATTCGCATACGGCTATAAAATTTAGAATTTCTGATTCGGTAAGCCAAGCATTAGAAACCACTTCGTCTGCGATTATAGGAATCATCGCATAACCACCACCAAACGTAAATAAGCCTATCTTAAAAAAAGTTAAAGACAACTCTAACAATAGTGGCATAATTAGTTATCCCCCTTTTCGCTAGAATTATTTTTATTAACTTTCTTTTTCTTAAAATACGCGATTAGGTAAATGAAAACTGACGCTACACCGCCCAAAAGTATTAAAAGAATTGAAGAAAGGTTAACTGCAAAAAAGTCAAAAACCAAAAGCGCAGTTATGGTTAAACATAAAAACAATACGTTAATAAAACTTTTTTCTAGTTTCTTAAACATTTTTATGCCGGCAGAAATAATTAAATAAGCAACACCCGCTCTAATTCCGTTAAAAGCATATTGAACGTATTTAAGCGCGATAAATTTTTCATAAAAAAGCGAAATTAAAAAGATGATAATAAAAGACGGCAAAACAACGCCAAGCGTAGCCATTAACGCGCCCAACACCCCTGCCCTTTTATATCCTATATACGTCGCTGAATTTATTGCGATAGGCCCAGGCGTAGATTCTGCTATTGCAACCACGTCTAAAAATTCTTCATGGTTTATCCAATTTTTACGCTCTACAAGTTCTCTTTCGATAACGGCAACCATAGCGTAGCCACCACCAAAAGTGAACAAGCCTATTTTGAAAAAATTCAAAAACAATTTTAGCGCGTTTTTAAGTTTAAGCATTTTAATTTAACTCTACCGTTTGTCCTTTTTTAATTAAATAATCTTTGCCAAAATAACAAATATACACGTCTATATTAGAAGGATTATAAACACGTTCGCCACTAACTGAAAATACTAGATTATCAAAAGCCTTAACGTAATCATACACTTCCACGTTGGTTGCATACCACACGTCGTCACGGTTGCCAACTTTTTTAGCAAAGTTTTCTATAATTTCCCAGTTATTGTCGTTATTAAACTCATAACTATGTCCCCAAAGATAGAAAAGTTTAGGGAATTGCCACCAAAAATGACGACCTTCGTAATCTTTAAGAAACTCATCCACAAGTTCCATAAGTCTTGGGTCTGCGTGCCTACAAGTTGGCTCTAATTTTAGCCAATTTGTTGGGATATCAAAACCATAAGAACTCGCTGTTGTTCTAGCATACTTAAAACCACAACGCCCAACAAGTTCAACCATTTCATCGCTTACAAACCCGTTAGCAAAAACAAAACCATCAACAAACCTATTAAAAGTCGTTTCGAGTTCTTTTTTATCGTACATTATGTCTTTAAGCGCAATAATAGGGTCAACTTCGGTTAATGAAAGGTGCCTTTGCCCGTGTGAAGCAATTTCACAATCGTAAGACGTAAATAATTTATAAGCCTTTTCTTTGGTTAACCTTAAATAAGTATCGTCTTCCCCATAATACCCAGAATTTATGTTAAACGTGCCTTTTAGCCCGTTTTTAGTCATAATATCTAAAAGGCGTTCGTCGTATCTAACACCATCATCGTAAGATAAAGTAACGGCTTTTCTACAAAAATTTGGAAATCTTAAAAAACTTCTTTTTTTATTTGCCATAATTCACCTACTCAATCTCTATCGTTTGATATTTAGGAATTAAAACGTTTTTGCCATCTAAAAAGGCATAAACGTCTATGTTAGACGTATTAGATACAAGTTTTCCATCAGCCGTAAATCTTAAATTATCAAAAGCCTTAACATATTCGTAAACTTCCATATTAGTAGCATACCAAACGTCATCACGATTGCCAATTTTTTCGCAGAATTTTTCTAACAACTCCCAGTTATTATTGTTGTTAAACTCATAACTGTGCCCCCAAAGATAGAAAAGTCTTGGATATTTATGCCAAAATCTATCACTTACGGGTTCGCTTAAAAATTTATCGACAAGTTCCATTAACCTTGGATTTTGGTGATGACACGTTCCTTGCCATCTAAACCAATCTGCTGGCAAAGAAAAATCTTCGGAACCACCAACAATTCTACCATATACAATACCGCAGTCTTTTAATACCTTAATAACTCTGTCACTAACCGTGCCGTAAGCATAAGCAGAACCGCGAATTATACGCTTAAAGTCCTTTTCTAATTCATCTCTACACTCTAAAATCTCACTATAAGCAACGCTCGTATCAACTTCGGTTAGCGCAAGATGTTTTTTCCCGTGAACAGCAACTTCGACATCATATTTATTGTATAGTTCGATTGCTTGTTCCTTTGTTAAATATGTAGGACGACTGCTACTGCCATAGCAAGCACTACCAATGTTAAAAGTGCCTTTAATGCCATATCTAGACATGATTTCTAGCATTTTTTTGTCGTGAATTTGTCCATCGTCGTATGAAAGTGTCACAGCCCTTAACTTAAAATCAGGAAACCTTAAACGACTTCTTCTTGCTTCATACATAACTTTATCTCCAAAAACATTATAAACTTGGCTTAATAATAGTGACCGATTGTTCTACCGGAAAGTTATCCCAAGGCTTATTGTCTTTTGGTGGTTCTACCCTAAACACAAGCCTTTCTTTGCTAATCGGGTGTGAAAAGGATAGATAATACGCCCAAAGTGCAAGATAACCTTTTTGAGCCTTTTCCCCACCATATCGCATATCTCCGTAAACAGGGCAACCAATATGGTTCATTTGAACTCTAATTTGGTGCGACCTACCTGTATGCAATCTAACGTCTAATAGCGAAAGACTATCCTTTTCAGCAATAACGGTGTAATCAAGTTCAGCGTATTTTGCACCGTTTTCAGTAGGCGTACAAACGTAAACCATATTGTTCACGGCATTTTTCTTTAAGTAGTTTCTAAGAACTGCTTTTTTATTTTGTGGAACGCCACAAACAACGGTATAGTATCTTTTTTCAAAGTCGCCGTCTTTCATTTGTTCAGCAAGTCTAGACGCTGCTTTACTGCTTTTTGCAAAGACCATAACGCCACCCGTTGGTCTATCAAGTCTATGAACAAGCCCTAAATACACGTTGCCTTTTTTGTCATATTTCTCTTTGATATACTCTTTAATTATGGTAAGCATATCCTTATCTTTGCTTTGGTCTTCGCAAGAAGGAATATTTTGTGGTTTTAGCACCACGATTATATGATTGTCTTCGTGTAAAATTATCAAATCTTCCATAAGTTCACCACTATTTTTCGTTTATCCAAATACCGCTGTTTCCACACGGCAAAATAACGTTTTCTCTTTTTGTTTTAAGCCCAACTTCGTACGCTTCGACCATGCCACCACGCCCGTCTTGTATTGTTAGCGATAATATGTTTTTAAGCACTTGTGGTTGAAGCCCCGTAGTATAACTATTGATTAAAACGAACAACGGATTGTCCGATAAAACTTTGCTACAAAGTGAAACAAACGAATAAAGTTCAGTTTCTAATTTCCACACTTCGCCATTAGCGCCCCTACCATATGAAGGAGGGTCCATAATTATAGCATCGTAAGTCTTTCCACGCCTAATTTCGCGCTCTACAAACTTCTTACAATCGTCTATGATATAACGCACTTTAGCATCTTTAAGACCAGATAGTCTTACGTTTTCGCCCGCACGCTCTACCATCCCCTTAGCAGCATCTACGTGGCAAACTTCTGCACCAGCAGAAAGGCAAGCAACGGTTGCGCCACCCGTATAAGCAAAAAGGTTTAAAACCTTAATAGGCCTGTTTGCCTTTTTAATTAAATCAGTCATTAAATCCCAGTTAACCGCTTGCTCTGGAAATAAACCCGTATGCTTAAAACCCATCGGCTTAATGCTAAAAGTTAAGTTCTTATAGCCAATAGTCCATTGTTCTGGCATTTTTGATTTAATTTGCCACTTACCGCCACCCGTTTCGCTACGAATATACTTGGCGTTAAGCCCTTTATAGTTATCAAGTTGTATTTGTGATTTCCAAATAACCTGTGGGTCTGGTCTTAAAAGCGTCACGTTTCCCCAACGTTCCAACTTATAGCCATCACCCGTGTCGATTACTTCAAAATCTTTCCAGTCAGGTGTTCTCATTATTTGTTTGCCTTACTAATACTTACCGTGCAAGTTTTTCCGTTTACGTCTAATTCTTTCGTAAACCCATCGATTTCGCCGTTTACAATGCTTTCTGCGAGAACAATAGATTTAAGTTCTGCACTTTCGTTAAACGCGCAAGCAATATCAGCATCGGTTGAAACGTAAGAAACGTTAATTCTATCGGTCACTTCAAAGCCTGCTTCTTTTCTCATTGATTGAATTTTAGAAATAAGTTCTCTAACAACGCCCTCTTTTTTGAGTTCTTCTGTAATGTTAGTGTCTAATACAACGGTAATACCATTATCACTTGATGCAACGAACCCTTCTGCACTTTCGGTAAAGATTTGAACGTCGTCAATGCTAAATTCAAAGGTATCGCCTTGGAATTCTGCTTTGTAAATTTCGCCTTTTTTAACGGTCATAACTAATTCGGTAGCATCGCAGGTTTCAAGGAACGCTTTGATTTTACCAAGTTTTGCGCCGTATTTAGGTCCAAGAGTTTTAAGTTGTGGTTTTAATTTGTAGTTAATGAATTTAGCAGCATCTTTTAGATATTCAACTTCTTTAACGTTAAGTTCGTCTTTTGCAATAGCAAGTAAGCCTTCGGTTAAAACAGTTTTTCTTTCAGAGCATACGAATACTTTTGAAAGAGGTTGACGGTTTTTAACGTTAGAAGAGTTCCTGCACGCTCTACCCAAAACAACAACGTCTAAAACGTTTTGCATACCTTCTTCTAGTTCTTTATCAATAAGCGTTTCATCACAAACAGGGAAATCGCAAAGATGAACTGAAATAGGCGCATCCTTAAAGAAGTTTGGAACTAGGTTTTGGTAGATAGATTCTGCCATAAATGGAGTGAATGGTGCAGAAAGTTTTGCCATAGTCACTAATACGGTGTATAGAGTGGTGTATGCCGAAATCTTATCTTCGGTCATTTCGTGTCCCCAATATCTTTCTCTGCCACGGCGTACGTACCAGTTAGATAGGTCGTCGGTAAACGCTTGAAGTGCCCTTGCACTATCAAAAATATTGTATTCCGAAAGACCTTTATCTACAACATTAATTAAAGTGTTAAGTTTAGATAAAATCCATTTATCCATAAGCGATAAATTGCATTTACCTAGTTCGTATTTAGATGGGTCGTATTTATCGATATCTGCATATAAAACAAAGAAAGCGTAAGTATTCCAAAGCGTACCCATAAACTTTCTTTGCGCTTCTGAAACAGCGTCTTCGTAGAATCTTGATGGAAGCCAAGGCGCAGAACCCGTGTAGAAATACCATCTAACAGCATCTGCCCCTTGTTTGTCGAGTATTGACCAAGGGTCTACAACGTTGCCTTTATGTTTACTCATTTTAATGCCGTTTTTATCATTAACGTGCCCTAAAACGATACAATTTTTGAAAGGCGCTTTTTCAAATAATAGCGTTGAAATAGCAAGTAGCGTATAGAACCAGCCTCTTGTTTGGTCGATTGCTTCGCTTATAAAGTCTGCTGGGAAGTGAGATTCGAATAATTCTTTGTTTTCAAATGGATAGTGATATTGTGCAAAAGGCATAGAACCAGAGTCGAACCAGCAGTCCATAACTTCTTTTTCACGAACGAACGTACCACCACAATCACAAGTAAAGGTGCAATTATCGATATATGGACGATGTAATTCTATATCGCCATTGATATTGCACAAATCTTTAAGTTCTTTCTTACTACCGATAACGTGAATTTTTCCACACTTATTACATACCCAAACAGGTAGTGGCGTGCCCCAATATCTTTCTCTAGAAATACCCCAGTCGATAACGTTTTCTAGGAAGTTCCCCATACGACCGTTTTTAATAGTTTCAGGCATCCAATTAACAGAATTATTTGCTTCGATAAGTTTATCTTTAACAGCAGTCATTTTGATAAACCAACTAGAACGAGCGTAGTATAATAATGGCGTATCACATCTCCAACAGAAAGGATAACTGTGTGTAAATTGTAATTCCTTAAACAACAAACCTTGTTCTTTAAGAGTAGAAATAACAACCTTGTCGGCATCTTTAACGAATAGGCCTTTAAGCGTGCCACATTCTTCGCTCATATTGCCCCTATCGTCAACTAATTTAACAAAAGGTAAATCATATTTTCTACCAACGTTAGCGTCGTCTTCACCAAATGCTGGTGCGATATGTACGATACCACTACCATCAGTTAGCGTAACGTATCCGTCGCAAGTAACGTAGTATGCTTTTTTCTTTAAGGTATCTTTTACAAAATCGAATAATGGTTCGTATTCAACGTATTCGTATTCTTTACCTTTTTTAACAGAAACTTCTTCGTATTCTTCAAAAAGAGATGGAACTAATGCTTTTGCTAAAACGTAAGTTTTGCCGTCTGCTATTATTTCACTATAATCTTCTTCTGGGTTAACGCAAAGCGCAACGTTTGATGGAAGCGTCCAAGGAGTGGTTGTCCAAGCAAGGAAATACGCATTTTCTCTATTCTTAATCTTAAAGCGCACGAAAATAGACGTTTCTTTTACGTCTTTATAGCCTTGCGCAACTTCGTGCGAAGAAAGTGCAGTTCCACACCTTGGGCAGTAAGGCACGATTTTATGACCTTTATATAGTAAGCCTTTTTCAGCGATGGTCTTTACAGCCCACCAAACTGATTCGATATAGTTATCGTCGTAAGTCACGTATGGGTCTTCCATATCAGCCCAATAACCAACACGGTCGCTCATCTTTTCCCATTCAGATTTATATTTCCAAACGCTTTCTTTACATTTTTTAATAAAAGGTTCGATGCCGTATTTTTCAATTTCTTGTTTACCGTCTATACCTAAAAGTTTTTCTACTTCTAGTTCAACAGGAAGTCCGTGAGTATCCCACCCTGCTTTTCTTAAACAATGGTCGCCTTTCATAACGTGATAACGTGGAATAATATCCTTAATAACACGCGTTAAGATATGTCCAATGTGTGGCTTACCATTAGCAGTTGGAGGACCGTCGTAAAAAGTAAATTCTTTTTGGCCTTGGTTTTTATTTACGTTATGTTCAAAAATTTTGTTTTCTTTCCAAAACGCTAAAACTTCTTTTTCTCTATCCAAGAAATTTAATGATGTGTCTACCTTTTTATACATTTTAAAATTCTCCGTATAATATATAAATAATCACTATATAGTATATATATAATTAAGCGATTTGTAAAGTTAATTTCAATTAAATTACGATAATCGACAAAAAAATAGTTGCTAATTTTCTAAAAATAGGGTAAAATATTATTACCGTGCTATGTGGGGAGTTAGCGATGCCCTGTTATCTACAATTCGCTTAGTGGAGCAGAATGCTTTTCTAGGCATAGTTTGTGGAAGGCTGGGCAATACAAGGGGCGTTGATGTTAAGGTCTTATGCAACGCTTTCCCGCGAACCGTGTCAGAGTAGGAATACAGCAGCACTAAACGGTCAAAGGCGTGTGCCATAAGGTTGCTTTAATGGAGTTACCTATATTGTTTTCGCTTCGGCAAATTGTGTCGAAAAAAGATGCACGGTTTTTAGTAAAAAAACGGTTTGATTTAATCAAACCGTTTTCTTTTTTATTATTAAATTTTTTCTGGGTTTGGATAATCAACGCCAAAAGTTTCTACCGTCACTTCTTCCATTACAACAGGAGTAAGTGGCCTATCGCTATAATCAGTTTTTGTTGTAGCAATTTCGTCAACTACTTCTAGCCCTTCGATTACCTTGCCAAACGATGCATATTGCCCGTCTAAATGTGGTGAATATTCGTGCATTATAAAGAATTGAGAGCCTGCTGAATTTGGGTGCATAGCCCTTGCCATTGATAAAACGCCTTTTTCGTGTTTTAGATTATTACTAAACCCATTATAAGTAAATTCTCCACGAATTGAATACCCCGGTCCGCCCATACCATTGCCGTTTGGACAACCGCCTTGAATCATAAATCCTTCTATAACCCTATGAAAAATTAGCCCATTATAAAAGCCGTTTTTTACAAGAGAAATAAAGTTATTAACGGTGTTTGGTGCAACGTTTGGGTAAAGTTCTGCTTTAATAATTTTGTCGCCTTTAATCTTAAAAGTGACTACTGGATTTTGGTTTGACATAAGCCCCTCCTATACGTCTTTTATTTTTTTGGTGGAGATGCGGAGACTTGACGTTTTGCACGTCGCCCCGATAAAACGTTCACTGAACGTTTTAGTCCACCACTTTTTTATCTCTATATACGATTATTTCAAGGTGGACAAACCGACTACCGTCGGTTTTCTCCCCCAGCAAGTCACCGCATATTACAACTATCTTAACAAAAAAATAAAAGACAGTCAAGATGTCTTTCATTTTTTTGGTGGAGATGCGGAGACTTGCACTCCGGTCTTGAACGGTTCAATAAAAATTTCTACATACTTATCCGATAATTATTCTCGTGTTTTACACGGCTGTCGGCAGCCTATATAAAACACATAATTGCTAAAATCCACTATAAATCCGCAATCAAAAATTTATAGTAGTCCCCCGCCTTAATGACGCCTTATCCTATCCCGACGGGAAAGGTTAGGTAAGACGAACGCATAAACTATGCTGCGTAAGCTAATCTGTTATTGTTAGCATTTAAATTTAATCCCTTTTTAACGAAGCAGGGACTTCGGTATGCTTATTTCTTATCTCTCTCGCCCAATCGAATCTAAAACACCCCCGTATAAAGCGCAAACGCGCTTTTATTTTTTAAATTTTTTCAATTTCGTATGGTGTTGCTTGATATACGTAGTGGTTAAGCCAGTTCATATAGATAAGGTTAGCCGTAGAAACCCAACACATTTTTATTTCTTTTTGCTTATCATCAAGGTAATAATTTTCAGGTGGGTCTATAGGCAATCCTTTTTCTAAATCTCGCTTATACTCTTTTTCTAGCGTGTCCCTATCGTATTCTGCGTGCCCTGTAATAAAGATAAATTTATTATCCTTAGAACGAATAATGGACGCGCCTGCTTCTTTTGAAGACGCTATTAGCACAAGGTCTTTACATTTTATTATATCTTCGCTATACACGGTAGTATGACGCGAGTGTGGCATATAAAACCTATCATCTGTGCCTTTTAAAAGTTTTTCGTAATCTACAAGTTTTTTGTGCTTGTAAACACCGAAAAGTTTTTTATCAAGTTTATGTTTTTGTATGCCGTAAAAATAGTTTAGCCCTGCTTGTGCGCCCCAACAAATAAATATGGTGCTAGTGACGTTTGATTTCGCAAACTCAAAAATTTCTTTAAGTTCGTCCCAATACTTAACTTCGGTAAAGTCGGATCGTAGCCATGTCGTTCTGTGAGCCAAGGAGTTGGCACAATAATTTGTCTTCCTAAGACCGCTTGGCCTCCGACTTCCCCAACAAATAAATATGGTGCTAGTGACGTTTGATTTCGCAAACTCAAAAATTTCTTTAAGTTCGTCCCAATACTTAACTTCGGTA
>JAZLCK010000047.1:0-11911 GCA_045614165.1 Christensenellaceae bacterium | reverse complement strand
AAATTACGGGAATTGGCACTTTTGATATAGACGGACCTTTTTTCGTTCGTGAAAACAGCATTGTAGTTCCGGGGTTTATCGACCAACATATTCACGGCGCGGGCGGTGCAGACACTATGGACGGAACGGCTATTGCTATTCAAACAATGTCTGATACGCTTGTTAAAGAAGGAACAACGGCTTTCGTGCCAACTACAATGACACAAAGCAAAGAAAACATATTAAATGCGCTATCGGGCATAAACCATTTTGGTTTTACCAATAAAGGCACGGGCGCAACCACTTTGGGCGTGCATTTAGAAGGTCCGTTTATTTCGGCAAAGTTTAAGGGCGCACAACCACTAGAATACATAGTAGCACCAAGCATAGAAGTGTTTGACGAATACTACGAAAAATCTTTCGGCACGGTTAAGCAAGTATCTCTTGCCCCCGAACTAGACGAAAACTTTAACCTAATTAGATACCTAAGCAACCTTAATATCGTTGCAAGTTTAGGACATAGTAGCGCTAAATACGAAGATATAGAAAATGCAGTAGCAAACGGGTTAAAATGTGTGACGCATACCTATAACGCGCAAAGCCCACTTCATCATAGAGATATAGGCGCAGTTGGTAGCGCAATGCTTTTTGATGAACTTTATACCGAAATGATTTGCGACCTTGTTCACCTATCAGCACCCGCAATTCGCTTGCTAATCAAAAACAAGCCACACGATAAGATAATTGCTATAACCGATTCTATGCGCGCTAAGGGTTTACCTGACGGAATTAGTGAACTTGGCGGACAAAAAGTTATCGTTAAAGACGGAACTGCAAGGCTAGAAGACGGAACGCTTGCAGGTAGCATACTCAAAATGAACGACGCGATTAGAAATTTAGTAAACGTTGTTGGTGTTCCTTTTACCGACGCGATAGACTTTGCAACCATTAACCCTGCTAAAAACCTAAAAGTCGATAACGAAATAGGCTCTATTGCCGTTAATAAGTTTGCAGACTTCTGTGTTTTAGACGAAGACTTTAACGTAGAAAGCACAATCGTTCGTGGCAAGGTTGTTTATACAAAATAATTTTATAAGCGCTAAGCGTTATTCAATAAAAACATAAAGAGATAGCCAAACTTGGTTATCTCTTTTTTAGCGCAAAAAAAACTAGCACGGAAAATTTCCGTGCTAGAATTTTTAATTTTAGGTTTTTGCCTTATTCAGCAACAACAGTTTTATCAAGAACTGCATTAACAACGGTTGCTTGTTGAGCGCCAGTTAAATCAAAATCAGTTGTTTCTGATTTAGCAAGAGCAAACGTACCAGCGTTCATAGTCACTTTAACGTTATTTAACGTGATAGTACCTTTATCGTAGTTTGGATTTGGACCATAGTCTACGTAGCACTTGAACGATTCAGAAGCGTTTCTAATAGTGATTGAACAATCTGTTAAAGTAGTAGCCATTCTAGAAAGAGTGGTTTTGTTAACAAGACAGATTTCAGTCATACCGAACGCATCGATATCGAAGTTAACGTTGGTAAGTTGTGCACCACTTGACTTGTATGCAAGAGCGCCAGTAGCCTTCATATTAACAAAGTTAAGGTCGCTAATTCTACAAGCGTAATTGATATATGGGAATAGACCGTCTTCTAGGTTAGAAATCGTTCTACCATTACCCCAAACTTGACCTTGGAAACCCCAAGAACCAGCGTATGAACTAGTAGTTGCTGCTGAAGTGTCTACGTCAACGCCAGCCATATCAAGGTCGTTGTTGAACATAACAATCATTGAAGAACCAAAACCATTACACCAGTTAACTTGATTTAATCCCTTAGCGATGTTTGCAGCGTCCACGGTGTCGTTAACAGCGAACGATACGAACTTAATGGTTGCTTTGTAATAGTTGCCTTCGCTACCTTTAACAAGCATTCTCCAAGTTTTTCCACCAGGTGAAAATTGCATACCGTTTGCACCGATTGCAAACACGTCTTTAGAAATAGTGATAGTTTCGGTTTCACCAACGGTTGCAACGAAGTCAGCGTCGTTAACTTTGGTAGCAATAGTTTCACCACTTCTATCTAAGATATATCTGCCGTATCCGTAATCTTGAGCAAGAACGGTATAACTAAAACTTCTGAAGATTGGATGTTTACCGGTTAAGTTCCAAATAGAAGCATCGAAACCATCGGTAGAACCAGCATAGTTAGCATCTAATGCGAGCATAGTAACGCCTGCATCGAATTCGGTGTTATTAGAGAAACCAACGTTATTGTTAGAAAGAACTATTACGTTTTCAATTTTAACGTTAGAAGTTTCAGTGAAACTATTAACAACGTTAACTTTGGTAGCAGTGTTGTTTTCAACTTTAATAACGGTGTTAGTGATAGTAATGTTTCTTGCATAGGTGTCACCAGCAGAGTGACCGATTAAGTGAGCGTATGGTTGGCTAGTAGTAAAGATTGAATCAAGAACAAATTCAAAGTAGCAGTTATCAATAGTCACGCCACCTAAGCAGTTAGCAAGAGGAGCAGAAGCGTTGATAAGTGATAAGTTCTTGATAGTACCATGCCAGTTACCAAGTTGCCAGAATAGTGGGTTGTTTAGGTTGATAATGCTATAACCAGCACCATCTAGAACGCCTGAGAAACCATATGCAGGTGAGTTTGCTAAAGTACCTGGGTTGGTATTTTTAGCAACGTTTCTGCCTTCTAAATCAATATTAGCGGTTAGAACAAGGTGTGCTCTCCATTCCATATGGTTCGTTACGGTTCTATCAACTTCGCCGTCTTGATTATCGTCGTATTCCCTTACTGATACGTTCATATAATCAGCAAATTTAATCATATTCGCTAAATCATCAGCGTCGTTAATAAAGCCGGTGATTACGGTGATTTTAGCAACAACGTAAGCAGTATCGCTATCTTCTAATACGAATTCGATAGTATCGCCGATTGCTATATCGTCGTCAGCAGTTTCTGGGTCGCCTGCCATTGCTTCTAAGATTTGTGCGCGAGTGATGTTGTTAAAGCCGTCTAGAACAACTTCTTCGTCGTTTTCAACTCTATCGCTATGGTCATCGTTGAGTTTATATAGAGCGTAAGTTTTTTCGATTACTAAGCCCCATTTAGCAACTAATTCAACGTTTCTATCGAAAGACCAAGCAGCGCTATCGGTAAATTCGATAGTGGTGTCTTTAACGAACCAACCTTTGAATTCATATTGAGCGTGAGTTGGAACAACAAGTTCAAATTCACTGCCGTAAATTACGTCTTGGGTGTTTTCTTCTAATGCTTCACCACCATTTACGTCGTAAGTAATGGTATAGGTTTTACCAGCCCATTTAGCGATAAGTTCAACGTTTCTTGCTTCGATAACGTCAAATTCATAAGGATCGCTTGCGCCTGCTTCGAACCAACCAACAAAGTCATAACCGATTTTGGTAGGTGCTTCTGGGGCACTAACAGCGGTGTTATAATCTTGTGTGATAGGAGCAACTGCTGAACCACCATCAGCGTTAAAGGTAATGGTGAACCTTGCAATATTCCATCTAGCAACAAGTTCTACGTTTCTTGCTTCGATAGTAGCGAAGGTGTATGCTTCATCTGCGCCATCTTCGAACCAGCCAGCAAAGTTATAGCCAAGTTTAGTTGGGTTGGCAGGAGCAGAAACAGCAGTACCAAAGTTTTGAGTGATAGTAGCGATAGCAGAGCCACCGTTAGCATCAAAACTAATTGAGTATGCGTTTACGGTCCATAGAGCAGTAATGGTGATATTTTCAGCAGGCATTACGCTTGGAATAGTAGCGTCCCAACCAGCAAAGGTATAACCCGTTTTGGTTGGAGCAACAGGAGCAGAAACTGAAGTGTTATAATCTTGGGTGATTGGGTCAATTGCTGAACCGCCATCTACGTTAAAGGTAATGGTGAACCTTGCGATATTCCATCTAGCAACAAGTTCTACGTTTCTTGCTTCGATAGTAGCGAAGGTATATGCTTCATCTGCACCATCTTCAAACCAACCAACAAAGTCATAACCAAGTTTAGTTGGAGCGGTAGGTGCAGAAACAGCCGTGCCAAAGTTTTGAGTGATAGCAGCAACAGCAGAGCCACCGTTAGCATCAAAACTAATTGAGTATGTGTTTACGGTCCATTTAGCGATAAGCGCTACGTTTCTTGCTTCGATTACGTCGAAATCATATGCTTCGCTTGCGCCTGCTTCGAACCAACCAGCAAAGGTATAACCGGTTTTAGTTGGGTTGGCAGGAGCAACAACTGCTGAGCCAAATTCTTGTTCGATAGTAGCAACAGCAGAACCACCGTCAGAATTGAACGTAATTGAGAAACTTGCAATAGCCCATTTTGCTTTTAATGCAACGTTTCTTGCTTCGATTTTATCGAAAGCATACGCTTCGGTAGCACCTTCTTCGTACCAACCAAGGAAGGTATAACCCGTTTTGGTAGGTGCGGTAGGAGCAGAAACTGCCGTATCATAATCTTGTTCTATTGTAGCAACGTCAGAACCACCGTCAGCATCAAAACTGATTGAATATTGGTTGATTTCCCATCTTGCTACTAAAACGATACTAGATTCTATTTTAGTATTGAAGTCGAACGCAGTTTCAGAACCTTCTAAGAACCAACCTAAAAAGGTATAACCTGTTTTGGTAGGTGCTTCTGGTGCTGTAAACTCATCGTTAACTTCGAGAGTTTGTTTTTTATCACCGTTTTGGAGTTCAACAGTTATCGTTTCGCCACAACCGAACAAACCGATAGATGCAAAAACTACCATTACTAATGATAAAAGCATCATAAGAAATTTTTTCATACATCTTCTCCTTATAATTTTATTCCTTATAGAGTTATTTTAACTCAATATCGCCCCTTTGTCAATACCGAATTTTTAAAAAATTACTCTATTTATTATAAAATAATAAAAATTGTTATCCTTTTTAGAATATTTTGTAAAATTTTCGGGTTAGCATATAGTAAAACAAAAAAACGCGCAAGATTTTCTCTCGCGCGTATATGCATATATAATGTTTACTGCTTTATCTTTTTCTAATTTTAAATATTGCCTTAACCACCGGTGCAGATTTATCTATTGCAAGCGTTGGTTTGTGCCACACGTCTGTGTCTAAAATAAGAAGGTCGCCCTTTTTGATTATAACCTTTTCGGCGCTTTTCACGGTTGCTAATGCGTAGTCGCCGTCGGCATCGTATTCTTTATCAATTTTATCAAGTTCCTTAGAAACTTGCACGATTTCTTCGCCTTCTAGCATATAAAAGCCATCCACGAAAATTTCGTGTTTTTCAAATATGCCGTTGTTTACTTCTTTGGTGTTATACCTAGAAATTAACACGAAGTCTTCGCCGTCTAATTGCATTTTACCTTCGGTAAAAGTATTAAAATCGATTTTTTTAATATAATCTTCTACTATTTTTTTGTACATTTTAGTTTCTCCTTTACTTGTTAAATTTTATAATTTTTTCTAAAAGTTCTTCTATGCTCTTTGCCATTGCGATAGAGCCAACGTCGCTCAAATGTCCCCCGTTTCTTTCTACGTAAGCGTAATCGCCACAGCGTTTATTAAGTTCAGCATAAACGTCTAAAAAGTAAACGTTCTTGTCGCCGTTATCTTTTGCCGTTTTATAAGTGTTATAGCAAATATCGTATCTTTCTTTTTTAAGCGCTTTGTTTGGTTCGCAATCGGTGGTTGGCAAAATTATTATAGGCACGTTTGGGTGAATTTTACGATAGCGATTAAAAAATCTTTGGTGCCTTTCTTTAAGTAGGTCTGGCAAAGAGTTATGGTCGTAATCGTAAATAAGTGCCAAAGTTTCTCTATCAGCAACGTAGTCGCACATCACGTCTTCGCCGTTAGCAGAGCCCGAAAACCCAAAGTTTACGCAGTCTACGCTTAAATCTCTTTCAATTATGTTAGAGTATGCGTTCCCAGGGTGAGAAACGCAACCGCCTTGGGTTATAGAGTGCCCGTAGAAAACTAATGCTGGGCTATTTTTATAACCCGTGGTTTTATTTAGGGTTGAACCTTTTTCGATACCGATTTCTAGCGATATAACGTCACAATAAAGTGGGAAGTATATAGTTATTTCTCTCTCTTTGATTTCTTCGCCGTCGAAAATATATTCGGTGATGTTTTTTTGGCTAGCATAGGCATTGCCTTCCGTTCTTATCCAAAACGGCGGAATAAAGTTTGCAAAATATCTGCCGTCTACGTATAGGTCGAAACCACAAACGCCCGTGTTTGGCATATGTGATAGACCACCAATTTTATCTAAAACGGCTTTTATAGAAATGGTTTTAGAGTTCGTTCTAAACTTAACTCTTGCCCCTGCCCCGTTTGAGCCGTGCCATTCTAGTCCGCGAACGAACGTTCCGTTATCGATTACTTCTTGTGGAAGTCTATAATACCTATCCCTTTTTTTATCGGGTGGGTTTATGCCGTAAAGCGTGAAAGGCGCATCAGTCGGTAGGTAAAAGTCTATATTAGAAGTGTCAAAGTCGGTTTTTACGACTAGGTCTTTATCTACGGTTGTTTCTTTGCCCATAATTTCTCCTAAAATGCAAGTGCAAAAATTTCTTTAAATTCTTCGTATCCTAGTGGGATATAACTTTTAACGCTAACAGTTTTATTTTGCGAACAATGTAGCGCTAGCCTTTCAATTTGGTCTTTCCCTATGTTAAAATCAGATAACTTGTTTGGCATACCGATATATGCGAAGAACTCTTGCATTTTTTCTATGCCCTTAATTATCGTTTGTTCGCTAGTTTGTTCTTTAACGTCAAACACCCTTTCAAAGAATTGCGCAAACCTTGGCTGATTTTTCTTATAGATAAACTTTATAAACGCTGGGTATAAAACTGCAAGACCTGCGCCGTGCGCAACTTCGTCGTATATACCGCTAACGGCGTGTTCTAGTTGGTGAACGGCAAGATAGTTTTCTCTGCCACAACCCGTAAGTCCGTTGTGCGCTAAACTAGATGCCCACATTAGCGTTGCCCTTGCTTCGTAGTCGGTTGGGTTGTCGATAGCCGTTTTACCTGCTATTATTATAGATTTTAATATGCTTTCGGCTATTCTATCAGTTAAATCGGTTGGTGCGTGTGGCGTGAAATATCTTTCTATGGTGTGCGTCATCATATCAACGATGCCACAAGCCGTTTGGAACTTATTTACGCTATAAGTAAGTTCGGGGTTAAGAATTGCAAACTTGCACCTATTTAGTTCTGTACCGCAACCTTTTTTGTGGTTTAGTTCGGTGTTAGTAATAACTGCCGAATTACTCATTTCGCTACCCGCCGCTGAGTGCGTTAGAATAACTGCAACGGGAAGTGCGCTTTTAGGAACGCTTTTGCCTATTGCGAAATTCCAAATGTCTTCTTCCGTGAGTGCGCCAAGAGCCGTGTATTTACTAGAATCTAGCGTGCTACCACCACCAACGGCTAAAATCATTTCAACGCCCGTTTGTTTTGCAACCTTTATAGCATCTCTAACGAACGAAAGTTTTGGGTTAGGCTCAACGCCACCCATTTCTACAACTTCTATATTGTATTCGTTAAGCGAACTAATAATTTCATCGTATAGCCCACTCTTTTTAATACTGCCTTTGCCGTATTGAAGCATAATTTTTTTGTAGCCGTATTCGCTTATAATCTTGCCAACTTCTTTGTGCTTGCCTTTGCCGAAAAACACTTTCGTAGGCGTGTTGTAAATAAAATCTAACATAAATTTTATACCTTTATTTATTATAATTTTTGCAAAAGTAATTATAACATAAGCGCGTAGTGGTGTCAATAGCAAAACGGCTCTTAAACACACGTTTAAAAGCCGTTTTTCTTTTAGTTAATTTTTAATTATTTTCTTGGGTTTTTAATGTTTGCTTGTGCTGTATATTTTATCGTGCTAGCGATATATTGAGTGTCTTATTTTCGGGGTCGCTAACTATACTACTAACACGCTATTTTCTACTTTAATTTTTCGTTTTTTCAGGAGTATTTTTGCACTTTTTACATAAATACTCTAACCGTTAAGTCGTGCCATTGGTTAGGTCTAAGCATACCTTCTTTTTCCTTTCGGTACGACCTTGCTTGTTTAAAATCAATCGTAAATTCCCACACCAACTTTCTCATATCGTTGGGCTTTTCAATCAAGTCGAAATTCATATACCAATTAAAACAAGTCTCCGTTGTTGGAACAATCGTGTGAACGAACTTCTTAATAACTTCTCTATCAACGTAATGTTCAGTAAAATCCATTTTTGATAATAAAAAGTCCTCCACCTTTTTCGCAGGTTCTTCCTGCCCCTCATCATTCGGCATCATTCCCGCGTCAAGAATACGCCTTTTATTCATAAGTTCTAATTTCTCTTGGTCGATTTCCTTTTTGAGTTCTAAATACGAATCTTTCGGGATTTCGTCTTCGAGTCTTAATCGCATTAGACGTTTTAGTTTTTCGTCCAATTTAGCAATATCCTTGTCAACAGTTGCTTTCACTTCCGCCGCTTTTCGATATTCTTCAAATACACCGATTTGATATAAAGACGAGACGTTGTTTAAGATATCTTTCTTACTCCCCCATAATCCTGCAAAGATAAATCTTGCCATCATCTCTAACTTCCAATCGCATATTTCTTTTAAGTCGCACGCTTTTGACGCATCAATGCCTGCCTCAACACGAAGGTGCTTTGAGCCGTTGTTTAATTGGTTATAACATTTATAGCCGAAAATCACTTCGCCGTTTTTGTTCTTGCGCCATTTGTTTTTACGCATTTTATAACCGCATCGACATTTTAGTTTCTTCGTCCATACGTCACCACTTTCGTGAATACCCGTTTTGTGAAGAACCTCTCCGTTTTCCGTGCGGAATTTGCTATACCTTGTGCGTTGAAGTCTTATCTGTTTACAACGTTCCCACTGCTCTTCAGAAATAATCGGTTCAAAGTTGCCTTTTACGTACAAATACGTATCTTCGTCGTGATTCAAAATAATCTTTTGGTCTAAATAATTATTTCTTCTCGTTTTCAAATACGCAATATATCCTTTATACACCGAATTATGTAGTGCACGAGCCACCTTTGCGTTTTCCCATCGAACCAAGCCCGAACTGTCTTTTCGTTTTCGACGTATCATCTCGTCACGAATTTGCGAAATTCCTTTGCCGGCGGAGTACAAATCGTAAATCATTCGCACCGTTTCCGCTTGTTCTTCGTTGATTACGTAGTTCCCCGTCGCCTTATCACGGTCATATCCAAGAATATTACCATTGCCGTAAATAACGCCTTTGTCCCTACTGATTTTTTGTCCTGCTCGAACACGCTCGGAAATCTTTCTACTTTCTTCTTGCGCAAGCGTTGCCATAATCGTTAGTCTAAGTTCGCCGTCTCCATCCATCGTCCAAATATTATCTTCCACGAAATAAACTTCGATGCCGTACTCTTTTAATTCTCTCGTAACCACAAGCGTATCTACCGTGTTTCTTGCAAATCTACACACTTCTCTCGTTACGATTAAATCAAACTTCCTTTCTTTTGCGTCCTGCAACATTCTTAAAAATGCAGGTCGCTTTTTCGCTTGCGTTCCCGTAATCCCCTCATCGATATATCTTTTAATGACACACCAATTAGGATTCCTTTCCGCTATGTCTTCATACCATTGCATTTGATTTTCTAAAGCCGAAAGTTGCGCTTCGTGCTCGGTACTTACTCGTCCATAGAAAACCACTCTTCTTTGCCTTGCCCTGTTATAATTAACGTTAGTGGGCATTACCATTCCGTTTTCAATCAAGTTAAATTGCCTCCTTTAAATAATTTATTTTGCTTTATTACACTTTCCCCAAATTGGTTTCGCTTCTTTTCGATTTTGGAATAATCATACTCGGTTATCATATCGTTCTCTCGCATAATCTCCAACATCTTAAAAGCGATAATTTTATTTAACACCTCCATATTTATTTTCGATTTATCGACTTTTTCAACCTCTTTGGAAGAAGTATAAACTTGATTTTCTACTTCACTATTCAATTTTTCTTCTTTTAATTTTAATTCCTTATAATTCAATTCTCCTTAATTTTTTATTTTTAGGGGGTTGTATCCGCACTTTTAACGGAAAGATAAGTACGGATTCCCCTTTCAATATTTTCTCCTTATCAATTCCCGACCTTTACGGGTGTGTTAAGCAAATAGCCTAGGCTATTGTTCCGCTGTCATTTGCTTTCTTTTGTTTCTTGCAGTAGTGCTTGATATCCCATTCTAATCAAATCTACTTTAGAAATTCTTTTCTTCTTTAAGAAAGCCATTATTTCATCGTGCTCTTTAACGGGAATGCGCGTGTTAAACTGTCTTGTCGCTTGTTCGCGCTCTTCCTTATGCACGATTTCATACTTTTGTCTTGCCTTTTGTTTGGGCGTTAATTGTTTTTCCATTGTATTTTCTCCTTAAACATAAACGATTTCGCTTAAAATCTCTTCTTCTATCACTTGCTTCATAGCGTTGATTCTTTTCACGTCTTCCAAGTAATTCCCCGTCCTTTTATAGGTTTCACTTTTAGAAAGCTTGTCCCATAAAACCTCGTAAAGCTCTTCGGCGGCTTTATCTACGCCGTGTAAGTATTCGGGCAACTGCCCCGCCAAACTCAACAATTTACCAAAGTTATGCTCTTCGATATACTGTTTCGCAAGCGTTCCGTATTTACCATAGACGTGCTTTTTCGGTTTCACTGCTTGTTGATAAATTTGAATCTCTTCTACAGTCAACCCTTCGTTTGCATCCGCTTTTTTGATGATTTCTTCTACGCTCATAAACCCCTCCTTAAATTTTACTTATTTATAGTATATCGTGATATCACGAGATAGTCAAGCTATTTCATATCTGTATAAGAAAATTTTTTAACCAAATATCACTATTGCTAAGGCGATAGTTTGCGCAATCGCTAGCACGGGTGAAAGCCAAAACATAAACTTTCTAAATCCGCTTTCAAAATGGATATCGTCTTTTACCTTTTCAATTTCTTTCTTAGCTTTATTAACCTCGCTTATCATTTTCCCTGCGCTTTCATTTACAGCGATTACGGCGTTATCCGCCATTTTAGTGATACTTTGCTTCATAGTTCTTACCGCTTCGTCAGTCGCCTTTGCCGTAGCTGTACTTACTTGGTGCTCGATGTCCGTTACTGTTTCCGATATCTTGCTCAGCGTTTGGTTGAGGCTCTTCGACAATTGGTTGTTGCTCTCTTTGACTTCTCTCGATATCAGCCAAACGTCTCCTCTCAGCTCGCTCACGAGCCTTTCGTTGGTTCTCTCTAAGTTCTTCACTTGCTGCGTCTGTTCCGCGATTCGCACATTCTGCATCTCGATTAAGTTGTTGCATTGCTCGCGCGACATCGTTAAGGCTTTCGACAACATACCGTCTCGTGCTTCCGTTGCCAAACGTTGTACCTGCTCGCACAATTCTAATGCCGGCGGGTTGTGCGATAAATCCACCGGCTGGTCCTCGATTACGGGTTGAGGACGCTCGCCCGTTATTTTGTTTATCAAGTTGTTTTAATACCTCCATTTTACTATAATTTGTTCCGAGCTTTTCCCCTCGGATAGGTTTTTGTTTTTCGGGATGCAAGTAAGAATAATCCTTTCCGTCCCTTGTGATTTTTACGCCGTAACACTTTTCAAGATATTCCTTGAATTTGTCAGGCGTAACTGAGTTTTTCGTTGCTTCCGCAATTACTTCTCTTAGTTCTTCCTTCCAACTAGTACCGCCTTTTAACATAATCTTTTTCTCGACTGCCGTTCTACTATTCTTGCCACGCTTTCTAAAATCCGTTTCGGTAAACCCGTATTTCTTCCCTATCCTATTCGCTTCGTCTTTCATTTTTACGTAGTCTTGTTTGTTGAACTGCAATTTCTTCCCCGTTATCG
>JAZLCK010000046.1:0-2025 GCA_045614165.1 Christensenellaceae bacterium | reverse complement strand
CATTGTATATATATTTTTTGTTTGTTTTAATCTGACTTAGGTTACCTGTTTTAGTTCTCTAAAAAAAGAAAACTGACGGTTGCTATTTTTTTCCTTAACCTTGTTTTGGTTGTATATTGTTCAATCTATCAAAGAACTTTTGCGTTTCATCATTTTAATAACACAACTGCGTTTCGCTTTCGCAGTGCTCCGTTTGTTATCGAAACGGATTGCAAAGATATGTCAAGTTTTTGAATCTGCAAAATATTTTGAGAAAAATTTTCAAAATATTTTATAGAGCCGTTAAACTTAAACTCTATCAAACTGTCAAAGCTTTTGTTGTGTTGACCACTCTTGGTCGAAAAGCGAGTGCAAAGGTAGAAACTTTCACCATACGCTCCAAATATTTCAGCAACTTTTTTTAAAGGGAAATGCAACTTTTTTATAACTAGTTGAAAATCAAGAGGGGTAAAAAATCGCTTTTCTAGGCTATTCTCGCTAATGTTACAATGATGTTACAAAACTAATTAAATAGTCTTATTATACTTTCCTAGACTTTGCATAAACTGCTTCATTTTTTATCTATAAAATACTAGATTTCGATTAAAAAGAGCAATATTTTAGTATCTTTGTGGGGATATTATATACATTATTAATTACAGACACCCCTATTTTTATGGGAAAAGAACAGAAAAAAGCAAAGTACAGTAAAGAAGAAGAGGTTGTAAACACCATTACTCATAGTATTGGTGCTGTGGGAACGCTAATTGTTTGTGGTATTTTTGCGGTACAAGTTTATGAAAAAGGTAACGGACTAGATTTTTTAAGTATTATTCTTATGCTTTTGGGCGTGAGTATATCTTATATTTTTTCTTCTGTTTATCATGGTATTTCTCATACCAACCCTGTGAAACAAACTTTAAGAAAATTTGATCATGCTTCTATATTTTGGCATATTGCGGCATGCTACTCCCCTATTACACTTATTGCATTCTTAAGAGGTGGCGAGATTACACTTGGATGGGGAATGTTTGTGTTCTGTTGGCTTTTTGCTGCTGTTGGTTCTGCTATGCTGCTTAGAAAGGTAAACGAGAAAAGTATTCTTGAGACTGCCATATATGTGCTAATGGGACTTACTATTGTGTTTGCTATTAAAACATTTTATGACATAGTAGGTTTCGACACTGTAATATGGGTAATACTTGAAGGCGTGGCTTATATTACAGGTGCTGTGCTATACTGTGTACATAAAGTAAAGTATATGCATAGTGTTTTCCACGTGTTTATTATGCTTGGTGATGCATTCCACTTTGTGGCGGTGAGCAAGATTATTTCAGGTATGCTTTAATATCTACTAAAAGAACAAAAGGAAAAGAATTTTACACCTTATTATATAAGAGAAAAGGCTGGTTCAAAAGAAATGAATCAGCCTTTATTTTGCAACAACTATTTAGGAGTTGAATAAAAAGATGTAATTCAAGGCTTGCGAAGCCTGAAAAACCGGAGTTTACTAAACGTAAATGAGGATTTTGAAGGCAAGCGTAACGTAGAAGTACGCTTTTTATTCAGCTCCTACTTACCTGAGAATGCTATTGCATAGAACTTAATTTGTTTTACCATGGCAAGGAGGCCGTTGGAACGGGTTGGTGAAAGGTGTTCTTTTAGGCCAATTTCGTTGATGAAATATAGCTCGCTATCTAGGATTTCTTGTGGTGTGTGACCACTTACTACATTTAGAAGTAGTGCTAGAATACCTTTTACTATAACAGCATCGCTGTCGCCTGTGAAGATAATGTTGCCTTCTTCGTTTAATGTAGCATCAATCCAAACTTTACTTTGACAACCTTCGATAAGGTTCTCTGGAAGTTTTTTCTCGTCTGGAAAGGCTGGAAGTTCGTTTCCTAGTTCTATAATACGGCTATATTTGTCGAACCAATCGTCGAAAATTGAGAAATCTTCGATAATTTCGTCTTGTAACTCATTAATTGTCATAACTTACTAGTTTTAAATAAATTATACTATTTAAAAAAGTTTTTTCACTCGCTC
>JAZLCK010000045.1:0-30688 GCA_045614165.1 Christensenellaceae bacterium | reverse complement strand
AGAATTGACGGGAAAACCCAAGTTTCTATGAAGGTTATGAATAGAGCCGTTGACAAAATCGACTACGTTAGCGAAATTATGTTTAAGGCGGTAGAAAACTCTGAGAAACCTACTGTGCCCGAAGGTGAAACTTTAAGCGCAAACGCTATAAAGAGCGTGGGTACAATTTTTGCAAGCACTTATAGAAACGCTAATATAGACGTGTTTTTTGGCGAAGTTACGCCAAGAACAACGCTTGTTAGACAACTATACATAAATTATCCGTACAATATAGTTAACTACGTGTTGCAAACAAAAACCGTAAAACAAGGCATTTTTGACAAAAAGTTTAAGGTTGGGCAAAAAATAACGGGCGTTGCAAATAAAACTATAAACGATGAACTTAACCTTATCTTCGAAAATTACGACGTAGAACAACCTATACTTACTTGTAAGGTAGAATACGAAGAAAACGTTTTAACCTTTTCGGCAGACTGGGATTGGCGCAACGAAATTCTTGAAGAATTTAGCCCGCGCAACAATTCATCTATAATGACTAACGCTAGGGTGGAGTACGAGCCCGACACACACGAAATTAAAAAGATTTCAATGACGTGGTATTTGGCAGACGTTTTAGGCGACTTTATGGCAAGCGTTATGGACTTTGAGAAAAACGAATTCTACTTTATAGAAGGCGTAAGAGATGACCTATATAATAACGTTAACGAATTGCCGTCGGTTGCAGAAGTATTTAACGCTAACGAATTAACCTACGACAAGGTTAAAGAATACGATTATTCTTACCTTTACGCTATCAAGTCTAACATTACCACCGAAATGGACAACTTAGAATTCGTTGGCAAGTTTAGACACGACGAAAACACCGCTGAAAAGGGCGAAGTTATGGAGCCAGCAAAAGAAACTGAGTTTGCTGAACTCTACAACCAAATCTATCAAGAAGTTAACGGGTTAAAAATGCGCGATGCTAGTGATTATACGGGCAGTAAGGGTGCAAAAAAAGTTCCGTTTATGAACGAAGCCGCAACTTACGGACTTAACAAAACCAAATGTGTTAGCACTAAAGAAGGCATACATTTCTTATTTGTTTCGTATGAAGAACTAGAAAGCATTTTATATGACCTTGAACTAGAAGAGCAAGTCGTTCAAAACGAAACGTATAAAAACCTAGTAAAAGGCGCTAAGCAAAGCCTTAATTCACTAAAAAATCGATACGTTGGCGAACTTGGTGAGCACGGTGGCGTTAAGTATTCTTTAATATACGTACTAGACAGCAATGAAACGTTAGACGTTTGGTGCGCTTACAGCAACTCAGTTAGATACGGCATTTCGGACGGCGAAAACACCATTGTTTTCGCGCTAGAAAACGGCAAGCCCGTTTCGGTGACTACTCAAAACGTTAAAGGGCTTAAATTTGAATTATTGCAAGATGAAAGTGGTTATAGGGCGTTAGCAAAAGAAGACTGCCCTAAAGACGTTCGCGTTCCATCATCTTATAACGGATTGCCCGTTGTGGAAATTGCGGATTTTGCTTTTTATAATAAAGATATAGAAAGCATTGAAATACCAAGTTCTATAAAAAGTATAGGTGTTTGTGCGTTTGATGGCACCGAAAACCTAAACAAGATAAACTTTATCGGCACGGTAGATGAGTGGTGCGCGATTACTAGTTTAGACAGTGACCCGTTTAGAAACGAATACGATTTCTACTTAAACGGTGAACTGCTTACAGAACTTACCGTATCGTGCGAACTTAGTATGTTTAAGTTTAGTAGGTGTTCTTCTTTAACAAAAATAACACTCGCCGAAGACCTAGTTGCGTTAAGTCATGGCGTATTTAACGACTGCAAAAACCTTACCGAAATACACTATAACACCATATCTGGCGTGTTTAACGAACAAGGAACAGGTAGTACGTTTGGCACTTATATGTTCTTTGGCTCGGGCGTAAGTAGTGGCATTACCCTTTATATTGGTGAACAAGTTAAATATATTCCTAACCGTTTATTTTCTTGTTCTAATATTAAAAACGTGGTCTTTAACGGGAATAGCGTGTGCGAAAGCATAGGCGAAGAGGCGTTTAGCGAGTGTATGCTTTTAACTTCGATTGACTTTCCAGAAAGCGTTAAAGAGTTTAAGTATAGAGCGTTTAGCAGAACTAGCCTTACTAGCGTGACGATTAAAGAAAACGTTAAAGAAATAAACAATGCTTTTACGGATTGCGATAACCTATCTACTATTTACTATAACAGCATCGAAGGATTAAACGCTAACTATGCCTTTGCTTATGGTAGCGAAGAAATAACGCTTTACGTTGGCAAAAACGTTAAAGAAATAGGCAAAAGCGCGTTTGAAAATTTAGATGCGCTTAAAAGCGTCGTTATAGAAGAAGGTAGCGTTTTAAGAAAAATCGACGATTTTGCTTTTAGTTATTGCGAAAATTTATCTAGCATTAACCTTGTGCCTAGCATAGAAGAAATAGGCAAACGTGCTTTTTGGCGTTGTAAAAGTTTAACCAGCCTAACGCTTCCTAGCACGCTTAAAATTATTGATGAATATGCTTTTATGGAGTGCACCGGATTGCAACAAATCTTAATTCCATCAAGCGTAGAAATTATACACGATGGGGCGTTTAATGCGTGTAGTAATCTTTTAGAAGTTATTATTAGCGAAGGAGTTAAAGAAATTGAAGACGACGTGTTTAATTGTTGTTATAATTTAAGTAGTTTAGTCCTTCCAAATTCGTTAATAAGGTTTGGAAACTGCGTAATTAGTGCTACAAAAGTTCAATTAACTAATTATATGGACGGACTTTATTTAGGCAATGAAGAAAACGACCACCTTATTCTTGTTGAGCGTTCATCCTCATATGTTTCGGGCGAATTTGTTATCCACGAAGATACACGTATTATAGCCGATAGTGCATTATATTATTGCTCTATAGAAAATGTTGTTGTTCCAGATAGCGTTATAAGTATTGGTGAAAATGCTTTTTGCAATAATTTAAGGCTAACAAGCATAACGATTGGTTCAGGTGTTCAATATATTGGCGCAAACGCTTTTGTTGGTTGTAGCGAACTAACAAGCATAACGTTTAAAAACCTAGTGGGTTGGCGCGCTATTAAAGATAATGAAATAGTTATATTAGACGTATCAAACGCCGAAACCAACGTGACTTATTTTAAGGACACTTACCACGCGCACAAGTGGGAAAACGTTAAAGATTAAACATTAAACATTAAACAAAAAAAGGGCTTATGCTTTTTCGCATAGGTCCTTTTAGTATTAGTAATCAGTTTTGCCAAGCAAGAAATCAATACTTACTTCGAAAAGAGAAGAAATTTTTATAAGCATATTAAAATCGCACTCTCTTTGCCCGTTTTCCCAATAAGAAATTAGCCTAGTAGAAACGCCGAGTTTTTTAGCGAGTTCACTGCGCGACATATTATTTTCCGTTCTTAAAGAGCATAACTGCTCAAAAAATTTATTCTTCATATTATTATTTTAGAACATTTCGTTCCGTTTTAGTTGACTTGGAACAAAATGTTCTTTATAATTAACGTATTAAATATAAAGGAGAAGCAAAATGAATAAAAACAAAAAAATTGCAATATTTGCACTACTTTCGTTTTTTTTACCTATTATCGGTATTCCTTTACTCATTATGACGGTGGTAAAAGCAAATGAAGAACAAGTCCAAAAAAATGTAGTCGAAACAAAAGCGCAAGAAATAGTTGACGTAAACAAGGAAGAAAGCGATAACGTTGAAATCGAAATAGAGACTACTGAAAACTCTGCTAAAGGAACTTATAAAATTCCAAAGAAAAAATTACAAACCTTTATTATCATTGGTGCTATTGCATTAGTATTTATGATTTTAGGCGTTATACTTGCTTTAACGGTTGGCTCGGTTGGAAATACACTTTTACTACTTACGGGAACGATAGAGATAATCGCTGCTATCGTAATCTTCGTTATAGAACACCGTAGAGTTTTATACACTTGCCCAGAGTGTGGAACGAAAAGAGAGCAACATATAGAACTTGTTGATACTAAAACAAATGTAAAGGGACAAAAAACTAATCTTTATCGTAGTTCGAGAGATTTTATTGATTGTACTATTACGAGTTATATGTATAGATATAAATATACATACGTTTGTCCGAAATGTGGAAAAACAACAACGGAATATCATAGCGAAAATGGCGGAAATATTTATCAGTACGTAGATGGTATTGTTATTAATAAAGTTAAAACGCCAAAAAGTAAATAGGAGAGAAAAGTGTTATGGAAAAAAGTTTTAATAAAGAAAAATTTAATAAAAATCTAACCCTAATGCTAATATTTAGCGCTTCGTTATTGCTAATCGGGGTGTTATCGCTGATATTATCTTCTGCACTAAATAAAATTGACAACGAAAAACTTGATGAAAAATATTACGGCTATTACGACGGATACGACTATTATGGAGAAGACGCATTTATAACTTTAAAAGAAGAGATTATTAGAATAGAATATAAGGGTGAAACACATAATTTAGAGTATGAATACGTTTCTACGTCAAGGGCAAAAGAAGAATTTAACAAAGTTCGTGGAGAAAAGGGTGTAATCGCTTACACGGATAAAGAAAACAATTTAGGAATTATATTTTGGATAAGAGAATTTGAAGAAAATATTTTCTTAATAGATGAAAACGAAAATTTCACGTTAGAATTCGTTGGACAACTCTATTAAAAACAAAAAACCTGCGCTATAATAAGCGTAGGTTTTTGTTTTTTATTTATATCAGCGTTACCTATAAATAAAGTTGTTTTTTCTATACGTTTTGGGCGAAGCGCCAACGTCCTTTTTAAATAAACTGCTAAAAAAATACGGGTCTAAATATCCCACTTTTTCACTAATTTCTTTTATGGGTTTATCCGTGCTTTTAAGTAGGTCTTGAGATAGGAAGATTCTTAAATCTATAATATAGTTGTTTGGGGATTTGCCCGTTTTTTGCTTAAAAAGCGTTATATATCTAGAATTACTTAAATTCTCCATTTTTGCAAGGATAGGAATTTCTATCTTTTTAGCGTAGTTAGCGTGGATATAAGCAAGGGATAATTCAAGAGAAAAGTTTTGTTCGGTTTTAATCGCTCTATCCGATATGGTTAGTAAAAGTTGTTCTAAGGCACACGCGCATTTTTGCACTTTTAAGTTAGAGTTTATATTATAAGTTTCTAAAAGCGCATTAAAATCGTTTGCGATATTAAAACTAAAACCGCACGTTTTTATAAACGGAAAGGCGTTAAAACCTATTTCACTTAAAAACTTTTCTACGTATGAACCTGTAAAGTGCGCGTATAAATATTTTAGTGGGGGTTTGCCAAAATATTCGTATTTATACTTTGGCGGAAAGATTATAACGCTACCCTTTTCGGCTGTTAAAACTTTATTGTCTAAAACGATATTAAGCGCGCCTTCGGTGACGTATATAAGATAATAATCTTTTCTGCCCGATAAACTTTTAGTCTTAAAAGAAATATTTTCGCCCGAATATCTACCGCACACGTTGACTAAAATAGGGTGTTCATAAGACACCTTGTCGTTAAGATTAAGATAACTTTTAGAAGAAAAAACTTTATAATCGCCTGACATATCAATTTTCCTAAATAGTAAAAAAACACATCTTTTTAGTAAAATATTACATTGTTTTCTTACAAAATACATTGTATAATACATCTATCACAATGTCAAGCAAATAAAAAAATCAATTTGTTTAGGAGCAGAAATATGCAAAGCGTTAAAATAGGAATTGTTGGATATGGTGCACGTAGCCACGGGCTTATGGATATACTTTTAGGGTTTTCGGACGTAGAAGTGGTTGCCGTTTGTGATAAATACGAAGACAGAGCAAACGAAGCAAAAGCGCGCGTTATCGAAAAAAGGGGAAACACACCTCTAGCGTTTACTAACCACACTAGCCTTTTAGATTGCGGACTTTTAGACTGCGTGCTAATTGCGACCGACTGGGAACTGCACGTTCCTATTGCTTGCGAAGCAATGGAAAAGGGTATTGCAGTTGCGCTAGAAGTTGGTGGCGCGTATGAAGTAGACGATTGTTGGAAATTAGTTGACACGTGGGAGAAAACCAAAGTTCCGTTTATGTTTTTAGAAAACTGCTGTTTCCATAGAGATGAACTACTTGCCACGGCAATCGCAAGAAAGGGCGATTTTGGTAGAGTGGTTGCTTTGTCAGGCTCTTATACGCACGACCTTCGTTCAGAAGTCACGCGTGGCAAAGAAAACAGGCATTATAGATTAAGAAACTATCTAGCAAGAAACTGCGAAAACTATCCAACCCACGAACTAGGCCCTATGGCTAGGATTATCGATATTAACCGCGGAAATCGTATGGTTTCTATGGTGACGATGACAAGTGGTTCTTTTGGTATGAAACAATACGTTTTAGACAATAAAGACAACATAGACCCCGTTTTATTAGACGCTGATTTTAGGCAAGCCGACGTGGTGCATACCATTATAACTTGTGCTAACGGCGAAGTTATGACGCTTAAACTAGACACTTGTCTTCCAACTTCTTACAGCAGAGAATTTACCGTTAAAGGCACGAAAGGAATGTACGACCAAGACACCAACAGCGTTTACCTAGACGGGCAAAGAGAGTATATTGTTGGGCTTGAATATGTAGACGATTATAGGAACTCTGCCGAAAGGTATAAATCTATGCTACCAACGCACTGGCAAAACATAACGAAAGAAGCGTTAGAAGCAGGGCACGGCGGTATGGATTTCGTGGAACTACGTGAGTTTATTGATAGATTGAAAAACGGCGAAGAAATGCCTATCGACGTTTACGACGCTGCATCTTGGATGGTTATTACACCACTTTCGGAAATTTCAATAAAAACGGGTAAGGCAGTAGAAATTCCTGACTTTACGCGTGGAAAATGGAAAGACAGAAAACCTTGCGACGTTTTAGAATTTTTGCCATACGACGAAAATAAAGCAAAAGATAACGTTATAGAAAGGGTTGTGTTTAGATTTATAAAAGACGAAAAATTTATTTCTTACGCACCACTTGGCAACGGACATATTAACACCACTTATTTAGTGGAAACGGATAAGAATAAATACGTTCTTCAAAAAATAAACACTAAAATATTTAAGAACGTAGACGGGCTTATGTCTAATATTAGTGGCGTGACCGAATTTTTATCTAAAAAAGGCGCAAAAACGCTTAAATTCTTAACGAGTGATATAGGCAAAAAATACGTGTTCGTGGACGGCGAAGCATATAGAATGTACGTTTACGTAGATAACGCCTACACCATAGAAAAAATGGAAGATGCGGAGTGCCTTTATAATGCAGGTATCGGTTTTGGTAATTTTGCAAAAGAACTATCTGATTTCGATGCAAAGAGATTAACCGAAACTATTAAAAACTTTCACCACACTAGGTCTAGGTTTAACGATTTTATAAAAGCAGTTAACGACAACGTGGCTAAAAACGCGCATCTTGTTGAAAAAGAAATAGCCTTTATAAAAGAAAGAGAAAGTTTTACTTCGCTATTCGTGGATAAAATAGCAACGGGCGAATTACCGCTCCGTGTGACGCATAACGATACTAAAATTAACAACGTTTTAATGGATGAAAAAACAAACGCGCCATTAGTTGTTATAGACCTAGATACCGTTATGCCGGGCTCTTATCTATACGATTATGGCGACGCTTTAAGGTTTGGTGCAACTAGGGCGACCGAAGACGAAAAGGATTTAAGCAAAGTTAACTTTGAACTAGACCTTTTTGAAAAGTTCACAAAAGGCTACCTAGAAAAATGTGGCAAATCGCTTACTAAAACCGAAATCGAAATGTTGCCATACGCGCCTATTATGATGACGTTAGAGTGCGGTATGAGATTTTTAGCCGACTATATTAACGGCGACGTTTACTTTAAGGTGCACCGCGCTGGGCATAACCTTGATAGAGCAAGAACGCAATTAAAACTTGTTAGCGATATGGAAAAGAGCGTTGACAAAATGAAAGAGATTATCCAAAAATATTTATAATCTGGGGTAAACGACTGTTTATTCAAAAAAATCACTCTCCGTTTTGGTGAGTGATTTTTTTATTTATTTAGTTATATTTAGTTTTTCAACGATTTCCGCTTGGTGCGAGGCGTTTAGTTTTTTGAAGTTTCTTCTAACTTCCTTGGGTGACAACCCGTGGAATTTTTTAAAGATTAAAGAAAAGTAATTGCCGTCGCTAAACCCAGAACGGCTTGCTATTTCGTTGATAGGAAGTGTGGTTTCTTTAAGCAACGTTTCGGCTTCTTTAAGTCTTAAAAGCGTTAAATATTTGTTAAACCCAAAGCCCGTTTGCTTTTTGAACGTTCTAGAAAGGTGTTCGGGGCTAACGTTAAATATTTGCGCCACCGAAGTTAGTGAAATATCATCGTTAAAGTTGTTTTGAACGTATTCTAGCGCGTTTTGAACGAAGTCGGAATTAGATTTTAGTTTTTTACAAAAGTTTTCGTTTCTAACAAGCGTAAAAAATAATAGGTTAACGTAGCAAACGAAAATATCGTCGGTTATTTCGTCGGGCTTATTATATTCTTTTTCTATATCGGTAAAAATCTTGTAAATATCATCGTAAAGGTTGGGGTTGCGATATAGATAGAGCATATTGTTAATTGCGGGCCCTAGCGAAGACGGGATATACCTTAAAGAGCAGTTAATAAGCATACGTGAGTGCTTTGCGCTTTTGTATTTAGTGTCGTGCATAACGCCTTCTGGAATAAGCACGATATCCCCAGGGATAAGGTCGTAAACCTTGTTGTCTATAAAATACGTGCAAGTGCCTTTGGTGATAAAATAAATTTCAAATAGGTTATGGTAATGCTCATTAAACGTTTCTTTTTTATACACGATATCTTCGTCGTGATGAAAGAAAAAGTCCGTATCGGCAAACTTTTTATAATTGGGCATTTTAATTCTCCGTTGAATTTTTTTAAAATATATCATAACAAATCAAAAAAATCAAGAAAAAGTATAGTTTTAATCAAAAAAGTAGTTGTTTCTAAAAATTTTTGACGTGATAGCAAAATAATATTCTAAAACACTTTCGTATTTTAAAATTATGTGTTATTATATTTATTAATATAATATATTGCTAAAAAATAGCGAAATTAAAAGGCAAGAGGTATAAAAATGATTAAAGTTTGTCAATTTGGTGAAGGTAATTTTTTAAGAACGTTCGTTGATATGTATTTCGATACGCTCAATAAAAAGGGTTATGAATATTCTGTGGATATCGTTAAACCTATAACGTTCGGCACACTTGAAAAATTCGAAAAACAAAACAATAAATACAACATCGTTCTTCGTGGCGCAGTAAACGGCAAAGCCGTAGAAGACATTTATAAAGTAGACGTGTTAAACAGCGTTATCGACCCATTTAACGATATTAACGCATACTACGCTTTGGCAACTGATAAAGACTTAAAGATTATCGTTTCTAACACTACCGAAGCAGGTATTTGCTACAACGAAAACGATGAATTCGATGGTTTTGAAAAAATCACATACCCAGCAAAACTTACCAAATTCTTACTAAAAAGATTTGAAGCAGGTCTTGGCGGCGTATATCTACTTCCTGTTGAACTTATCGACAACAACGCTACCGAACTTAAAGCGTGCGTTGATAAATATATCGCGCTTTGGAATCTTTCTAAGGAATTCAAAGACTGGAACGACACTCAAAACTTCTATTGCAACACGTTAGTTGATAGAATAGTTTCGGGCGCACCAAAAACCCAAGAAGATAGAGAATATCTATACAACAAAATTGGCGAAAAAGACGAACTTGTTTCTATCGGCGAACCATTTGGTTTATGGGCAGTAGAAAAGAAAGGCGATATCGCTAAATACGTTATCGAAGGCACTAACAACATAGACGTTGTTCTTACCGAAAATATCGGCTACTATAAAAAGAGAAAAGTTAGAGTTCTTAACGGAAGCCACACTAATATCGTTCCCGTTGGCTTATATCGTGGTGCAATCACCGTTTACGATTGTATGCAAGATGAATTCTTATCTAAGTTCCTAGAAGAAACCCTAGAAAACGAAATTATACCTTTTGTATCAGACGACGTTAGCGCAACTACTGAATTTGCTAAGAGCGTTACCGATAGATTCGGCAATCCTTTCCTAAATCACCAACTAACTAGCATTGCACTTAACAGCATTTCTAAGTGGCGTGCAAGAAACTTACCAAGTTTTAGCGATTATTATGCTAAAAACGGCAAAATCGCACCAAACCTAACGGTAGGCTTTGCGCACCTAATGAAAATCTATTCGCTAGTTGAAAAGAAAGGCGAAGGCTACGTTGCAAAACTTCCAACCCGTGAAATCGACGTTTTAGACAACAAAGAATATTTAGAATATTTCGCAAACGGTGGCAGTATTGCAGACTTTATGAAAGACGAAGCAGTTTGGGGCGAAGACCTAACTAAATACGCTGGATTTAGCGAAAAAGTATTAGAAATCGTAAATTCACTATAATTAAGAGATAAACTATGAAAACATTAATCATTGACAAAATAGACAACGTTTCGGTTTGCCTAGAAGGTAATGAAAGTATCCCTACGGGGCATAAAATCGCACTTAAAGACATCAAAAAAGGCGAATTCGTTATTAAATACGGTCAAATTATCGGCAGGGCAACCGAAGATATTAAAAAAGGCGACTGGGTGCATTCTCATAACCTAAAATCGCATTTAGACGAAGATTTTGAGTATTCATATAACTTTAAGGCAAACGAAATCGCTAAAAATACTGCCACTTTTAAGGGTTTTAAAAGACAAAATCGTAGAGCAGGCATTAGAAACGAAATTTATATAATACCAACCGTTGGTTGTGTTAATAACGTTTGTATTAGAATTGCCAAAGCCGTTCAAAGTTATATAAGTGGCACGGTAGACGGCGTTTACGCGCTTACTCATCAATTTGGTTGCAGTCAACTTGGCGACGATAACGAAAACATTAAAAAACTTTTATGTGCTATAAGCCAAAACCCTAACGCTACTAACGTTTTATTCGTTGGTTTAGGTTGCGAAAACAATGGTTTAGACGGTATGAAAGAATACCTTAAAAACTACGAAACGGGGCACATTGCTTATATGAACTGCCAAGACGAAGAAGATGAACTAGAAAAAGGTATCGAAATCGTTAAAGGCTTTATCGACAAGGCAAAAGACTTAAAGCGTGAAGACGTTGATATTAGCGAACTTTGTATCGGGCTTAAATGCGGTGGTTCAGACGGGTTCTCTGGCATTACTGCAAACCCACTTGTTGGTAGAATAAGCGATAAAATCGTTTCGCTTGGTGGTAGCACCATTTTAACCGAAGTTCCTGAAATGTTCGGTGCTGAACAAATTTTAATGAACAAGTGCAAAACCCTAGAAGTTTTCGAAAAATACAAAAAAATGATTGTAGATTTCAAAAAATTCTATACCGATAACGGCTTTCCTGTATATGAAAACCCAAGTCCGGGCAACAAAAAAGGCGGTATAACCACCCTAGAAGAAAAATCGCTTGGCTGTATTCAAAAAGCGGGCACTACCGCTGTTGTGGACGTTCTTTCTTACGGCGAACTTGTTAAAGAAAAGGGCGTTAGCGCACTAGACGCGCCGGGGAACGACCTAATAGCATCAACAGCGCTTGCTGCGTCTGGCTGTCAACTCGTATTATTCACTACGGGTAGGGGCACGCCGTTCTCAACTTTCGTTCCTACAATGAAAATAGGCACGAACAACCACATTTCTGATAAAAAAGACAACTGGATAGACTTTAACGCTTACTCAATGGATGAAGACGGGCTTTATAACCTTATTATAGATACGGTAAACGGCAAAGTCGTGTTAAAGAGTGAAGACGTTAGAGAAATCGCGTTCTATAAAAAGGGCGTAACGCTATAAATTTAAAACGGAGAACAATTATGAGTTATATTAAAGATAATTTTTTATTAACCACCAAAACTGCTGAAAGATTATATAAAACTTATGCAGAAAACACCCCTATTATCGACTACCATTGCCATCTTCCAGAAGTTCAAATTTTAGAAAACAAAGAGTTTAACGACATTTTCGAAATTTGGCTTAAAGGTGACCATTATAAATGGCGTTTAATGAGAAACTACGGCATAGACGAAGAATATATCACGGGTGATAAATCAAACAAAGAAAAATTCTTGGTTTACTGCAAAACGCTAGCAACTGCTTTCGGCAACCCATTATATCATTGGTCGCAAGTAGAACTTAAAGAGTTCTTTAACTGCGAACTAGAAATCAACGAAGAAAACGCTGAACAAATTTGGGACTGGTGCAACGAATACATTAAACTCAACAAAATCACCCCACAAAAACTTATCGAAGGTTCTAACGTGACTCACGTTTTCACTACTAACGAAATTTTTGACGACCTTTCTACCTTTGAAAAAATTAAAGAAAAGAATTATAAGTTTAAGGTTATTCCTGCGTTTAGAGCCGATAAGATTATGAACATCGAAGCAGGCCCATACCTAGAATATATTGCAAAACTTGGAAGCGTTAAAGATTTAACTGCGCTAGAAGAAGTTATCGAAGCAAGACTTCAAGACTTTATCAAAGTTGGCACCGTTGCATCTGACATTGCGCTACAAAACGTTTATCCTATCGCGACGAAAGAAGAAGCACAAAGCGTTTTCGCTAAAAGACTTACGGGCGCAAGCGTGACCGATAAAGAAGCGGAAATTTTCAAGGGCTACTTTACTTATTTCTTGTTCTCTCTATACAATAAATACAACATTGCAACCGAACTTCACGTTGGCGCAATGCGTAATAACAACGCTAAAATGCTTGAAAAACTTGGCTTAGACACGGGCTTTGACTCTATTGCAGAAGACAACAGCATTAAAAATATGTCTAGACTATTCGATAGATTAAATAGCGAAGGTGGACTTCCTAAAACTATCATCTTTAACTTAAATCCAAAAATGAACACCGAAATTATGACGCTTGTTGGATGTTTCCAAGATTCTAGCGCAAAAGGTAAGGTTCAATACGGCCCAGCGTGGTGGTTCTTAGATAACAAAGTTGGTATGGAAAACCACTTAAAAGATATGACTGCAACAGGTCATCTTGCAACGTTTATAGGTATGCTTACCGATAGCCGTTCACTTTTATCTTACCCAAGACATAAATATTTTAGAAGAATTCTTTGTGCATATCTTGGCGAACTAATCGAAAAAGGCGAAATGACTTCTAACGAAACGTTAGTTGGCAAGGTTATCGTTGATATTTGCTATAACAATGCAATAAACTACTTTAAAGTTTAATAAAGGCGAACAATAAAAAATGATTTGTGACAATATTCTAGACGCGCTTGGAAACACCCCGATTATACGTCTTAACCGTATGACCGGCCCGAACGATGCTGAAATTTTAGTTAAGTTCGAAGGGCTTAACGTGGGTGGCTCTATAAAAACGCGCACGGCGTTTAATATGATTGTAGACGCTGAAAAAAAAGGCTTATTAGATAAAGATTCTATTATCGTAGAGCCAACGAGTGGAAACCAAGGCATAGGTCTTGCTCTAGTGGGTGCCGTTCGTGGATACAAGGTAGTTATCATTATGCCCGATTCGGTTAGCGAAGAAAGGCGTAAACTTGTAGAACACTACGGCGCAAAAGTTATACTAGTGCACGATAACGGCAATATAGGACTTTGCATAGAAGAATGCTTAAACCTAGCCCTTAAAATGAAAGCCGAAAACCCAAAAGTTTTCGTTCCACAGCAGTTTGAAAATCCTGCAAACCCTGATATTCAAAGAAGGGCAACGGGCAAGGAAATTTTAGACCAAGTTGGCAAAGAAATTCACGGCTTTTGCTCTGGCATAGGCACGGGCGGTACGATAACCGGCATTGGCGAAGTTTTAAGAGAAGCAAACCCAAACATTACCATTTGGGCGGTAGAACCCGAAAACGCCGCAATACTATCGGGTGGCTCTATTGGAACGCACGTTCAAATGGGCATTGGCGACGGGCTTATCCCTGCAATTCTCAACACCAAAATTTATAACGAAGTGTGCATTATAAAAGACGAAGAAGCGATAAAAACTTCTAAGGATTTAGCACTTAAGGAAGGTATCCTTTGTGGTATTAGTAGTGGAACTAACGTTGCCGCTGCGATTAAACTTGCAAAAGTTTTAGGCAAAGGCAAAACGGTTGTGACGGTTCTTCCGGATACTGCCGAAAGGTATTTTTCAACCCCGCTATTTGAATAAAATTTAGTTATACAAAAAAGCCGTAGCGATTTCGCTACGGCTTTTTTATTTATTTGTGTTTGTCGTTTTGATGGCAAGTTATTCACTTATTTCGATATCGAAGAAAGTGTTGTAGGTTTTGCCACTATCAAGGTAGATAAATAGTTTTCTATCGCCGAAATCTTCTATAACGTTTTCACGCCCAGGGATACCGTGCCAAGGTTCTATGCAAACAAATGGTGCGCCAACGGCAGTCCATAGTCCCAAATGCGTCATATCGCTATATTTAAGTGTGATACTTTTGTTTGAATTAGGGCAAGTAAAGGTTGCTTCATCTGCTATTTCGCTTAAAAAAGTAGAGTCGTTGTCAAACAATTCGTCGGTAATTTTAAAGGATAGGTCGTTTTCAAGTTTAAGGCTAAAATCTTTGCCGTTAACAAACCCAAACTTATTAAATCCAAGGCTAACGGGATAGCACTTTTTATTAAAGGTAACGCTGTGCTCTCTAATAGGCACGTCTTTTTCAAGTGCGTTAAAGCCAGGGTGGAACCCAAGCGCGAAAGGTAAAACCCCGTTCGAAAGGTTAGATACGCTAACGTTTTGTTTTAGAGCGTTATTATCTAGCGAAAAGCAAATTTTAAGTTCAAAGTCAAAAGGGTATTGTGCCCTAGTTTCTTCGTTAGATTTTAAAGAAAAGGTTATAGCCGTATCCGTTTTATCCAACACGCTAAATAAAGAACTAGAAGCAAAACCGTGCGTGCCCATATTATAACTTTTTCCGTTATAAGTATAGGTTTTATCGTGTAGTCTGCCACATATAGGGAATAGGATAGGACATTTGCCACCCCAGTTAACGTCGTCGCCTTGGAAAAGGAATTCAAAGCCCGTTTTAGAAGATTTGATAGACTGAATTTCTGCGCCAAAATCGTTTATAACAACGGTTAAAAAGTCGTTTTTAATGGTATAATTCATAATGCACCTCACATAAACATTTTAGCAAAAGTTGGGCGTTTAGTCAAGGGAAGTTTTTAAAAAAGCGATATTGACAAATTTTGAGAATTATGCTAAAATAAAAATATAAATTATGTTAAAAAGGGGACTAAAATATGGGCAAAATTATTACTATTGGGCGTGAGTTTGGTAGCGGTGGCAGAGAACTTGGCAGAAAACTTGCCGAAGAACTTGGTTGGGAATATTACGACAAAGAGATTATAACCGAAATTGCTAAAAAAACTTCTTTATCAGAAACTTACGTTAAAAGCGTTATAGAAAATAACCCGCACGATTTATATCCAATAACCGTTGCACACACCTTTTCTTACGTAGACGTGTATACGATACAACAAAAACAAGAAATCTATAATCAACAAGACGCTGTGCTTAAAGAAATGGCTAGTAAGTCTAACTGCGTTATAGTGGGTAGATGTTCTGAACACATACTTAAAGAATTTAACCCGTATAAAATTTTCGTTTACGCTAATATGGATTGCAAAATTAAACGATGCCTAGAAAGAAATTCTGAAAACGAAAATTTAACGCCTAAAAAAGTTAAAAAACTAATAAAGGCGATAGATAAGCGCAGGGCAAAATATCATCAATTCTACACGGGCAAAGTTTGGGGCGAAAAACTCAACTACGATATTTGTATAAACACGTCTAACACCGATATAGGCGAAATAGCAAAACACCTTGCCGCTTACGTTAAAACTTTATAGTTCTTGAATAATATATGATAATAAAAAAACCACTTGGATTAACAAGTGGTTTTTGATTTTTTTGAGTTAAACAAGTAGTGCAACGGTCACGCTACAATAGATTATAAGAGCAAGGGCGTCTACAATAGTGGTCATAAACGGGCTTGCTACAACCGCAGGGTCTAGCCTGCATTTTTTTGCTAGAATAGGGAGCAAGCATCCAACAAGTTTTGCCATTATAATAGTGATAAGTAGAACAAACGATACGATAAGTGCAACGTTAAATGAAACTTCGCTATAAAGGCTATCTATAAAATAGAGTTTCAAAAAGCAAGCAACGGCTATTGTTAAGCCGATGAGCAATGCCGATAATAGTTCTTTAAGAATAACCTTAAACGTATCCTTAAAATTCACTTCGCCAAGCGCAAGGGCACGGATAACGGTTACCGAAGTTTGACCGCCAGCGTTTCCGGCAGTACCCGTTAGCATTGGCACGAACGCGTATAAAACGCCACCAGAAATCACGGCAAGGCGTGCTTCGTAAGTGGATAAAATTAAACTTGTAAAGGTTGCTGAGAACATAAGAAGTAATAGCCAAGGTAGTCTAGCAAGCCAAATTCTAAACGGCGATTGTTTTAGGTATGGTTTTTCGGTAGATAACATACCTGCCATTTTTTGAATATCTTCGGTGGCTTCTTCTTGGATAACGTCCACAGCGTCGTCTACGGTGACGATACCAACGATACAACCTTCTTTGTCGATTACGGGAAGCGATAAATAGTCGTATTGCGAAAGTTTAAGCGCAACTTGTTCTTTATCTTCTAGCGTTGTGACTGTTATAACGCTAGTATCCATTATGCTTTCGATTAGGTCTTTTTTATCGGCTAAAAGAAGTTCTTTGGCAGAAACAACGCCCAAAAGACGCTTTCTTCTATCCGTCACGTAATAGGTATAAATACTTTCTTTGTTCATACCCACGCGCCTGATTTTGTCAAACGCCATATCCACCGTCATACTAGCGGAAAGGGTAATGAACTCCGGTGTCATAATACTGCCGGCAGTATCTTCTGGATATGCTAAAAGTTCGTTGATTTGCTTTCTATTTTCAGGGTCGGAGTTTTTTAGTATTCTTTTAACAACGTTTGCTGGCATTTCTTCGATAATGTCAACGGTGTCGTCTAAAAACATATCGTCGATAACTTCTTTAAGTTCTTTATCGGTAAAAGACTTAATTAAAGTTTCTTGCGTGTCGCTATCGATTTCAATAAAAACGTCACTTGCAAGTTCTTTTGGTAGCAATCTAAAAAACTTGATTTGGTCTTTTTCGTCAAGGTTTTCTTCGATAAACGTTGCGATATCGAAAGGCTCCATTGAAAGTAAAGTTATTCTCAGGTCGGCAAATTTACGAGAGTTAAAAAAATCGGTTAGTTTTTCATACACGAAAACGTTTTCTTCGTTCATAAAATTTCCTCCTTTGAAACTTAAATAAAAAAACCTACTTGAAATCCAAGTAGGCAAATGAAAAAACAATTCCACCTAAAAAACTTTTTAGGGCAACCATTCTGGCTTTAGCACCGTAGGGCAATGAAACTACGTTAAATTACGCCTTGTTTTCGACGTGATTTGCTAACCTGCTAATAGTGTCTCCACTAATTCGCGGCAGTAGTCCGTATCCCTATGGTAGCCTTACCTACCGGATTATCGTAAATTATTTTACTCTTACTTTTTAAGTTTGTCAATGTATTTTATGCAAAATTATAAAATTTTGTTAAACTTACTTTTTTCACGAATTTATATTTTTTATTCTTCTTCGTTAACGCTCTCTACTAAAACTTTGGGGTTAATTTTTTTAATTTCACGCGAAAAATCATCAAATTGTTTAGGGCTTATTAAAACTATTGTAAACTTCGCATCCGAAAACACTAGATAGAGCGTTTTATTTTTAAGTTCTCTTATAGCCAAAACGCTTTTTGCGCCTAGTTTTATTTTTATTAGCCCAACGATAAAGTATAGTTCGCCACCCTTAAACTCATATTTAGATTTGAAAAGCACCAAAAGAGCAACCACTAAAAGTGCAAGGGATAATACTGCCAAAATAATGGTGCTAACGCTATGGTAAGAAGTGAGAAGGGGATTAAAAAATCTAATCGCGTTAACGGTTGTTCCTAAAACGGAAATAACGATTAAAAGTGATAAAAGCACCAAAAGAGCGGGCGAAAATTTGAACTTAAATTTTTTCATAGTACACCTAAACTTAATTATACACCAACTTTTAGGTTAAATCAACCTAATTTTTATTAAAAGTTATACGCCTTGATTACGGGTTTTGCTTGCAAATCTCTAAATTTTAATATATAATATTATAAAATAATATTTACTTTAAGGAAGGAACTTTATGGTTAAACTTATAAATAGTGGCGTTATCTATAAAAACGGCGTTTTATCGCCAGCCCCAGAATCGCAAAAAAGTGCTATAAACGGCTCTATTGCTTATTCTATTATCAAGGCGCATAACGTTGGCTCGCCCGAACTACTCAATATTAAATTCGACGAAATTACTTCGCACGATATCACTTACGTTGGAATTATCCAAACAGCAAAAGCGTCTGGGCTTACTTCTTTTCCACTTCCTTATACGCTAACCAACTGCCACAACTCACTATGCGCTGTTGGTGGCACTATTAACGAAGACGACCACGTTTTCGGCTTGTCTGCCGCTAAAAAATATGGTGGCGCGTTCGTTCCACCGCACGTTGCAGTTATTCACCAATATATGCGTGAAATGCGCGCGTTCGCAGGCGGTATGATTTTAGGTTCTGATAGTCATACTAGATATGGTGCGCTTGGCACTCTTGCCGTTGGCGAAGGCGGTCCAGAACTTGTTAAACAACTTCTTAACAAAACTTACGACCTTTCTATGCCCGAAATCGTTGCAGTTCAACTTATTGGAAAGCCACAAAAAGGCGTTGGCCCACACGACGTTGCGCTTGCACTTGTTAAAGAAACTTTTAAGAGTGGCTTTGTTAAAAACAAGATTTTAGAATTCATTGGCGAAGGAATTAAAAATCTTTCTATGGATTTTAGAAACGGCATTGACGTTATGACTACCGAAACCACTTGTCTTTCTTCGGTTTGGGAAACTGACGATACTACTAAAAACTACTATGCACTTCACGGAAGAAAAGGTGCCTTTAAAGAACTTAAAGCAAAAGACGGAACTTATTACGACAAGGGTATCGTTATAGACCTATCAAAAGTAGAGCCTATGATTGCACTTCCGTTCCACCCATCTAACGCTTATACTATCAAAGAATTCTTAAAGAACTCTTACGACCTACTTCGTGAGTGTGAAGAAGCAGGCAAGAAACTTCTTCCTAACGGCAAAGGCAACTTTACGCTTACCGATAAAATCAAAAACGGAAACGTTTACGTTGAGCAAGGCGTTATTGCTGGTTGCGCTGGTGGTATGTATGAAAACATTGCCGAAGCAACTAATATCCTTTTAGGTAAGGGTGTTAACAACTTTGACTTTACGCTTTCGGTTTATCCATCTTCTCAACCTGTATATAAAGGGCTTGTTGATAACGGCTATATTTCTAAACTTATGGAAATGGGTGCAGTTGTAAAAACGGCGTTCTGCGGTCCTTGCTTTGGTGCGGGAGACGTGCCACAAAACAACGGCTTATCAATTCGCCATACCACGCGTAATTTTGAAAGTAGAGAAGGTAGTAAACCATCTGGCGGACAACTTTCGGCCGTTGCGCTTATGGATGCTAGAAGTATTGCGGCAACTGCGGCTAATGGTGGTGCGATTATTCCTGCAACTGAATTTGAATATAAAAACAAAGTTAAAAAATATTTCTTCGATGGCAAGATTTACGAAAAGAGAGTGTATAACGGCGTTAAAAAAGCCAACGATGATATTGCACTTGTTTACGGGCCAAACATTGCCGACTGGCCAAAAATGGAAGAACTTAAAGACGATTTACTTCTTAAAGTCGTTTCAGTTTTAACCGACCCTGTGACAACTACCGATGAACTTATTCCATCGGGCGAAACTTCTTCATACCGCTCTAACCCACACAAACTTGCCGAATTTGCGCTTTCTAGAAAAGACCCAGAATACGTTGGTAGGGCAAAGGCTGTTAGAGACGGGGCTTTCCCAACTGAACTTGGCTTTGACGAAAGTATTACGACTTATGGTAGCGTTGTATGTTCTATAAAACCGGGTGACGGCTCTGCAAGAGAACAAGCCGCATCTTGCCAAAGAGTGCTCGGTGGCGTTGCAAACATTGCAATTAACTATGCAACCAAGCGTTATAGAAGCAACCTAATTAACTGGGGTATGCTTCCGTTCCTTGCTGAAAAGAACGACTTTAAGGTAGGGGAATACGTTTACATTAAAGGTATTAAAAAGGCGCTACTAAACGGCGAAACAATTAAGGCAACGGTTATTGGCGATAATAAGAGAGAAATTGAACTTTCACTTGGCGAACTAACTGACACCGAAAAACAAATTATACTTAAAGGCTGTTTAATAAACTATTATAAAGGTTAATATAAAGGCAAAAAGCAAAGGGCACCGTAAAACGTGCCCTATACTTTCTTTATTGCATTTATCTTTAAAATTGGGCATACACTTTACCTAGGGGGAAGGTATGAACTTTTTTGATAATCTTTTAGAAGAATTCGGTCTTATTAAAGGCACTCTAACGCCAAGTTTTCGGGCGATGCTAATTGGCGACAACCTAGCGTATTTTGAGAATATACGTTCTATAAAAAGTTTTACTCCTACCAAGATTTCACTTTTGATAAAATCGGGCGAAATTGTGGTTGAAGGCGAAGGTATGTTTTTCAAAAAATACGACTTGGGGGATTTGGTGATTTGCGGAAAAATCAATCTAATAAAAAGAGTATAGGGCGTTATTATACACAGTTTAAAGTTAGGCGCACGCTTATCAGCGGGGTTGTCAATGCGCTTAATAATAACGGCGTTAAAGTTTATAATATCCGTGATGGAGAAGGTGGCTACGCCTATTTTTCAACCACTAATCAAGACGAAAAAAAAGTTTTTGCAATAATCAAAGAATTGTGGTATAATGAAAAAGTGGTAGAAAAAACTGCTAGATACGGCTTTTTGTTTCCACTTTATAGCCTTTTTTCTAACGTTGGGTTGTTTATAGGGCTTATAGCGTTTATAATCTTTTCTTACCTTTCTTCTTTTTTAGTATTAGACTTTAAGGTTACGGGGAGTGGCAAAGAGTACGGGCGTGAAATTATAGCCTATCTAAACGCTAACGGCGTTAAAAAATATAAAAGCCTAAGGGGCGTTGATTTACAAAGCCTAAAAAACGGCGCGCTTATTAGTAGCCCAAACCTATCTTTTATAGAGATAAAAAAAGAAGGGCTTAAACTTGTTATAGAATTACAACTTTTAGAAAGTAAAGAAATTAAACCCGTTTCGCCCGTTTACGAACTTTTATCTAGTTATAGCGGAAAAGTCGTAAGCGTAAAAGCGTATAGAGGCACGCCGTTAGTACGAGTTGGGGACGTAGTTAAAAAGGGCGACCTTTTAATCGGTGGATATTACTTGTTTGGCGAAGAAAAGATAAGTTGCCCCGTTATTGCTAGCGTTATACTGCTAACGAAAAACAAGTTTACTTACTATTCGGCAGTTGATAGCGATGAGCAAAACGCCTTGATTTTTGCAGAGCAAGAACTTGGCGAAGAATACGAAGAATTTAACGTAGAAAAAACGAAAAACAAAAATGGATACGTTTATACGGTTTGGTTGCTAACCGAAAAGGAAATAACAGCGACCTAACTAAAAGGAACTTTATGCAAACGAAAACTTCTTTAAAACTATTGAAATGGACAAAAAAAGATTGCGTTAACAACGTGCTTGTTTATGCTATTAACGTAATCGTTTTAGTGCTACTATTTATCGGTGGCGTTGCGCTATACGGTAATAGTGGTGGAACGGGACTAGATAGGCTTTTTGGTAGGGTTCAAGACCTAATTAACTTTATGCTGATGGTTATACTAGTTGCCGTGGTAATGTTTATATACTTTTACTTTGAAGATAGAGATTTTTTAAAGCAAGCGTCTAACTCCGAAATGCTTTTCTTGCTTTTAGAACTTGGTATAGTTATTTGCTATTTTACAGGAAAGCACGTTAGCCTTTATATTAGACCTATTGCGTTCGTTGCAATTATGGCACTATATTTAACCGATTGTAAAAGCGCAATTTTAATGAACCTTTTGTTTAACTGCTTGCTAGCGTTTTTCGATTCGTTCTCGGGGATAACTGCTTTTACGGGCAACGAAAATATGACTACCGTTTACCTTCTTGGTATGGGTATATCTTCGGGTATGATAGGCGTTTATTGCATTAAAGAAGTTTATTCAAGAGTAAAACTTTTATTGATGAGTTTTATAATATCTTTCCCAGCACTTGTGTGTGTGCTAATCCCTATTTTAGAAACGGGCACAACGGACTTTTTTGCATCGCTTTTTGCAACCATATTCTCAGGCCCACTAGCAGCGTCTTGCCTAATAATTTTCTTGCCTATATTTGAGTTTGCATTTAAGAAAGTTTCGTGTTTTAGGTTTAATGAACTTACCGACCACAAGAGTTCTTTAATGAAAAAACTAATAAAGAATGCTCCGGGCACGTTTAACCATTGTATGGTAGTTTCTAACCTAGCCGAAGCGTGCGCAACGGCAATCGGGGAAGATGCGGTTCTTGCTAGAACTTGCGCATACTATCACGATATTGGTAAAATTCGCCGTCCGGAATTCTTTGGCGAAAACCAAATGGGTGGACAAAGTCTGCACGACGATTTAACGCCAGAACTTTCAGCAAACATCATTAAGGCGCACACTCAAGACGGATATTCTTTAATCAAGAAAAAGCGTTTGCCAGACATTATTGCAGACGTGTGTTTACAACACCACGGCACAATGCCTATACTTTATTTTTACGACAAGGCTAAAAAGTTTACCGATGGCGAAGTTTCTATAACGAACTTCTCTTATCAAGGCGTAAAACCACAAACCAAAATTGCTGCAATTATTATGATTGCCGATGGTTGCGAAGCAGCCGTTAGAACGCTAAAAGACCGTTCTAGAGAAAAGGTGACCGAAGTTGTTAAAAAGATTGTAAACGAAAGAATGCAACTTGGGCAATTTGATGAGTGCGAAATTACCATTAAAGAACTAAACATAATTATTCACACCATAATCAACACGCTATCAGGCGTATATCACAGCAGAATACAATACCCAAAAGTTAGTCTTAACGGGTTAGACTTAAATTCGGATGGGAAAAAATAATGGCTAAACTATTTATCGAAAGCATATCAAACAAAGTAAATACAAAAAAAATTGCTAGGGCAGTTTACAAAGTTTTAGGTCAAAAGGCTAAACTTAAAGCCGAACTTGTTTTTATGCAAGCAGACGAAATGCGCAACCTAAACAATTCTTCTAGGGGCGTTGACAGCGTGACCGACGTGTTATCTTTCCCAACGCTTGGTGGAATTAAAAACGAAATTTTACTTCCTGAAAATTGCGTGACTAGTATGGACGGAAAGTATATTGCTATCGGCTCTATCGTATTATGTAAGCAAAGAATTATAGAACAAGCCAAAGAATATGGGCATAGCGTTGAAAAGGAAACCACTTACCTTATCGTGCACGGGTTAATGCACTTGTTCGGCTACGACCACGAAACCGAAGAAGACAAAAAAGAAATGCGCGCAAGAGAAAAACAAGTAATGCGCGTTCTTGGAGTAGAAGACTAATGAAAAGTGGATTCGTTGCTGTGGCAGGCAGGGCAAACGCTGGAAAAAGCACGCTTATTAACGTGCTTGTTGGAGAAAAAGTTTCTATCGTTTCTCCAAAGCCCCAAACCACAAGAGATAGGATTATAGGTGTTTATAACGGCACGAATAGTCAAATAGTATTTATCGATACTCCGGGGCTATATTCATCAAAAAATTTACTTAACGCCGTTATGCAAAAAACCACTAACGATAGCGTTAAAGAAGTTGATGCAATCTTGTTTTTAGTAGATGCGCACGAAGGCGTTATCGAAAAAGACAAGCAAGCGTTAAAAGATTTTATTAGTGTTAACAAAAACACTATTTTAGTGCTAACTAAAACGGACATTACACAAGAATCGGTGCTAATTTCTACCATAAAAGAGTTTAGCGAAGTGTGTGATAAAATCGTGCCCGTTTCGGCAAGAAAGGGTAAAAACCTAAAAGAACTTATAAAGGTTATAAACGAAACGCTTTCTGACGGCGAACGCATTTTTGGTGACGACGTTATTTCGGACAAGTCTGAAAAGTTTATGGTTAGCGAAATAATGCGCGAAAAGATTTTGCTTAAATTCGAAAAGGAAATACCGCACGGCGTTGCGATAATAGTTAATAAATTTTGCTATAACGAAAAGCGCGACCTTTATGAAGTTAACCTTGATATCGTGTGTGAAAAGCAAAATCACAAGGCTATTTTAATCGGCAAGCAAGGGGCGAAGATTAAAGAAGTTTCTTCTTTTGCTAGAAGCGATATGGAAAAATTCTTGGGCAAAAAAGTGTTCCTTACTACCTACGTTAAGGTGGAAGAAGACTGGCGAAACAGCACAAGGTTTATCAAAGAGCACGGCTACGGCGCAGAAGATAATTTTTTATAATAACGGATAAAAATTTGTTGATTTCCCAATACTAACTAGGGAGATTGAACAATGAAAAAACATAAAACAGACGCTTTGGAGAAAACCTGGAAGTTGTTTGAAAAAACGGGCGAGATAAACTACTACTTGCTCTACAAAAAACTAAAAGACGAATAAAGGTAAACGATATGGAAGAAATTTTGCACGGAATAGTTGTTGGTGGCGTAAGTTATGGCGAAAACGACAAAATGCTTACCATATTCACGCTAAATAAGGGTATCGTTTCCGCACGCATAAAAGGAGTAAAAAAGGCAGGGGCAAAACTAAAATTTGCATCCGAGCCTTTTTGTTTTGCCGAATTCGTGTTTTCTAAAACAGGCGAAAGGCGTACGGTTATAGGCGCAAGTTTAGTGGATAGTTTTTACCCACTTAGAAACGACTTAAAAAACTTATACCTAGCGTCTTCTTGCGTAGAATTAGTTAGGCGTTTTAGTAAAGAAAACATAGTTTCAGAGCCACAATTTACTGCGCTTATAGAAGTTTTAAAAGTGCTATCATACGGCGAAGAAAAAGATAGGCTTAAAGCAACGGTAAAGTTCTTTTTAACTTCGCTTGGCGTTTTAGGTTATGCGCTAAACCTACCAAACTGCCCCGTTTGCCACGATGTAATAAGCGGGCGTGTTTTCTTTGAATACCAAAGGGGTGCGTTCTTTTGTGCGAACTGCCGTAGCGATAAGGCGATAGAAGTTAGGCACGATACTTACCTTGCTCTATCTAGTATAGATAATAAAAGGGCAAGCGACCAAGACTATCTTAACGCGTTAAAACTTATCGACTATTATATAGAGCGAAAAACGGATGAAAGCGTTAATTCGCTAAAAGAAATCATAAAAATGTACTAAATTTTTTAAAAATATACAATATAGTGCAAAAAAAAGGCGCTAATAAAGTTGAAAAATTTTTAAAAAAGTAGTAAAATATATTGGTTAGTTTAGGAAACTATAAAAAGATATAAATATTTTTGGAGGACAAAAAATGAAATACGTTTACTTGTTCAGCGAAGGCAATGCGAAAATGCGCGAAATCCTTGGCGGAAAAGGTGCAAACCTTGCAGAAAGGACCAAGATTGGTTTACCTTTTCCACAAGGTTTCACTATTAGTACCGAAGCGTGTACTAAATACTACGAAGATGGCAAGAGAATTAACGAAGACATCGAAGCCGAAATTATGGAAAACATCGTTAAGATGGAAAAAATTACCGGCAAGAAATTTGGCGATAAAGAAAACCCACTTCTAGTATCAGTTCGTTCTGGTGCAAGAGCATCAATGCCTGGTATGATGGACACTATTCTTAACCTTGGTTTAAACGAAGAAGTTGTAGAAGTTCTTTCTGCTAAATCGGGTAATCCAAGATGGGCTTGGGACTGTTATAGAAGATTTATCCAAATGTATTCTGACGTAGTTATGGAAGTTGGTAAAAAATACTTCGAAGAACTTATCGATGAAATGAAAGAAAAGAAAGGCGTTGAGTCAGACGTTGATTTAACTGCTGACGACCTTAAAGAACTTGCTAATCAATTCAAGGCTGAATACAAAGCAAAACTTGGTACCGATTTCCCATCAGACCCAAAAGAACAACTATTCGGCGCAATCAAAGCCGTTTTCCGTTCTTGGGACAACCCACGTGCTAACATTTACAGAATGGACCACGATATCCCTTATAGTTGGGGTACCGCAGTTAACGTTCAAATGATGGCGTTTGGTAATATGGGCAACGATTGTGGTACGGGTGTTGCGTTCACGCGTAATCCAGCAACTGGTGAAAAAGGCTTAATGGGCGAATTCTTAATGAACGCGCAAGGCGAAGACGTTGTTGCAGGTGTTCGTACGCCAATGCCAATTTCTAAAATGAAAGAAGTGTTGCCAGAAGTTTACGCTCAATTCATTGAAATTTGCAATATTTTAGAAAACCACTATAAAGATATGCAAGATATGGAGTTCACCATCGAAAAAGGAAAACTCTATATGCTACAAACCCGTAACGGTAAGAGAACTGCTGCCGCTGCTATTAGAATCGCTTGCGACTTAATAGAAGAAGGTATGATTACCGAAGAAGAAGCATTACTTCAAATCGACGCTAAATCACTTGATATGCTACTTCACCCAACTTTCGACGTTAAAGCACTTAAAGATGCTGACAAAAACAACGTTGTTGGTAAAGGTATCGCTGCATCTCCTGGTGCTGCTGCTGGTACTATCGTGTTCACTTCGGAAGACGCTGTTAAAGAAGGCAAGGCAGGCAAGAAAGTTATTCTAGTTAGACTAGAAACTTCGCCAGAAGACATCGAAGGTATGAAATATGCACAAGGTATTTTAACCGTTCGTGGTGGTCAAACTTCACACGCTGCCGTTGTTGCTCGTGGTATGGGTACTTGCTGTGTATCTGGCTGTGGCGACATCAAAATGCACGAAGAAGAAAAATACTTCGAACTTGCTGGTAAAATCTTCCGTGAAGGCGACGACCTTTCACTTGACGGCTCTACCGGTACTATTTACGACATAGCAATCAAAACCGTTCCTGCTGACCCAAATAGCGGATACTTTGGAACGATTATGCGCCTTGCTGACAAATATAGAGCATTACAAGTAAGAACTAATGCCGACACCCCAGAAGACGCTACTCGTGCTTTCGAACTCGGCGCACAAGGTATCGGTCTTTGCCGTACAGAGCATATGTTCTTCGGGCCAGGTAGAATTGATAAATTCCGTGAAATGATTTGTTCTGAAACCCCAGAAGAAAGACAAGTTGCTCTCGATAAAATCGAACCAATGCAACAATCAGACTTCGAAGGTCTTATGGAAGCACTTAAAGGACAACCTGTTACTATCCGTTTCTTAGACCCACCACTACACGAATTCGTTCCTACCGAACAAGCAGACATCGAACTTCTTGCAAAAGCAAAAGGTAAAACCGTTCAAGAAATTAAACTTATCTGCGATTCACTACACGAATTCAACCCAATGATGGGACATCGTGGTTGCCGTCTTGCAGTTACTTATCCAGAAATTGCAAAAATGCAAACCAAGGCTGTTATTAAGGCTGCTATCGCTGTTGCTAAACGCCACCCAGACTGGAATATGCATACCGAAATCATGATTCCACTTGCTTGTGAAATCAAAGAACTTGCTTTCTGCAAAAAAGTAGTAGTAGAAACTGCCGAAGCAGTTATCAAAGAAATGGGTGTTAAAGTAAACTACACCGTTGGTACTATGATTGAAATTCCAAGGGCTGCTCTTACTGCTGATGAAATCGCTACCGAAGCCGAATTCTTCTGCTTTGGTACTAACGACTTAACTCAAATGACCTATGGTTTCTCTCGTGACGACGCTGGTAAGTTCTTACCATCTTACTACTCTGCAAAAATCTTCGAATCAGACCCATTTGCAAGATTAGATACTAACGGCGTTGGTAAACTTATGAAAATGGCTGTAGAACTCGGTAAAAACACTAGAAAAGATATCCATTGCGGTATATGTGGTGAACACGGTGGCGACCCATCTTCTATCGAATTCTGCCACGCTATTGGTCTTGACTATGTTTCTTGCTCTCCATTTAGAGTTCCAATCGCACGTCTTTCTGCTGCGCAGGCTAATATCCGTAATCCTAGGGGCTAAGAATTAGTCGGAAAAGCGGTAAAAATTCACTATTTTAATTAAAAATTTGTTTTTTAGTAGCCATTCTGTTAAAAAGAGTGGCTACTTTTTTCTCTTGAAATACTCTTGCAAAGTTAAAAATCGGTCAAAAAAACGGGGTGGTTCCTCAAATGTTACACTTTTCTGTATCTACCGATATAGGTAAAAAAGGGCGATAAAAAAGGAGAAAATTATGACAAAATACAAATTAATCGTGGAATATTACAAAAAAGGCAACAATCAGAAGCAAATCGCTACTCTTTGTAGCTGTTCCCGAATGACTGTTTGGAGAGTTTTAAGCAGATTTCAAAGTTTAGAGATTGCGTTTGTGGACGTTTTGGAGATGAGCGAAACGGAATTTGCACATTTATTGTTCCCCGAAAGGGCGAAAGCAGGGGATGGATATTTGATTCCCGATTTTAAGTGGGAAGAGTTTCAAATGTGTAAACACCAATCGTCTATTCGGCTTTGTCATCGAAGATATTGCAAACGTGCGGCAAAGCAAAATTTGATGGCGTATAGTTGGAAGTGCTTTCTATATTTATATAATGATTATAGGAGACCAAAGTTGGAAGTTTGTGACCCCAACGATAAGATTCGCAATAAACTAAAAGATTTCAACTTTCTATTATCGTGTTGTCCGCAGGGAAGTATAAAATACGAAGTAATTCTAAGACAAAAACAAGAGTGGCTCAAATCCTTAAATCTCGAAGAAGATAAAATCTTAGACGAAAAATAAAATATACCCGTTTGGGTATAATCCGTGTAAAATGCTTGACGATAGTCCCGAAAGGGTATAAAATGGAAGTATGGAAAGTATAAAAGAGTTTGTAAAACAAAACAGAAAAGCGTTAGGTTTAACACAAGAAGAGTTTGCAATACGTGCAGGGCTCGGACTTCGCTTTGTTCGTGAATTAGAGCAAGGCAAGAAGACGTTGCGTCTCGATAAAGTCAATCAAGCATTGGCGTTGTTTGGCGCGCAAGTTGCTGTTGATAAATTAGATAATATTGTTATAGATGAATAATTTACTAAGCGAATATTTTTAAATAGATGAAAGGTTAGGACAAAGACGTCCTAACCTTTTACTTTTATATATTGTTTTAACCAAATAAGCACAAAACCCCTAAATAATGCAGTGTTTTGAGTCAAAATAGTTAAAAAACAAAGATTTTATTACATATATTACAAAAATTACTTAAATTACGCAAAAACCGTTGACATTTATTCGTATTTTGAGTAAAATAAGTATAACAAGATAAGGAAATGATAGTAATGGAAGATTTTTATTTGAGTCAAGCCCTATTCCGCACGCAAGAAATCTTAGATAATTTTACAACCGAAAGAAGTATGCAAGTTAGATTAAAGGCGTTAACGGAAAATGGGCGTATTGAAAAAATAAAAAATGGATTATATGCGACGGTCAATTCGTTGACGGGCGATATTTTTGCGAGCCGTTTTGAAATAGCATCGGCGCTTTTTGAAAATGCTTGCGTTGCCTATCACTCTGCGCTAGAATTTCACGGACTTGGAAATCAAATGTTTTCCGAAGTGCAAGTTTTCACCGAGAAACGCTATAATCCTTTTACTTATAACGGGCTTGAATATAAATTTTTCTCATATACCGCAAAAGGTGGAATAATGCGCTTGGAGCAAAATGCGGAAATTGTTGTTACCGATTTGGAAAGAACAGTAGTGGACTGTATTGACCGTATTGACCTTGCCGGTGGACTTGAAGAACTCGTTACGGCGCTAAACGGAATAACGCATCTTGACGAGCAATCCTTATTATCATACTTGAAAGAGTATAACAAGAAATTCGTTTATAAAAAAGCAGGCTTTTTGCTTTCATTGTTAAAAAAAGACTTGCTCTCGCAAAACTTCTTTGATATATGCAAGCAAAACTGTTCTATCAAATTAGAAGATATAAGCGAAAACAAGAAAATGCCGAGAAAAACGGATAAGTATTGGGGCCTTATGTATCCCGAAAAACTTATAAACACGGAGAACTGATATGATAAACCTATCTCAAAAAAACGTAGTTAAAATCGTAAAAGAAACAAACTTTATAAAAGATAACGTTGAAAAGGTTATGCGCCTTGCGGATATTTTAGAGTTTGTGTTTACGTCTAAATGGAAAGATAAACTTGCGCTTAAAGGTGGAACGGCTATCAATTTGTTCTATCGTGAATTACCAAGACTTTCGGTTGATATTGATTTAGACTATATTGGCGATACGAAAGAAGAAATGGAAAAGGATAAAGAAGAATTGTGGAACTTCTTGCAAATGGCGTTATTCCAAAAGAATTATTCGCTTTCGCCACAAAGCAAA
>JAZLCK010000044.1:0-1174 GCA_045614165.1 Christensenellaceae bacterium | reverse complement strand
TATTAGTGTTTATATGCCAATTTCCCTGCGACGCTTGAGTGTAAGATTCAGTTATTTTATCAACCGAAAAATCATCAGTAAAGGTTGGTTGCAAAGCAGTTTTTTCGCTATATACCTTAAAGTTGGTTATATCACATTCTAAGTTAGCATTGAACATTGATAGGTAACCGTTTTGAACAAGATAAGGTATATCGCTAAATACGTGGTTTGCAAGTTGACCGCTTGCACTCGTAATTTTTACTTTTAGTTCACACGTTTCGTTAGATGTAGTTTGAAGTATAAGTTCAAAATTAACCTTTTCCCCACGCTCTAAAATTTTAGAACCTATTGGGTTTGCCGTAGAACCTATATAAGAACCGTTTGCGTTTGGTTCTAATTTGTTTATAACGAGATTGTCGTTTTGAACGATAAGCCTAAAATCGTATTCGTCCATTCTTGCAGCCGTTGTTTTTCCACCGAAACATATACTAAAATCGCCATTTTGATAACTTGTCGCTTGCATATCAAAGGTTATTTTTGTATAGTCTGTAAGGTTTACGGCGTTTAAAACTAAACAGTTGCCCCAAGAATAATTTTTTGTAAAATGAAGGGCGTAGTTTTCTATTTCTATTTGGCTATCTTTTACCGTCCATTCAGTCTTTAAGTCGCCATCGAACCTATCGTAAAAAACTTCGGTTTTTAAACCACCGTCGGGGTGGGATTGATAATCACTTGCAAACGTTTTGCTCTGCCATACGCTATTTAAAGCCGTTACGCAAAACATAAGTGATAATACTCCTGTTATTAAACATTTTATAGTTTTTGCTTTTCTCACCACTTTTCTCCTTTTAAAAACTTACGTCTGGTGTTATTTTGTCTGTAACAGCCTTTGTTACAAGAATTATAGGCGTTAAGAATATCATCAAAATAAAACCTAACGTAGATACTGCTATCATAGTAGATGGGTCTAATCCGTTTTCTTCTACGTGCCTTAACATTAACCATGGGAACGTATCGAATATACCTTCCGGCCCCTTCGTCGTCATAAAGGTCATTGGCACAAGGAAGAAACTCGTTACACACATTATAGAGTTTATTATAAATACCGAAATGGTTGGCATTATTAGTGGTATTCTTATAGACCACAATTCACGCCAAAAGCCTGTGCCGTCTAACTTTGCCGATTCGATGAGCG
>JAZLCK010000043.1:0-2133 GCA_045614165.1 Christensenellaceae bacterium | reverse complement strand
CCCACAAATTAAGTTTATTCCAACAGGTGGCGTAAACAACGATAATATAGAAGAATTTTTAGCGTGGGATAAAATAGAGGCTGTTGGTGGCAGTTTCTTTGTTGAAGACGCAATTAAAGCATATAAAGGAGAATAATTATGAGTAAAGTAATCACTTTTGGCGAACTAATGCTTAGACTTGCACCTGAAGGTTATTTAAGATTTGTGCAAGCAGAAAAATTTCAAGCAACCTTTGGCGGTGCAGAAGCAAACGTTGCAGTATCGCTTTCTAACTATGGTTTAGATGCGGCTTTCGTTTCTAAATTACCAGCACACGAAATGGGTCAAGCAGTTGTTAACTCTTTAAGAAAATTCGGTGTAGACGTTTCTAAAATCGTTCGTGGTGGCGAAAGAGTTGGCGTTTATTACTGCGAAAAAGGCGCAAGCCAACGTCCATCTAAGGTTATTTACGATAGGGCATACTCTGCAATCGCAATGGCAAAGAAAGAAGATTTCGACTGGGATAAGATTTTTGACGGCGCTACTTGGTTCCACTTTACCGGTATCACCCCAGCACTTTCTGATGAAGTTGCCGAAATTTGCGAAATCGCATTAAAGAAAGCAAAAGAAAAGGGTATAACCGTTTCTTGCGACCTTAATTTTAGAAAAAAACTTTGGACTAAACAAAAAGCCCAAGAAGTTATGACTAAACTATGCGCATACGTTGATTACTGCATCGCTAACGAAGAAGACGCGAAAGACGTTTTCGGTATCGAAGCAGACAACACCGACATTACTAGCGGTAAACTTAACCACGAAGGTTATATTAGCGTTGCTAAAAAACTTACCGATAAGTTCGGCTTTAAGGGTGTTGCTATCACTCTTAGAGAAAGTCTTTCTGCAAACGACAACGTATGGTCTGCTATGCTATATACCGAAGAACAAGCATATTTTAGCAAAAAATACAACGTTCATATCGTAGACCGTGTTGGCGGTGGCGATTCTTTCGGCGCAGGTCTTATTTACTCACTAATTAGTGGTTTTGATAAACAAAAAACTATCGAATTTGCCGTTGGTGCAAGTTGCTTAAAACACAGCATCGAAGGCGACTATAACGTAATTAGCCTAGACGAAGTTAACAACCTAATCAAAGGCGACGCTAGTGGTAGAGTTCAAAGATAACTAAATAAGAACTAAAACAAAAACGGATAGAATTTCTATCCGTTTTTGTTGTCTTATCGCAAAGTTTTTGTCCGCAAATAAAAACATTATCTATATTCTACTAGATAAAACGTCTAGTGTCAAGATATTTTGTCTAGTTTGTAGTAAAATATTTTTATGGATGTAAAATTTTGTAATAATCTTAAAGAGATAAGAAAGGCTTGTAATTTAACTCAAAAGCAGGTTGCTAATGCTCTAAACGTTGTTGAAAGTTGTTATGCTAATTGGGAGCAAGGGAGAACAGAGCCTAATATAGAAATGATTAGAAAATTGGGCGTTATATTTAACGTTAGTATAGACGACTTAATAAACGGATGACAAATTATAAAATAAAAAAAGCGTTGTGGAGTTCACAACGCTTTTAATATTTTTTACAAACTATTTTTTAACAACTTCTTTAACGGCTTCGATAACTTTTTCGGTAGTAAAGCCGAATTTTTCAAATAGTTTCTTAAATGGTGCTGATTCGCCAAATCTATCGATACCAACAACCTTTCCGTCTAGACCAACGTATTTAAACCAAGGCATAGTTGCGCCTGCTTCTACGGCAACTCTTGCGCGAACTTTACTTGGGATAACGCTTTCTTTATATTTAGCAGATTGTGCTTCGAAGTCTTCTATGCAAGGCATAGAAACAACTCTAACGTCGATACCTTCTTTAATTAGTTCTGCTTTTGCTGAAACTGCAAGGTTAACTTCTGAACCAGTTGCGATGATGATTGCATCTGGAACTTTCTTTTCGCTATCGGCTAAAATATAGCCACCTTTAAGCGCGCCTTCGCCACTACCATTTAGCATAGGTAAGGTTTGACGTGATAAGAATAGGCAAGATGGTTTATCAGAGTTAATAGCATTAATATATGCAGCGGTAGTTTCTCTGCCGTCTGCTGGGCGATAAACTTTAAGGTCTGGCATAGCGCGTAAACCTGCTAA
>JAZLCK010000042.1:0-20379 GCA_045614165.1 Christensenellaceae bacterium | reverse complement strand
AATATTTTTGTTTTTGTTTCCGTTCTCTAAGGTAGGTTTTTCAAGCACGGTTTCTAGTGGAACGCTGTTAACGCTAAAATCGCTAAGGTTTTTAAGCCTGATAATTCCGTCAGCATCTAGTTTTTCGCTTGGAATAGCCTTTTCTAAAATTTTCCAAATATTTTCGTTCTTGTTTTCATTCTCTAGGGTAGGTTTTTCAAGCACGGTTTCTAATGATAATTCGTAAATATCAAACGAAGAACTATTAAAGTCGGCAAGCGTAATTTCGTTTGGCTCTTTTCCGGTTAAGTCTTTTAATATCGTATAAATATCGTTAGAAGTATCCGTGATAACGGTGGTTAAGTGAATTTTATTTATAGCATCATCGCCAAGTTTTAAGTGGCTAAGCGTAATTTCGCTAGCATTTAGCGGTTCGCTACCACTAGGCGTTGCAATATCAATTAAAATATCGTATAGTTCTTTGTTTAAGTTTCCGTTTTCCGTGGTTGGAACTTCTAAAAAGAGTGATAGTTTAACGCCGTTTATATCGTCATCGTCAAGTTTAGAAAGCGAACCAACGGTAATTTTTCCGTCAACTCTATCTTCGCTTGGCACGATAGCATCTAAAAGTTCCCACATTTTAGTGTAGGTAGTAGTATCATTTCCGTGTTCGTCTTTTTCGTATTTATCAAGCACGGTGTCAAGGGAAAGGTTGTCAATATCAAAACCTTCGCCCGTTAAAGAGCCGATTGTGATATCTTTTGGCTCGTCGCCCGTAATATCTGATAAAATTTTATAAATTTCACTATCCGTGTCTTCTAAAAAGAGTGATAGTTTAACGCCGTTTATATCATCATCGTCAAGTTTAGAAAGCGAACCAACGGTAATTTTTCCGTCAACTCTATTTTCGCTTGGCACGATAGCATCTAAAAGTTCCCACATTTGAGTGTAGGTAGTAGTATCATTTCCGTGTTCGTCTTTTTCGTATTTATCAAGCACGGTGTCAAGGGAAAGGTTGTCAATATTAAAACCTTCGCTCGTGAAAGAGCCGATTGTAATGTCTTCTGGCGCGTCGCCCGTAATATCTGATAAAATTTTATAAATATCGCTATCCGTGTCGCTCAAAAAGAGTGATAGTTTAACGTTATTAAACGAATCTTCGTTTATGTCTAGTAAAGCGTTTATCGTAATCTTATCGTCTGGTCTTTTGTCTTCTGGAACGACAGACTCTAAAAGTTTCCAAATTTCCGTTTTTACAGGAATAGGCTCATCGTTTTCATCTAAAACAAGGTTGTCGTTTTCATCAGTTTCGTAAATCGTGTTGCCGTCTTCGTCAGTTTCGTATTTATCTATAACCGAACCGAGTGATAAGTTCATAACGTCAAAATCTTCATCGTTAAAAGAACCTATCGTAATATCTTCGGGCGCGTCGCCCGTTAGGTCGGTTAAAATGGTGTAAATGTCGTTAGTGGTGTCCGTTAAGAAAGTTGATAAGTGAATTCTGTTAACTGCATCTTCGTCAAGTTTTAAGTGCCCTAGCGTAATTTCTTCTGGTGCTAGTGGCTCTGCGCCTTCTTCGGTGGTTATGTCTTTTAATATATCGTAAAGCGCGCCGTTTTCAGCCACCGGAAGTATGTCGTTTAGATAAATGCTATCTTCGGTTAAATTTCCAAGCCCGCCAATCGTGGTGTCGCCTAAAATTTTATTGATTAGACTTGCTTCCGTTCCATCGGCAAAGTTATTAACTAAATCCGAAATCTTAATTCTATCAAGCGCATTACTAAACACGCCGAAAACGTTTAGCACGTTAACGTCTTTAAGTGCAGGGTAGTATAGAGTAGTGTCTTCGTTAACACCATCTACGTAAGCATTGTCCTTAAACGCGGGTAAATAAACCGCAGGTGAACTCTTTGGTTTTTTGTAGTAGTATAAACTATGGTTAAATTCAGGCGAAGAAATTTCAGAAGAAGTTGGCTTATTAACTACTTCTTCGTATTCGCTAAACACGGCAAGGTTTTCAAGTTCGTAAAGTTCAAGTCCCGCAATATCAAGCACGTCCGAAAGGGTTGCTTCAACGGTAATGGCACTCATAATACTAGCAATGCCGTCGCCAGAAGTAATATCACCAACCGAAAGTGAAGAAATTTTATTCGTGTCAATCGAAATAAGTCCGTCTAGTCCAAGCCCGTCAATCGCGCCAAAAATAGCGTCTTCTAAAACAGGGAAGTCGGCAATAGTATAACCGGTTATGTTGTTTATAACGCCAAGCACGGTTTGGTTTGCAACTTTATTAGAAACAATGCTTTCATCGTTGCCAACGAAATTATTTAGTGGAATAACACCCACGCCAACGTAAAGGCTACCGGCAATTATGCCAATGCTAGTAATAAAGCCCGTAAGCCAAATGAAAAGGTTTTTAAGAACCCTACATCTAGCGCGCCTACGCCATTTTCTAATTTTTCTGTTTCTTTTATATTGCTTTTTTGCCTTTTTTTGTTCGGGAGTTAGCATAATAACCTCTTTCCTTAAATTATAACGCGTGAGAACGCGCACACGCGCATACGCACGCGCTAATTTATATTATATATTATTAAAATAATAATGTCAATGGGGGCGTGGGTATTACATAAAAAATAAAAAAGGCTTAAAGGAATTTCCTTTAAGCCTAAATAAATTCGTTCGTATTAAGCGCCTAAACCGAAACACAATGCTAAGAAAGCAAGGATTCCAGCAAATATCGCAGATTTAAGTAGCGCAACAATCTTTTTCTTCGGATGGTCTACGAAATAGTTTTTGTAGTAAGAAGTAGAAAGTTGATTTCTTTTCCAGAGCCAAATTTGAATAGCGCCAAATACAATAGGCATAATCTTTGCGCCAGAACTTGCGGCAGTTCTAGTGAACGAAAGAACTAATGCAAGAACGGTTGCTAAAATAGAAACAACCCTAATGGTTTTTGCAACTTTTTTAGCCTTTAAGCCCTTATTGATAAGCACTGGGTTGTATTCCCAAGCATAGTGATAATGGCCGTTTTGTAGGTTATAATAGAAGTTATAAGTTTTGTCTTTATACTTAAAGAAGATAACCATAACTGGAACGGCGTAAGCAGAGATAGACCAGTTAGTAGATTCGTAAGAAGTAGTTCCTCTTGGAACTTGTTTATTGATAACGCCTTTAAGCGCGTTCTTCATTTGTTCGTAAGTGAAGATATTGTCGTTGTTATAAAGAGTATAGTTGATAGAAGAGAAGTCGTTTAATTTGGTGTAGTTAGCATTATCGCCAAAGTTGGTGATATGTAAGTCTTTATGTGCACCAGATTCGCCGAAGTCAGCAATTCTGCCGTGTTTAATCACGCCGTTAACAACGTAATCAAGTTCGATATCCCATTTATAAAGCATACATACGCGATATGAAATACCAGAGTAAGAAAGAGTTAACTTATCAAATTCTTTAACGAAGTCTGGGTCAACTGCTTTTGCTTTTCTAACAGATTCCTTCATAGCGTCTAGCGCTCTTTGACGGCCATAATTTTCTTTCATTACGCCGATTTCTTTACAATACGAATAATATTGACTGCTTAAATTCATAAATACATCCTTTACTATATTTTTTTATGTTTTACAACACACCAAAAATTATATCAAACACAGGTGTTTTTGTCAACAAAATCTTTCAAAATATATAAATATATTACTAAATTTATTATTCTTTGCGCTATTTTATGCAAAAACCATAAAAAAACGATTTTAACGCCTAAATCATCTTGGCCCTTTTAAGTATGCCGATTAAAGATTTTTTATTGTTAAGTTTTGCGTTTTTTTGGCACTTAATAAGCAAGAAATTAAGCACGCTTTTAATGTTTTTTGTTTGAGCGCCTAAATCTATAAGTTCCTTTGCCGAAATGTTTAGGTCGGAAAAACTAATCGGTATATTTAGCGAAATTATGCTTTCTTTAATTTTTGCCCACTTTATAAGTCTAGCGTTTAGCCTGATAAGTTTTTCTTCGCCACTAATTAAAGCAGAGGAAAGCGCGTAAAAATCATTAAACGAATAAAAGTTATCAAGTATTGCTTTTTTTAGTTCAGTCTTGGTTTTCGCGCCATTTATAAACTCAAAAAACAAAGAAACTAGCCCTTTTGCATTTTTAACGCTAGATTTACAAACGCGCAAATATTCTAACTTTTCTATCGCACTTTCTTTATCTTTAGAAAACAAAATACACGTAGCGTAAAGCCTTAATGGTTGTGGCGTTTTACTAATCGCGTTAATAATTTTATCCCTACTAATTTTAAGTGCCTTTTGCTCTTTTAGTAAAACTTTAAGCACGCCAGACTTTTCTAAAACTTGCAAACCGTGTTTAACTACTTGCACTTCTTGGCTCAAAATTTTTATAAATTCTTCTTTAATTCTATCGGGGGTTATATCAGAAACTAAACCTTTATATTTGCGCGCCACTTTGTAAACGCGTTTTGGCACTTTTAAATTATGATACGCGCTAAATCTTGCAAGGCGCATAAGTCTAAGCCCGTCGTGCATAAAAACCTTTTCAGGCGATATAACTGTGTTAATAGTTTTGTTTTTTATATCTTTTAGCCCGCCCAAAACGTCAACGATTTTTTCGTTTTTAACGTCGTAGTAAATAGCGTTAACCTTAAAATCACGGCGCATAGCATCAAGCGTTATATCGGTGGTAAAAACCACTTCACTAGGAACGTGCGCACCACCACAAGAATACTTGTCCGTTCTAAATGCTGTATATTCAAATTCTTGTTTGCCATATTTTAGTTTAACCGTGCCCGTTTTTTTATAGGTGGCAATCACGTTAAAATTAAGGCTAGTGGCAACGCGTGCAAGTTCTTCGGGCAAAATCGGCGCGCAAAAATCTACGTCAGCGCTAACTTTTTGGTAAAGCAAATAATCTCTAACGTATCCACCAACAAGGTATATGGGGCTATTTAATTTTGCGCTTAATAGTTTTAGTGGTTTTGGAACAGGAATTTTCATAAAAATATTATAGCATAAAACTTGAAAATTTGAACAATTTATAGTAAAATAATTCCGTTATGAATATACAAACCGATAAATTAGATTTAATTGTAAACTTTAATGCGGGTGGTATGACGGGTGAGAAGGTAAAACAATCTTTGCCGATTATAAAAGAGCACCTAACCGATAGGGGTGTTCGATACGAATTTCACTACGTTTCAGCCCCGCACGAAGCAAAAGATAAAACGGCAGACCTTATTAAAAACGGCGCAAGCATAATCGTTTCGGTTGGTGGAGATGGAACTCTGCACGAAGTAGTAAACGGCTTTACCGATTTTTCTAAAACTGCGCTTGGCGTTATCCCTTGTGGTACGGGCAACGACTTTGCTTCGGCCATAGGCATTAGCCTAGACGTTAAAAAAGCACTAAACACCATAATCGATGGCGAGCCAAAGTTCACCGACTTTATAGACGTTAGTGGCGTTAGGGGCATTAACGTTGTGGGTATGGGAATAGACGTAGACGTGCTATCTAGGTATCAAAAACTCAAAAAAAGGACTAAGGCAGGCTATACTAAATGCCTAGTTAAAACGCTTATCGGCTACACCAAGGATAAGTTCTTAGATTTTACCATAACTACTAGTGCCGAACAAATTAAAAGCCGTGCTTTTATAGCGTGTGTTTGCAACGGCTATAAGTTTGGTGGCGGTATCCCTATCTGTCCACCAGCCGTGATAGACGACGGGCTTTTAGACTTCGTGACCGTTAAAGAAATGAATAGGCTAAAAATCATTTCGGCGTTTATAAAACTAAAAAAGGGCAAAGTGCTAGATATTAAAGGCGCAACGCACAAAAAAGTAAAAAGTATATCCATAAAAACAACCCGCCCAACCTTTATAAACGTAGATGGCGAATTATATTACGATATTCCGTTTAACGCCACCGTAGTTTCCAACAAACTCAAAATGTATAGATAACGTTATAAAATAAAAAACCTTGTGGTAGTTCACAAGGTTTTAATTTTGGTTTTATTCTATTCTGGGTAGGTAAAGCGTGGGGTGGCGGTTAATATTTCTTTATAGTTTTTTGCATCTTGTTTCGCGCCGTCTAGGTCTAGGTCTTTATAGTTTCCGCACTCTACGGGACTTGCACCGGGGATTTCGCCCGTATAAGAAATAATAAAATCTAGCATATCTAAAACGTAAGGGTAGATTTCTTTGCTACTAACTTCGCCAAACACTATAAGGTAAAAGCCCGTTCTGCAACCCATAGGCCCAAAATACACTATTTTATCTTTAATCGCGCTATTTCTTAAAAACGTTGCGCCCAAATGTTCAAAGGCGTGAATAGGGGCGGTGTTCATAACGACGTCTACGTTTGGAGTTTTTAGCCTTAAATCAAACGTGGTCACTTTTAAGCCGTTCATTTGGTCTATCCTAGAAACGTAAATGCCGGGTTTTAGTTTGGTGTGGTCTATGGTAAAACTAGTTATTTTTTGCATAATACAACCTGCGCTTTATTATTTTAAGCATATTATAGCACGAAAACTTTAAAAATGAAAGCGCGCCGTGCAAATCGTTGACAAAATTTTCGATTTTTAGTATGATATATAGGCTAGATTACACTAGCGCGTCTATTTTTGGCGCAAAAAATCAAATTTTAGCAAAACTAAACAATCAATTTCACTCTGGAGAATCTCGTTTTGGGTGCCGAAGGTGTACGGAAACTTACGTAAAAGTTTTTAATCTCTCAGGCAAAAGGACAGGGCAAATATCTTTTCTTCGGGGCCGAAATCGGCTCTTTATTTTTTTGCTTTTTAGGGCTATTATGCAAAAAGTTATCGATTCAATTTACAATTTTATAAAAACGGTAAACGCGTATTTGTCAGACTACGTTCTTATTGTTTTGTTATTAGGCGTTGGCGTGTTTTTTACCATAAAAACAAGGTTTGTGCAAGTTCGTTGCTTTAAAGAAGGGTTTATAACGCTTTTTGGCAAGAATAAAAAGGGCGATGGTAAAGATAAAGGCGTTAGCACCTTTCAAGCGTTTACTACGGCCGTTGCTTCGCAAGTGGGAACGGGCAATATCGTTGGCGTTAGCGGTGCAATTTTAATTGGTGGTCCGGGCGCTGTGTTTTGGATGTGGGTTATCGCCTTTTTTGGCATGGCAACGGCTTATTCCGAAGCAGTTTTAGCGCAAAAAACCAGAATACTTGGCGACAACGGGATTTATAAAGGCGGGCCAGTTTATTACATAAAACAAGCGTTTAAGGGCGGTTTCGGTAAATTTTTAGCAGTATTTTTTAGCGTGGCGTGTATGGTCGCTATCGGGTTTGTTGGGGGCATGGTTCAGTCTAACTCTATCGGCGAATCTGTGCATAACGCTACGGGCGTTCCGTTCTACGTTGTGGGCATAGTGATAACGGCTTTGCTTTTACTCATTTTGATTGGTGGGGTAAAGCGTATCGCGTCGGTCACCGAAAAGTTGGTGCCTATTATGGCTATCGTTTATATCTTAGGTAGCCTTGTTGTTCTAGCGTTTAACGTCGTCAAAGTTCCACAAGCGTTTTGGCTTATTATAAAATTCGCGTTCGTGCCACAAGCGCTTATCGGTGGTGGCTTTGGCTATGCGCTTAAAACGGCGTTAAGTCAAGGGGCAAAGCGAGGACTATTTTCTAACGAAGCAGGTATGGGTACAACCCCACACGCATATGCTCTTGCCGATGCCGAAAATCCGCACAAGCAAGGCACGGTTGCTATCGTTAGCGTGTTTTTAGATACTTTCGTAATACTCACTATCACGGCGTTAGTGGTTATTTCTTCGCTTTATACTAGTGGTGGGGTGTTAGAAAACGGAGTTGTGCCAAACGGAGTTGGCAACACTAACTTGGTGGCAACGGCTATCACTAGCGCGTTTGGCGGGGGCTCTGTTGCAAGCAAAATTTCGGCATATTTTGTCGCTGTTTGTTTAACTTTCTTTGCTTTTTCTACGATTATCGGTTGGAACTTGTTCGGTAGAATAAACTTTGAATATCTATTCGGCAAAAAGTGGATTATCGTTTACTTTTTAATTAGTCTAGCGTTCGTGTTTTTAGGTTCTATGCTAAAAAGTGATTTGGTTTGGGAGTTTACCGACTTTTTTAATTATCTAATGGTTATCCCTAACGTTTTGGCTCTTTTTAGGCTTAATAAAAGCATCGTTCAAGAAGTCAAAGAAAACGGGCCGAAAAACAAGAAATTATACGATTAGCCGTGGGAGTTATGCACGTCGTATCGCAAAAGAAAAATTTAAAATAAAAATTTTGTAAAAATAGGCGAAATATAATTGACAAATCAAAAATATTTCGATATAATACACTAGCATTTGTTTTAGAGATAGGTGCGATATGGCGGCGTAGCTTAGTTGGTTATAGCGGCCGGTTCATACCCGGCAGGTCGTTGGTTCGAATCTGACCGCCGCTACCAAAGCAAATAACGTATCGGCTACTGCCGTGCGAAAAATATATATTAGGTGACACGGCCCCTTGGTCAAGCGGTTAAGACACCACCCTTTCACGGTGGTAACATGGGTTCGATTCCCGTAGGGGTCACCAAAAAAAATAAGAGCATCAAATGGTGCTCTTATTTTTTTTGTCCGAAGGGAATCGAATATGGAGAAAATTGCGTTAGCAATTTGTCCGCAGGACTAAACAGTGGACACCCACTGTTTATCGGGTAGGCCACACAGGTGGGATTCCCGTAGGGGTCACCAAAAAATAAAGAGCATCAAACGGTGCTCTTTATTTTTTTGCAATCCTAAAGGATTGCGAACCAAAAGGTTCGATCGACTAGCGTCGGACAGCAAACCCCTCGCAAACTTTGTTTGCCTTCCCCTTATCAAGGGGCAGAAACCCGTAGGGGTCACCAATCAAAACCTAAAACGAACACAAAAAAGTGTAAGTTTTAGGTTTTTAATTATTGACTTTTTCATTACTTTGTGCTATTGTTTCAGTAATAATTATAAATTTTAAAGGGGAAAAATGAAAAAAATATTTAGTATTCTAATCTGTCTTATCACTTTGTTATCCGTTGTTTGCGGTTTTTGTGCTTGCGATAGTAATTCTAACAATACGCCAAATGATAATTGCATACATACTTGGGCACTTAAACAAGCCACTCAACAAAAAACGATATACGAATGTTCTAAATGTAATGAACCAAAAGAATTTAATCTTTCTTTTGATAAAAATTACATCTATACAGAAACTCAAATAGAAATACCACAAGGTCTTTCTTTAGAACAACTTAATCAAACATTACCTAGTAATATTATGAATATTATTCCATTAGAAATAAGAGAACAAGTTGGCACGATAGATACGGTTGATGAATTTAAGTTGATTATTAAGGAAGCAATAAAAACTGGGAAACTTAATGCTCATTTTGATGATACCATTATTGTTGTAGCAAACGTGATAGAACGTATTTCCGTTTTCGACAATTCTCAAACTTACATTCTGAAGGTTAAACCAATAGGACAAGATGAAGAAGAAAGTATGGAAATATCAAAAACAGAAAACACAACACAATTATTGGCGTTAAACGAATATCAAGAATTACGATTTCTTGACGGAAAAATTCAGTATGTAATTACTTATTTGAAAGACATAAAAATTATTTTCAACTTTGAAACAACTAACTAAAATTAAGGGCAAGCGGAATATGTCTTGCCCTTTGTTTCACAAATAAAGAGCGCGAAATTGTTCGTTTTCCGCTCAAATTGGCTCACCAAAAAAGAAAAGCATCAACAAAAGTTGGTGCTTTTCTTTTTGCAATCCTAACGGATTGCCGAACCAAGGTTCGATCGACTAGCGTCGGACAGCAAACCCCTCGCAAACCAACGTTTGCCTTCCCCTTATCAAGGGGCAGAAACCCGAAGGGGTCACCACTTTTTTGAGAAATCAGTCAATTATGACTGATTTTTTCATTTTATAGTAGTTTTTAGTCGGAATTTCATGGACTTTTGACCACTTTTAAGAAAATTTTTAGATGTAAAATCAAAAGAATTCCTCACTTTGGCGGAGTAATTGGCGGAGTTTAGGGTGTGAGAACCAGGACTTTACCTAAAATTATAGGTAAGGTCCTTTTATTTTTGATATATAACGTCTAAAAGTAGCAAAGCACCATCTGTCACCTTAGGGAAAATTCTTCAAAAGTATAGGCGATGCCAAGATTTGTAGAGTCTTGTCGAGGTCTTTGTCGAGCGCATAAAAAATCGCTAGTAAATTTCTATCGATTTTCTAACAGCAATAAGGTTTATTCACCCGTAAAAGTCCCGTAAAAACAATAAAAATTTTTTCTAATATGACACATAGTGTCATAATTAAGATGATAAAATTGGTGCAAGTTGAAATTCTAATGATAATTTGATATAATAGATGCGGAGGGAAGTAATTTATGGCTGATAAAATGATAGAAGAAATAATGGAAAAGTTAGAACGGGGTATAGAAAAGCAAAAAGCTGAACGTTTACCATACGAAAAAGTGCTTATGGAAGAATTAACTCTCTCAAAAGAACAAGTTTCTTCGTTAATGTTTGACGCTGCAGATGTTTTATATTCTCCTGAAGAGTTTTGCGAAGTAGTGAAATACTATTGCGAAATTTTTGAAGGTTTTGATAATTTTATCGAGTTTGTTAACTCGCAACATTGGGTAGAAACAAGAGTTGATTTAGCTAATAGAAGAAGGACGCTTTTTACATTAAAACCATATAAAATGTTTGGTGAGAGGATGTTGGACATTGAAGATGCTCTCTGTATAAGCAGGTCGGAATGTATTAAATATTTGCTTAAAAATCCTTCGTGGCTATATCATAAAAAAGGTTATTTCGATAATCAAATTAAAGCGTTATGTATGATTTTTGAATACGAAAGAGAAGATTTAATATTTCTTTGTAAAAAATTTCCATTTATTTTAACAAAACGTATTGATGGATTATCTAGAAATATAGATGAGATAGCTAAGAATTATAATGTTGATGTGAAAAAGGTTAAAGATTTAATGATTAAACATCCATTATTACTAAACAAGACGCTATATTTTTTCTTAGATTATAAGCTTGGCGAGGAAGTATTTGATAAACCTTGGATAATTTCAGCGCTAACTAACCATAGAGGACTTTGTGAATATGGGGGATATAAAACATTTAATAATCTTTTAAGAGTTTCAGAAAAGGTTGAAGAAAACTTTGGTGAAATTGTTAATTTTTATAAGCGTGAATTTGCAGACGGACTTCTTATGTGTTTTTTAACTCAAAAAGAAGATAAAAACTATTTAGTTTCGCTTGGGGCAAACACGGTTACTGCAAAACAAAGAACAGCACTAACACAGTTGACGCCAGAGGAAAAACTTTTAAGGCAAATTTTTGGGGAGAAAGCAATTCCTACGGAAGAACAAGAAATCCGTCCGCACTATGAATATGTTTGTGAAATAGATGTTATAGAAGATGAAAAAGTTTATGATGTTATATATTTGTTAGCAGTATTATCCTCGTGTAATTGTAGACGAGATATTAAACTAAAAGAAAGTTCTAAGATTTTTTATCTAACGAAAGAGATGATTTTGCCTTTCAGCATGTTAGAGGTTTCTCCTTTGGTGTGTGAAGAGGGCAATCTTAATGTTTCTTTTTATAAGGTAGAGCCAATGGAAGAGGGTAAAGTATCGGTTACACCTTTATGGAAGAAGGAAGAGATAGAAGATTTTGATGACATTTTTGATGATGTTTTTGATGACGAATAAAAGAAAAGAGGTCAAATCCAAAAAGTGGATTCTGACCTCTTTTTTGTTTAGTATTTAATTTTTTCACCTTCTTTAAGTAGGTATTCATCAGATAAATCGGTATAAGCATCACCTAGCTGACCTAACGTATGACCAACGAATAATTTTCTAGCTATATCTGTAACACCACATTCAATACAACGAGAATAAAAAGTTGTTCGTAAATCGTAGAGAATATGGTTGGTAAGTATGCTATTAAACTTCTCTCGCAGAGTATACGTTTTATAAAAGGTTAACTTTTGGGTGTCCTTTATATAAGGTCTAAGCATTGGGGTAATAGGTATCTTTTTATATTCTATCTTACCATTTTTACGCTTACTGTTTCTGCAAACTATAAAATCGCCTTCACGCTTTGCTGTTTCATATTCATTTGGTCGCATACCAGTAAATAGAGCGATAGCAAACATAAGGTGAAACTCGGTGCCAGCAGTAGAATCAAGAAGTAATTTTTCTTCTTCAAGCGTCAAAGCCTTACCATGTTCTCGTTCATGAGTCTTATGGATAACTAGTTCCATAGGATTCTTTTTTATAATGTCATGTGCTATAGCTCCCTTAAAAATTATATTTAAGAGCGATGCAATTGTTAATGCGGCGAACAATACTTTACTTGGCGGTGGAGGTGTTGATGGTGCAATTCATAAAGCCGCAGGAAGTAAACTTTTAGAAGAATGTAAAACCCTTGGTGGTTGTGAAACAGGTGACGCCAAAATTACAAAAGGGTATAATTTACCAAGCAAATACGTTATTCATACCGTGGGACCTATTTGGTGTGGCGGTCAAAAGGGCGAAAAATTGCTACTTGAATCTTGCTATAAAAAATCACTTGCGCTTGCAAAGGAAAATGGTTGCGAAACAGTTGCTTTTCCACTTATATCTTCGGGTGTTTATAGATATCCTAAAGACAAAGCGCTTGAAGTTGCAACAAGTGTAATCAGAGAATTCTTATTTAAAAACGAGATGACTGTTTATTTGCTCATTTTTGACAAGACTTCTTATAAAATCAGCAACGAATTATATTATGGTGTTAGAGAATATATTGACGACAATTATGTTGCCTTAAAAAGCGATAAAGTGTTATATGAGCGGGCGCCTATTAGATCTTATGAACGAGTATGTGATTGCGCAAGAGAAGATGTTTTAGAGGATTGTTGTTTATTACCTACTTTTCCTACTGAAGATGGATTTGTTGTAACCTTGCTTAAACTTATAGATAAAAAAGGTATAACCGATGTAGAGTGCTATGATAATTTCTTGATTGAACGCAGAAAGATGATGGCGAAACTTATTGAAAAATACTACAAGGGATTGTAATAAAAATGAATTTAGAGAATTTACATAAGTTAATTGATAAATATGAAGAGAAGTTTTATGAGATAAATAATGAGAAACATGATGAAATTTTTAAGTGGCGTGCTGCAAAGCGTTTTCGCGATGTTTGGTTTTCTCATGAGACGAAAAAGAAACCCTTTTCAGAGATGTTTAATGAGGCAAGAAAAGATTTCTTTATATTAATGGATAATAGTTATGTTTCTCCATCTAACGGAATCGTTAAAATTGCCGAAAAAGAACCAGAAGCAGTAGAATCTCTTTTTAAGGAGGTTTTGTTTGCCGATGATGGTGGGAATATTGTTAAAAGACAGAACAATTTGGATACATTCTTAGTAAAAATAGATGAGTTACGTGCAAAACATTTTCCGCAAAGTTTTAAGTATAAGCAAGATAGGCACGCGGCTTCTTGCTATTTAGCTTTTTTTGATCCAGGTGCAAACTATATTTATCGTTATAGTGAGGCGGAAATTTTTGCACAGCATATAGAATTTGGCAAAGATATTGGTTCGGGTCAATATTTTCGTTTAGATTATTATTATGAAATGTGTGATAAAATTGTTGAAGCATTAAAAGAGCACCCATCATTATTAGAAAAGCATTTTACATTTTTAGGCGATAAGCATTATAGAGATGAGAGCTTGCATATTTTAGCTTTTGATGTTATCTATTGTAGTAAAACATATAAGTTTTATTTAGGGATGCAGCATCAGTCTAAAAAAGAGAGTATCAAAGCGTTTACCGAAGCTCAAATTAGAGAGAAGGAAAGACTAGAAAAAGAGGCTCGTATAAATAGCTTAGAGAATGAGATTTACGATCTTGAATTAAAAGCAGAACAATATGCGCCTATTTCCTTAATAAATGTAGAGGTTAAACATTATAAATATGGGACAGGTATAGTTGTTTCGCAAGAAATAAACAAAATAGTAGTTAAGTTTAACGATAAGGAAACAACATTGTTTGTTCATAAAATGTATTCTAAGTTTTTTGAGCTTGAAGGTGGAGAAGAAATAATTGAAGCGTTGTCGGATTATGCGGACATAAGTTCAAGGCTACAAAAATTAAGAGAAGAATTAAAACGTTTAATTTAATATTAAAAGAGGTCTAATTTTTCAAAATTAGACCTCTTTATTGTATTTGCTTAAAGAACTCGACAGCAACTCGACAATTTTCTTGATATTAAAAATAGCCAGAAAAAACTGGCGTTTTTTTAGTTTGTTCGAATAGGCGGAGTTGCGGCGTAGTAGGGGCAAAATCGTTAGAAAAACACTAGTGATTTACGCCAAAATAGAGAGGTTCGATTACTATTAGACTTGAAGGAGTTGTAAGTTGAACTTGCAATTTAGTTGTGTTTTTGGATGGAATAGTTGTTTTTATTGAAAAAAATGCTTAAATATTGTATAATGTATATAAGGAGAAATTTGTAATGGCAATTAAGGGATATCGTATTTTATCATTAGAAGCGAACAAAATATATGAAGATGAGCAGAAGTATGGCGCATATAAAATGCCAGAAGATAAGAGTGAAGAATATTTTAAGCTATTTAAGAACGTATTAGATGATTCGCTAGATGAAAGAGAATTAAAGTCTTATAAAACGAGAGGATTTTCTTTTAAGGACAATAATAAGAACGAATATACACTTGCTATAATAAATGTCAAATTCACTTATACATATAAAGAATATAACTATAAAAATGAAGTTGTTTACAAAAAAGACCTTAAAGAGTTAAGAGAATGTTTGTATGCTACTGGATTTCATTTGGGTGGCATACATTACGTTCGTTATAAAAGAAGTAGTGGTAGTTCTCGCCAAGGGAAATGCTTGTTTATAGATGAAAGGTTGCTCAAACATATGGAAAGATGGGGTGAGTGTGGCTTGGATTCTAGTAAAGGAGATTTGGCATCGTGGGAAGCATACAAATCGCTTTCACTTAGTTCATTGAAGGGAACTATAGATATTCCACTTGAAGGGATATTATTTATTCCAGATTGTATAAGTAAGTTTTCAGAAGAAGTTATAAGCGTTGAAGAAAACAATGGCGAATTGTGTGCAATAAAAAAAGAAACCACCATCAAAAATGATATTTGGGATGGGGAAAGCTTGCTTGATGAAAGTTTGTTCAAGGGCAAATTTAAGGACAAACATATGTTACTTCTTCGCAACAAGTTTTTCAAGTCCTGCGCGTTTAAGACTAAACTTCAAAAATGGTTCAAGGATAAAAATATAACACTAGAAGATTTAAGAGCGAAGAAATTTATTACGCTTGCGACGGATATAAGTCAAATTGTTATGGTGACAACCCCTAATAGCATGAAATTTCTTAAGTTTATGGGAAATAAACTTACTGAAAGCAACGTTCGCAAATGGGCGAAAAAGGTTAATAGTGCTTTTGGTGTGGTAAAATATGACAAACGCACGAAATTCTTCGATGGCAAAATGGTACAAAGTAGTTATCAATTTATTAATACTTTGGGTTTTAACGAACAACAGGTGGAAGAATTATTACGCCCTAGCAAAGAATACTTAAACACTATTAGAGAAGATTATGATTTCATGAACTATCACTTTAGCGTTGCTTATAAAGGAGAAAAAGAAGAGGATAGAGAAGAAATATCAGATGGCTTAGAAGAAAGAAGTAAAGTAATTTTTACTTTGATGAATATCAATGACGGCTTTAAGGATACTAAACTATATTATAATTTTAGAAACGATGTGGTTGAATCGCAAAAAGACAGATTGAAACAAGGTCATATTTTACTACCGGGGACAAATGCTACGTTATTTGGTAATGGTCCTGAAATGTTGTTGGCGTTATCTAGTGAGTTTGATATAAATAATGTCAAAAACAAATCAGCTGTTTTAGGTGTTGGTGAGATATATTGCAAAAAATTCAACAATGGCGAAAGATTAGTATGCGCACGTTCTCCACATATTACTATGGGGAATTTGTATTGTGTAACAAATAATAAAAACAGCACAATTTGGGAAGATTATTTCGACTTAGGGGATAATATCGTTTGTGTTAATGCTATTAGTGATAATATTCAACAACGCTTAAATGGTTGTGATTATGACTCGGATGCCATGCTTATAACTAACGATAGTTTAATTGTTGAAACGGCTTTTAAGCAAAGGGAAAATTTTAGCGTTCCAAATAATGATATAAAGCCAACGAATAAAGATTTATCTCTTGCTGAGTTGGATTATAACACAAGCGAAAACGTTATAGGCGAAATAGTAAATTTGTCTCAAAAATTAAATAGTATTTTATGGGATAAAATTAATAGCGATAAACACGAGCAGGAAGAAATTGATAAAATTTATTGTGATATTTGCAAACTTGCCGTACTTTCTGGCATTGAGATTGATAAGGCAAAACGTTCGTATGGGACTGTCGATACTCAAAAGGAATTAAAAAAATTATCTGAAAAGTATGGCAAAATTAGACCAGAGTTTTTTAGAGAAATAGATGAAGAAGAAGTTGAACGCCAAGTAAGAAAAATTTGGGACAAGAATAAAGTAAGACAAAAAAAGATGCGTCAAGAAAAGAGAGATGAACTTTGGTCTAAAAAAGAATATGTTTTCTTGAAAACGGCAATGGAATATCTTTATCAGCTTGCAAACGAAATCGACTTTAGAAAAGGGAAAGAAAAAAAAGCAAACTACGTTGCGATTTCTGATATGTTAAAGGTGCCAGAAAAAATAAAATCCACTGCTTATGAACATAGAGAAAAGGTTTTAGAACTTTGTGAACAATATAAAAAAGAGTTGGAAGTTCTGTATAGCGATTTAAGGAAAGCAGACGAAGATGAAAAAACTTTGATTTACGAAAAAATACAACAAAAGAAAGAAGAGCGAAAGAAAAAGGTTTCTAAATGGCTTGTGACTGAAGGCGATATTTGGCTTGTGCTTAAAGCCCGTGAAGAAGATGAAAGTGAGAACTGGCATCTTTACGCTCCACTCCTTGAAAACGAACTATTTAAGAATATGCTAAAAGGAAGCAAAGAAAAAATGCAAAAAGTCAAGCCAAAAGATGATGGCGAATACGATTTATACGGCTTAAAATTTACAAAAAATTAGCAAAATTCCATAAAAAACAAAAATAAAAAAGCGATAATCCTTATACTTTGTATAAGGATTTTTCTTTTTTGAGTAGTTCCCGTTATGCTATCCCGATTGGACAAGGAGGTCGGGAAAGATAATCTATTAAATCTATTTTTTACGGAGGATTTGCCGATGGCAAAGATTGAACGGATTACTACAAAGACTAAAATTGCTGGCTACGAAAAAGAAGTCGCACAGTTAGAACAATTAAAAGACTTTCTTCATAATGCGGAAAAATACGCAAAACGAGGAGTGCATATCCCTAAAGGGGTTCTTCTTTATGGACAACCTGGTGTTGGTAAAACAGTTATGGCAAAATCAATTGCCGATGAAAAAATTAACATTATAGAACTTCGTGCTGCTGATTGCACGAAAAAGAATTCTGAAAAGTTTATTCAAGACGCTTTTGATAAAGCAAAGGAAATGAAACCTTGTCTATTACTAATCGACGAGTTTGACAAAATAGCGGGTGGACACGATGAATATTATATTGAGATGAACGACAAAGCAATGAAAATTCTTTTACAAGAACTTGATTCCCTAAAAGATGAAAATGGTGTTTTGGTTGTTGCAACTTGTAATAACGTTCATCGCCTTGGAACGGCTCTTGTGCGTTCGGGAAGATTTGATAGAATCTTCGAGATAGGTATGCCGTCAATAGAAGATAGAAAGAAAATTTTAAGTTATTACTATGATAAGATTGAAATGGACAAAACTATTGACGTAGATTATGTTGCAAGAGTTACTTCGGGGTGTTCTGGTGCGCAACTGGAATGCTTAGTGAACGAATCAGGAATTCTTGCCATTGAAAAAGGAAAGCCAAGCATAGACTTCGAATGTTTTCAAACGGCAATGAATAGACTTGCTTTCCGTGGCGTTGAAAAAGAAGTAAATGATAAAGAAAAGCACTTGGTTGCAGTTCACGAAGCAGGGCATGCTATTGTTGCGTTGTATTTGCAACCTGGCAAATTATCCACGGCAACGATTATTCCGCAAGGACAATCTAAAGGGCATACTCGTATGATTTATGAGGAAGACTTCTATTGTTCTAAAAACAATCAAGATTTAGATGACGTGGCAATTTCTCTTGGTGGTAGAGTTGCTGAAATAGTAGAGTTTGGAGAAGCTTCTTGCGGGTGTTCAAACGATATGAGACAAGCTATAATGAGCCTTGATTTTATGATAACCGAGGGTGGAAAGTTTGGCTATGAATATTTGCTTGATTTATCTCGCCGTGGTGTAGTTTCAGATTCGCAAGCAGAAAAAATCGTAGCAAAGCGTGTAGAAGTTTTAAACGAAACACACGAAAAGGTTAAAAATATCATTTTAGAGCATAAAGTTGTGTTTGACAAAATTGTTAAAGCCTTAGAAGAAAAACATCTTTTAAGCCGTGAAGAACTTTTGAAAATGATAGCGTAAAAACATTAGGGGTGGGATTAAATAAAGCCTGCCCCTTTATTACCATAATTTAAGTGGCACAATTTATTTAAGGAGAAATCAAATGAAAGATTATATTTATTGTACAACCACAGCAAAGGGAGAACAAACCTTTTATTTAATGGCGCAAGGGAAAAGACATTTTCTTTTTGTGCAACCATATAGAAAGAGCAACAAAATAGTATTTGAACCAGGAATTTCATTGTTCGAGTTGAGAAAACTAAGAAAACACTGTAGCCATAGTGTAAGGCATACGGCAACAAAGTTGCCAGCACAGATACATTATTTGGAGCAGGAATTTGGAATTTCGGTTATGGAAAAGACCAAACGTAAACAATTAAAATCGTATATTAAAAAACCAGTTTTAGATTGTGAAATCTATGATTGGAACGTAGCATAAATAAAAAATAAGGAGGCGGAGAGAAAATCTTTCCGCCTAATTTTTTCATAAGGAGAAAAATGTTAGGAGCAATAATAGGTGATATTGTTGGAAGTAGATTTGAATTCGTAGAAGATGATAATCGTGGTAAAGATTTTGCATTTTTTACTAAAAGTTGTAAACCGACAGATGATAGTTTTATGACACTTGCTATAGCAAAGGCGTTATTCTTATGTAAAGGAGATTACGGCAAGTTAAGAGAACTGACTGTTGAGTGCATGCAAAATATTGGTAGAGAGCATATAAATACTGGTTGGGGTGCTAGTTTTTATAAATGGTTAATGAGTAGTAATCCTAAACCATATAACAGTTATGGAAATGGCTCGGCAATGAGAGTTAGTCCGGTTGGCTGGGTTGCTAATAGTGAAGAAGAAGTTAAAGAACTTTCGTTAATGGTTACCGACGTGACACACAATCACCCAGAAGGAATTAAAGGTGCAGAAGCCGTTGCAATGGGAATCTATCTTTCAAGGATAGGTAAATCAAAAGAAGAAATTAGAGAATGTTTGGCTGAATATTATCCAATCTTAAAAGATAAAACGTTTACCATAAAATCACATTACGGCAATTATGGATATGATTTTGCAGGTGGTTGGGTAACCTGTCAAGGAAGCGTCCCTCAAGCGTTGATAGCGTTTTTGGAAAGTGAAAGTTTTGAAGACGCAATAAGAAATGCCGTATCAATTGGTGGTGATTCTGATACAATTGGTGCAATGACAGGTTCTATTGCAGAAGGGTATTACGGTGTTTCTTACGATATAGAAGATAAAGCGCTTGAATATTTGCCAGAAGACTTAAAAAGTATATATTTTGCTTTTAACACGATAAAAGGAAAAAGGGAGAATTGCTAACGGCAAAGCAAATCGGTGTTATTTGTGGTGTGTCAGAACAAAGTTTAAGTAGAACTTACAAAAATTTTAAGGGGAAATTAAAAAATAATGCAAATTCAAATTGGCAATAAAAAAAGGAACAAAAAGATTTTAGCTGGCGATGGAGGATATCCAAAAGTTCTTGCAAGCGTTGGAGTAAGTAGTAAAGAAGACTCTGTAACAACAGAAGTAGAAAAGGCCAAAATTGCCCAAAAATACGGTGCGGATATTGTTATAGATCACACGTTAACGCTTGAAAATTACGAAGTGCAAAAGCAAATAATAGAAGAAACGGATATAGCGGTGTCGTCTATTGCAGTTTATGATATGGCGGCGAAAAGCCGATATGGAACGAGAACTTTTTATGACGCTAAAGAGGTGTTGAACGGTATTGAGGAAAAGGCAAGACTTGGATTGGATATG